>NZ_JBLGTY010000013.1:0-95731 GCF_047470845.1 Candidatus Enterococcus avicola | reverse complement strand
ATTTTTTGGACTTAACTGTTATAAAATATTTTTTTGATTTAGCTAATTTTCACTTGACTCTATATAGTTAGTCTTTCTTTTAGAATAGTGATGAAAGCGATTGTTGAATTCGATTTCACACTCATTGTAAATGAAGTGTAATTATATTTCAAGATATAAATTTATAATTGAAAAAACATTTCAACATAATGATGTCAGGTGTTCGCTCCTTTTATCAAAAATGGGTGGTAAGTGAAATTTCGCTGGCAGAGAGATGTCTAACGATCAGGGAAAGTGGTATAATGGTTGGAAGGATATTTTTTAAGAAGGTGAAGAAATGCGCTTTATACATACAGCTGATTGGCACATCGGAAAAAAACTACATGGCTATGATCTGCTGGAGGACCAGCGAGCAATTATCGATCAAATCATTGCGATCGCTTTAGAAGAAAAAGCCGCTGCCATCGTCATTGCAGGTGATCTGTATGATCGTTCCGTTCCCGCTGTCGATGCGGTCAAATTATTGAATGAAAAAATCGCAGAAATCAATCTAACGAATGAACTGCCTTTATTGGCTATCTCAGGAAACCATGATAGCCCAACGCGGCTAGAAACTGGTAGTCAGTGGTTTCAGCAAACACGTTTTTATCTGTCCACCAGCATCGAACAAAGTTTACAACCGGTCGAGTTTGACGATACACAATTCTTTTTGCTGCCTTATTTTGAACCGATCGAGGCGCGCTTATTTTTTGACGAACCGTTAACGAAAATTTCAGATAGTGTCCAAAGAGTGATCGAGGAGATGACCAAGCACTTTGATTCGTCAAAAAAACAAGTGTTAGTGACCCATTTTTTTGTGGCGGGCGCTAGCCAAACGGATTCTGAAACGAAAATTCAAGTTGGCGGATTGGACAGCGTGCCGACCACAGCTTTTGCACCTTTTGATCGAGTCGTTTTGGGGCATTTACATGCCAATACCGCCCTGAAACATCCGAAAATCGGGTACAGTGGCTCTCCGCTGAAATTTTCCCTTTCTGAACGGACGAACCAAAAAGGGGTCTATCTTGTTGATACTGTAAAAGACACAAATGAATTTATTCCCCTGACACCAAAAAGGGATATCCAGCAACTGACAGCCTCCTTTGATGAGTTGATCGATCCGGTTTTTTACCGTGAGCTGGATCGTGAGGCGTTTTGGCATTTTCTGCTGACGGATCGTGCTGTGATTCCAAATATGATGAATCAGTTGCGAAAGATCTATCCATTTATTTTGTCTGTCGAACGGTTGAATGGTCGAGAACAGACGAAAAAAAGACAGCTAACGACACGAGAAACCGACCCGCAGGCCTTGATCAGTCATTTTTTTCAAGAGATGACGGGAGATTCATTGCTCGATGCACAAACCAAGTGGATCGAACAAGGATTAAATGAAGCATTTGTCGTGGAAAAGAGGGAATAGTCATGCAACCGAAGTCTTTACAAATGAAAAATTTTGGTCCATTCATTGATGAAAAATTGGATTTTAGTCAGCTGCAAGCTGGCGGTTTGTTTTTGATCAGCGGCAAAACGGGTGCAGGAAAAACGACGATTTTCGATGGCATGACGTTTGCCTTGTTCGGTGAAACATCGGGGAATCTGCGCTCAGGCAAAGAAATGCGCTCGATGTTTGCTTCACCAACCGAAGAGACCAGCGTCACCTTTACTTTTGAACATCAGCGTTTTACCTACCAGATCCAACGGAAACCGGAACAGACCTTAGCAAAAAAACGTGGTGACGGGGTCACCAACCAAACGGCAAAAGTCCAGCTGACGATTTTTGGCGCCGAAGGCAAAGAGAAAAAGCAGATCAGTAAACGCACAGAAGTTGATGCATTTATCAAGGATCTGCTGCAGCTGGATGCCAAACAGTTTTTTCAAATCATGATGTTGCCGCAAGGAGAATTTCGTAATTTTTTGATTGCCAGCAGCAATGAGAAAGAACGCGTTTTACGGAATTTATTTGGCACGGAAATGTATCAACAATTTAATGAATGGTTGAAAGAGCAAGTCAAAGCACAAAGTAAAAAGCTTGAGCATCAGCAGCTGCTCGCCTCGCAAATCATGGAGCGCTTTGAATGGGAAGAAGCGCAGGAGGTTTTAACGGTTGCGGAAGGTCTGACTTTGTGGGCGCAGGATTTAGAAAAACAACAGGCGCAGCTTCAGCAGTTATTGCACAAAAAAGACCAAGCGATCCAAGAAATGAAAGCTGCGCAAGACGCTTTTTACCGTGCAAAAGAAATTGAAAATGCACGGATCGAATGGCAAGGTCTACAAGAAAAAGCCCGAGAGCTGCATGCTAAAAAAACCGAGATCGCTCAGAAAAAAGCACAGTTGAACCAGTTGGTATGGGCGCTTGAACATCAAGAAATCATGCAGCAAAAAGAAGAACGAGTGAAAGAAGCACAACAAGCTACTCAGCAAATCAACGAAACAAAGCAGCAGCTGCAAGAAATTCAGCAGCAACAAGTAAGCTGGCAAGACCAACGAGCGTTGATTGACGGCATCAAGAAAAAACAGGAAGCTGCTAGTCAAAAAGTTCAACGAATCCAGCAGCAGATCCCGCTAGCACAGCGCACACAAGCGCAGCAAGAAGAAGTGGTGCAACTTGAAAAAGCCGCACAACAACAGACCACCGAATTAACGAAGATAAACCAAGCGCAAGAAAGTGCCAAAGCGCAAGCGCAGCATCTGGCAGAAGAAATCGAAGCATTGCGAGGGTTTCAAGCAGAAGCGGTGAAATTGGTAGAAACGCAGGCTCTGGTAGAAAAATGGCAGCAAGCAAAAGCGCAGTTTCGTGAAGCCGAGCAAAAAGCAGGGGAACAGCAACAAATTCATTCGGAGTTGGTTCTTGAACAACAGCAATTAGCAGCATCCTTGCTGGAGCTGCAAAAAACGTTAAAACAAGAAACCAGTCAAAATGCTCGAATGCAAATTGCTCGGCTTCGTCTTTTGCTGGAAGAAAATGAACCCTGTCCGGTTTGCGGATCCTTGGATCATCCGAATACACAAGAGCACACGACCTATCGCATCGAAGACATCATTGCCAGTGAACAAAGACTTGAGCAAACACAAGAAAAATTGACGAAGATCCAGCAGCAAGTATCGGCAAATCAAACGCTGCAGGAGCAAGCCACATTGCGAATCAGCGAATGGCAAGCCACCAGTGCTGCTGCGCAGAAGCAAGTGGCATTCGCTTGGACTACAGTTCAACAGGCATTTGCTGCCTTGCAGCCGATAGAACACCAAGAGGCGATTACCGAGGAAACGACGGTAGCGGAATTAAAGAAACGGCAATCTTTCAATCAACAAAAAGCCGCTTCTTATGAAGACGCGCAGAAGAAACATCAGGCAGTAAATGAGAAATTAGCAACGTTAAATGAGTCCTATCAGCAAGTCAGTGAGCAAGCGAAAAAAGCCCAAGAAGCGCGCCAGCTTGCGGAGGGGAAATTGGCTTCTTTACAGGAACAACTTGCAGGCGCAACGTATGAACAATTACAAGCCGATTTAGCAAAAACCAATGGTTTACTGAGGGAATATACGCAACAAATTGAGGCTGATGCCCGACAAGAAGCGCAGCTAAACGAACAGCAAGCGATTCTTTCAGAGAAGCTGAAAAATCTGCAGCAATTTTTTGAAGAAAAGCAAGCTGCTAAGACAAAAGCAGAACAACGACTGACGCAGCGACTCCAAGAAGCTGGTATGACTGAGGAAACGATGCGGGAATTGATTGCCCAAGCCGCTCAAACAACCGTTCTCTCAGAAGAAATCAAAACCTATGAGCAAGAAATGGTGTTTGTTCAACAACGGCTAGCATTGTTAGATGCACAGTTAAAAGAGCAAGCTGCGATCGATTTAAACCAATTGGAAGCTGACTACCTTCAGTTGCAGACCGTGATGGAGGAACTACAGCAAGAAACAGTTCGCAAACAGGAGAAAGTCAACGGCAATCAACGGTTGTTTGACGAGCTGCAGGTCATTTATCAGCAAAATGTCGAAGAACTGGCCCAATTAGGCCAACTTCAGCAGTTGGCAGAAACCATCAACGGCGAAAACGTCAAAAAAACCAGCTTGGAACGGTATGTACTGCAGCAATTTCTGACAGAGATCTTAGAAGTCGCCAATGAACGCTTGGCTCGGTTGACTCGTGGCCGCTATCAATTTGAATTAGCGGATAAAGTCGGGAGCTATCGAAGCTCAACAGGTTTAGAAATTGACATATATGACGATAATGCGGGACAGGTCAGAAGAGCTCATACACTTTCAGGCGGCGAAAGCTTTATTGCTGCCTTAGCGTTGGCGATCTCTTTGGCGGATGTGATCCAGCAACGAGCTGGTGGGATCGAGATCGAAGCCCTCTTTATTGATGAGGGCTTTGGATCGCTTGATGAAGAATCATTGGAAATGGCGATGGAAGCATTAGAAATGATCGAAAATGAAGGGCGCATGATTGGGATCATCAGTCATGTTCGAGAACTGCGGGCAAGAATCCTGCAGCAAGTTTTCGTAGAAACTAACGGCAGCGGGCAAAGCCGGATCCGAATAAAAGAATAAGGAGAGGAGGGCTCTTATGAAGTGGAGTATTCCAGAAAAAGTAATTGAGCGTGGCAGAACGTATGTCAACGAAGATCGCGTCTTATCTGTCACACCAGACAAAGAAAAAAATGTGTGGCACGCAGAAGTATTGGGGACAGAATTGTATTTAGTGACCTTAGATGCTACAGCCAAAGAGGTAGATTATTGCCAATGTCCGTACTGGGAAGAGCATCATTATTGCAAACACACGGTGGCAGTCGAACTTTATCTACGCAAACAAGGGAAAACACGAAAAATCAATGAGCAAACCCCCATCAAAAAAGCCTTTTCTGCTTCAGAGATGTTTTCCAACGGCTTTGCCCGCTTAGGGAGCGAAAAAGAAACGAGCCAACCCTTACAGGTTGAATTTCGGATAGATACCATCGCCACCAATCCTTACCATCAAGAAATGGATATCTTAGGGATTTCCCTCAAAGTCGGCCATCGTGGCACCGCACGGACCTATGTCGTTAAGAACATTTATAAATTTTTGCAGATGTACCAAGAAAACAAGCAGTATGCAGCAAATAAGCAGCAGACCTTCTTTCTATCTGCGGATGCCTTTGATGAGAAAAATCGAGCCTTGTTGAATCGATTGGCAGGAATCGCGCAAACGCAACAGTTAATCGGGCAAGCAGGCATTCAGATCAGTGGTAAACTTGACAAAAAGTATTTGCTGCTACCAGTTGAGTTCGGCAAAGAATTGTTGTTACAGTTAAACGAAGTCTATACGCAAATAACCATTGGTGAAACAAAAGTCAATGAAGCCGATTTTCAAATCGGTGAACCTTTGTCGTTTTCAGTCACAAAACAGGAGGATCATTTTCCGCTGGAATTCGTGAAAGATTTTGACCATTTACTTAGCTATTATAATTGGGGTCTGCTGGATGGAACCTTTTATGAACTGACTGTCGAACAAAAGGAAATCTATGTCACGATGCAACAGTTGTTTAAACGATTTGAACAGCCAGTCATCGACTATCCGAAAGAAGAACTAGCGAATCTTTTTATGAAAGTATTGCCTTATTTGCGAAAAATCGGGCGTGTCCAAGTAGCACCTGAAGTTCAAAATGAAATCGAAGAGTCTGAATTGAAAGCTGTCTTTTCGTTACGGAAAATCAAAGGACAAGTCGATTTACAAGTAGACTTCACTTATGGAGAAGTCGTTTTTTCAAGTGATGAAAAACATCACTATATGCCAGAAAATCATCCCGAGATTTTACGTGATTTTCAACAAGAAGCACGAATTGAAGCGATTATTGAAACCTTTGGCTATCAAGCGAGCACTAAAAATTGGCAAAAAAGCTTACCTGCGGGGGAACAACTTTATACCTTTTTTACAAGGGAGATCCCTGTTTTAAGGCAATTAGGTGAAGTCCGTATCGGCAAGAAGCTGCGGGAACTTTACCTTGACGCCCAACACCATCGACCAGAAATCGTTATCGAAGAAAATGGTTCTTGGTTGGATATCAAGTTTGATGTCAGCGGCATTCAAGAGTCAGAGATCAATGAGGTCTTGCGCAGCCTGTTACAATCTGCACAATTTTATACCACTGAAAATGGGCAAGTCCTTTCATTGGAATCGGAAGAGTTTCAAGAAGCAAGTGCTGCCCTGAAAAAATTGCGTCTTTCACTAGAAGCGAAGGATGGGGCGATCCAAGTTCCTTTGAATCAAGGGCTGCTCCTGCAAGAGCAGTTTGCTGATCAAGCCAGCTTTAGCGCCGGTTTTCAGCAAATGACGGAAGACTTGATCCACCCAGAAAACTTTGAGGCGCAGCTGCCAGAAAACTTGCATGCTGAGTTGCGGCAATACCAAGAAGTTGGGTTCCGTTGGCTAAAAATGTTGAGCCACTATCAATTTGGCGGTATCCTTGCTGACGAAATGGGATTAGGGAAGACCGTTCAGACGATCAGCTACTTACTTTCAGAAAAACAAGAGAAACAAAAATTGAATGCATTGATCGTGGCACCGGCGAGTCTAACATTTAACTGGCAACAAGAAATCAAACGGTTTGCGCCGACGATTTCTGCGTCTGTCATCAGCGGAACGAAAGAAGAGCGCGAAGGGCAGATGGCGCAACCAGCGGACGTCCGCATCACTTCTTATGCAAGTTTGCGGCAAGACATTGATGCCTATCAAGCATTAGATCTGACTTGTTTGATTTTAGATGAAGCGCAAATGGTCAAAAACAGTGCGACCAAAACGGCACAGGCCTTGCGCTCCTTGGAAGTTCCACAGCGGTTCGCCCTCAGCGGCACACCGATCGAGAACAATTTAGAAGAATTGTGGTCCTTGTTCCAAATGATCATGCCAGGCTTTTTCCCGAACAAGCAGAAATTTAAAGAACTGTCTACGCAAGAAATTGCGAAAATGATCAAACCCTTTATTTTGCGAAGAGACAAAAAATCCGTGCTGCATGATTTGCCGCAAAAATTGGAAACAAATTATTACAGTGTTTTAACAGAAGAACAAAAGAAAATCTATTTGGCGTACTTGCGGCAAATGCGGGAAGAAATCGCGCAAATGGATTCTACGTCTTTTCGTAAAAATCGAATCAGTATCTTAGCTGGTTTGACTCGACTGCGGCAAATCTGTTGTGACCCACGATTATTCGTGGAGGATTATGAAGGGTCTTCTGGGAAACTTGAACAGGTCAAAGATTTACTCTTAGCAGCCAAAGAAAATGGGCGTCGTGTGCTGCTATTTTCTCAGTTTACTAGCATGCTTTCGATCATTGAAGAAGAGCTAGCACGAGAAGGGTTTGAGTCCTTTTACTTGCGAGGCAGCACACCGCCGCAAGATCGTTTGACGATGGTCGATGCCTTCAATAGTGGAGAAAAGGACGTCTTCTTGATCTCGTTAAAAGCAGGAGGAACAGGACTGAATCTGACCGGCGCAGACACCGTGATCTTATACGATTTGTGGTGGAACCCGGCGGTAGAAGAACAAGCCGCTGGACGAGCCCATCGGATCGGTCAAAAAAATGTTGTCGAAGTCTGGCGAATGATTGCTGAAGGAACCATTGAAGAACGAATGGATGCGTTGCAACAAGAAAAACGTGAGCTTTTCCAAAAAGTGATCCAAGGCAATGAAACACAGCTTCAACAAATGACAGAAGAAGATATTCGCTTGATATTGAGTATCGGCGAAGAAAGTTAGCCAATCAAAAAGATGGACCTGCCGCAGGAGCGAAGGTCCATCTTTTTTTAGTTATACATGTATGCAGGCACTTGCATCAGTGTGTCAATACTGTCTTGCAGCTGTGAAAAAGCAGTGATCGATGCATCTGGTAAGTCTTCCAATCCACTAGGCGCTTGACGGAGACGATGATTGAACCACAAAGCTTGCCAACCGGCTTTCTTACAGCCAACCACGTCATTATCAAAATTATCACCAACGTACAGTGTGGTTTCCGGATCAAGAGCAAAGGCGGTTTCTGCCAATTGGAAAATTTCTAGTTGGGGCTTTTGATAACCAGTTGCTTGGGAAATGATCATATGCTCTGGTTTGATCCATCGAGTCAGTTGCAACTGATCCAATTTTTTTTGCTGGTGGTCAGTGGGACCATTGGTAATAATTCCTAGTTTGACTGGCAATGTGGACAAATAGTTCAAAGTTGACTCAACTTCAGGATGCAGCGTGATGGCATCTAGTTCTTGTTCATAACACAGCTGAAACTTACAGCTTTCTTCCATTGTAATAGGTAAGTACCCTAAATCCGTTAATGAATGGGTCAGTCGAAAATAACGAAAATGATCTAGCGTCCATTCATTTGCCAATACCCGTCCAAACTGCTCGTCACTGTGCACCCGAAACCGTAAGTAAAGAGCAGTTAAATCTTTGTGGGCTATTTGTGGGAAACATGAGGTTACGGCATTGCGAAATGGTTGTTGCTGGTCATATAAGGTATCATCGACATCAAAAAGAATACTAGTGATCAAAAAAGACACGCCTTTCAGAGTTAGTGAAAATTTTCAGTTTGTTTTCGAATCAATCATAAGCCATTATTCCTGTAAAAAAAAGAGGAAAACCCCTGTAAAATAAAGGTTTTATTTACTGTTTTTAGAAATCCGCGTCTTTATAGGTTTTCAAAATTATAGTGAATTTTACCCATTTTCACATGTTTCTCATTTTGCATTTCTACTGAGAGTTGCTTATAATGATAGCTATTGAGGAGGGGGAAATGTGTTAAAAAGGTTTTTTCGTTATTATCGACCGTATCGGTCACTATTTATACTCGACTTTACTTGTGCGGTATTTGCTGGTTTATTGGAACTAGCCTTTCCAGTTGCCGTCAACCAAGTAATCGATAAGATCATGCCCCAGAACAACTTTCGCCTAATACTGTTGGCTTGCTTAGGCTTGTTCTTGTTTTATGTGATCAATACTGTGTTGCAATATATCGTGGTTTTTTATGGTCATAAACTTGGGGTCAATATTGAAACTGATATGCGTCAAGAGTTATTTCGACATCTGCAAACACAATCTTTTGAATATTATGATAATCAAAAGACTGGCAAGCTGATCAGTCGTTTGACTACGGATCTCTTTGAGATTTCTGAAGTCGCTCACCATGGGCCAGAAGATGTTTTTATTACCATCATGACTTTGGTCGGTTCATTCCTATTGATGTTAAATATGCATGTTCAATTAGCTGTGGCAACATTTGCGTTGATTCCCTTGATCACGATCGCCTTGGTTTTTTTCAATAAGAAAATGACCAAAGTCAACACACAGATCTATGACAATCTCGGTGAGTTCAACGCCGGAGTGGAAGCATCTGTCAGTGGCATTCGAGTGACACAATCATTTGCCAATGAAACGTTTGAACATAAACGCTTTGACGGGTTAAGTGAGATTTATCGGCAGTCTAAGATCCTTTTTTATAAGGTAATGGCAATCAGTTCAGCGTACAATTATTTCTTGATTCGGTTGATCAACTTGTTTGCTCTGATCTTTGGTGCCTACTACGTGATTCGTGGTGAACTGACGAACGGTCAGTTCGTAGGGTTTATTTTATTGTCAAATGTCTTTGTTAGACCAATCGAGAAGGTTAATACGATGATCGAAAGCTATCCGAAAGGCATCGCTGGCTTCAAACGCTTGACCGAAGAGTTGGATAAAGAACCGACGATCAAAGACAAGCCAGGCGCACGGGCAGTAACTTCCTTAAAGGGAGACATCGTCTACCATGATGTTTCTTTTTCCTATGCGGATGCGACGAAAGTCTTGAATCACATCGACTTGTCGATCAAAGCGGGTGAGACGATCGCCTTCGTTGGACAAAGTGGTTCAGGGAAAACAACGTTATGCAACTTGTTGCCGCGGTTTTATGAAGTCACGGAAGGCGCCATTACGATTGATGGCATCAATATTCAGGAGATGACCTTGGCATCTTTACGTCAGCAGATTGGTACGGTGCAGCAAGATGTTTTTCTTTTCCCAGGAACGATTCGAGAAAATATTGCTTATGGCAAACTTGATGCAACAGAAGAGGAGATTTTAAAGGCAGTCAAATTGGCACACTTAGAAAAAGTCATTGATCAAATGACGGATGGCTTGGATACGGTCATCGGTGAACGAGGCGTCAAATTATCCGGTGGCCAAAAGCAGCGAGTAGCGATTGCTCGGATGTTCTTGAAAAACCCGCCGATTTTGATTCTAGATGAAGCAACTTCAGCGTTAGATACCGAAACGGAACAAGTGATCCAAGAATCATTGAATTCTTTGGCAGATGGGCGTACAACCTTGATCATTGCCCATCGCCTCGCGACGATCAAACATGCGACACGAATCATTGTCGTTAGTGAGAAGGGGATCTTAGAAGAAGGAACCCATGAAGAGTTGATGGCGAGAAAAGGGCATTATCGTGCATTGCATGATGCTCAATTTTCTCGTGACCGAGAACCAACACTCGCTTAGAAGAAAGACATGGTAAACGATCAGTTCAAGAATAGTACAGTCTATTATGCTTTGTCAGTGACCAAGCAACAAATTGGCTGGCTTCTTGGATTGATCGTTTTTTACTGAGTTTTTTGTGAGAAACCCTTTTCATTTATAAGCAGATGTTCATTTCTGCTGCTGTTTTATAGCAGATTATGACAGAAATGCTTCTATGGTTTTCTGATTAAAAAGGAATGTGATACAATAAAACCAAGAAGAAAGAGAGTGGTTGCGATTACTAGCACAAAAAAATAACATTCATTTTCATTGTAGCGCGATCGTTTCTCGGCAAAGGAAGGATCGTGAAAAAGTTCTTTTGAAAACGATTGAGCGACTGCCTTGGTTTTTCTCTCATTTTTTGATTACATCTGTAATTGTCGAAGGGAAATTAAAAAACGTTGCCTTCTGTTAAAAGAATATTTTAATATTCTGACATATTTTTGATACACCTTTGACACACTGTTGTATAAAAGGAGTAATATTAAAAAAAAATTTGAGTTTTCTCATTTAAAAATAAACTTTTTGAAGGAAACCTTTTGCCTTAAAGGTTTCGCTTTTAATATAACTTTCGAGTTTTATTAAAAAATATGAGATTTAGACTAGATTTTTTTTAGATAAACCTGTATAATTGAAATCAAGCGAGGGAACAGGACTTGCTTGATTGAAAATTAAAAAGGAGAGATGCACGTTGTTGACACTATACACTTCCCCAAGTTGCACATCTTGTCGCAAAGCTCGTGCGTGGTTACAAGAGCACGAAATCCCTTTTGTTGAAAGAAATATTTTTTCAGAACCGTTAAATATTTCTGAGCTTAAGGCAATTCTACAAATGACAGAAGATGGCACAGAAGAAATTATTTCCACCAGATCCAAAGTATTCCAAAAGTTGAATATGGATCTAGATGACCTGCCCCTAAAAGATTTATTGACACTTGTTCAAGAAAACCCAGGATTATTGCGTCGTCCGATCATGATTGATGAAAAACGATTGCAAGTTGGGTTCAACGAAGATGAAATTCGTCGGTTCTTACCTAGGGATGTTCGCCAACTGGAACTAAGACAAGCGCAATTAATGGCAGGATTATAAATTTGACTTCATCGACTCGCTTTCTCTTTGAAAGTGAGTCTTTTTTTGAGTTTTTATGTTTTTCTTAAGAGGATATTCGTTTTCTCTTTACTTTTTATCAGGTTTCGATACAATGAACCTATAGTGAGTAGCAAAAGTGAGGTGTAGCTAATATGGAAATGGAACATATCAATGAGAACACCATTCGTGTATTGATCAAAAGTGAAGACTTAGCTGCGAGAGGCATCACTTTTCTTGACCTTCTAGGAAATCACAATGAAATTGAAAACTTCTTTTACAGTATTCTTGAAGAAGTTGATATTGACGAAGAATTTAAGGGCAGTGAAGCTGTAACTTTCCAAGTCTTGCCTAAAGGCGATGGGTTAGAATTGTTTATTAGCAAAAATCTTCCACCAGAAGGAATGGAAAATTTTGATGAGATGAACGATGAAGCGAATGAAGACATTACCGACATGTTGAAAAAGCATGTGGCGGCTCAATTACAAGAGTCGGAGCAAGCAGAAGACATCGGCAATCGTTTTGTATTCGAGTTGTTGCGATTCGAAGATATGATTCAATTGGCATCCGAAGTATATTTGGATTCCGTTGCAACCAATCTTTACCAAATGGGTAACCATTATTATATTGAAATTCGATTCATGGATGCAGAGGTTACTGATATTGAAGTGGAGAACGCACTTTCTTATTTGATGGAATTTGCCCAACGGACATCAGTGACGCCAGAGGTATTATCTGAATATGGTCAGTTGATCATGGAAAACGATGCACTTGAATTGACTCGTTTCTACTTCAAGAATGATTAATGAATGAAATTCATTTCCAGCCAAGAACATGTTGCTAATGTTCTTGGCTTTTTCAATTGTGTTTGATGAAAATGGCGTATCTTTTATTGAGGTGAGTTAGATGCTGAAAGCATTGAACCAAAGAAAAGAAGTCATTGCAGCGAAAGGGAGAAAGAAAGCATCAGGTCCTTTTTATTGCCCAGGGTGTCACCAAGAAGTGACTTTGCGGCAAGGAACCAAA
The DNA here is from genome assembly GCF_047470845.1 of Candidatus Enterococcus avicola. Taxonomy (NCBI): domain Bacteria; kingdom Bacillati; phylum Bacillota; class Bacilli; order Lactobacillales; family Enterococcaceae; genus Enterococcus; species Candidatus Enterococcus avicola. Next base: position 83,087 of record NZ_JBLGTY010000013.1, on the reverse strand, counting down.
CGACAGCCCCACTTTGCCCATCAAGCAACTGCTGATTGTCAGACTTACAGCGAAGGGGAGACGAAGGAACACTTGGAAGCCAAACAACTATTGTTTGAATGGTTTCAAGATACAGGGATTGAGATCGAAGCCTTTTTGCCTAAACTCCAACAGCGTCCTGACCTTTGTTATAAGAATATCGCCATTGAAGTACAGTGTTCTTCCCTCAAGTTTTCACGATTTCTTGAAAGAACCAGCACGTATTTAGCAAACGGCTATCGACCATGGTGGATCTTAGGGGAGAAATTACATCCGAAACGCCAGTGGTCACTTTTGGCAAAAGCCTGCTGTAGTTATCAGGCAACTGGTTTTTGTTTGTGGCTGATTGATACGCAAAATCAATCCTTAATGAAGTTAGAACAAATCAACTGGCACTATCAAGAAGGAGTCAGCAGTCAACAAAGCGATGCTCGAAAAGGGGCGCCTTACCATAAAGAAACACTTCGCCCTTTGTGCAAAGGACAAAGCTCAAACCATCACCGTCCTCCTGAATGGCTTGCTGCAGACTATCAGGTCTGGTTGATACAAAAACTTCGAAAGAACCTGCCAAAAATCCGTGTGATCCAAGAAATATTGTATCCGTTAAAAGGCAATGTCTCCCAGCTGCCTATGTGGTGCTATTGTAAAAGCAGCTTTGGCATTTTATTTGAGCATCGAATATTGGTTTTTCGCTTTCTTTATTTAAGTGACTGTCCACTTCGTTTTGATCAATGGGTAGCACGGCTGCGGCAGCTGGATTGGCAATGGCAATTCCCGTTACTGGATCAACGGGAAATTTTGCGCGGACTCTTTCAAGAATGCCAATATTTAGAAAATTCGGTTTCTTTTTAAGCCAATGATTTGGTTTCACTGAAAAGTATGATAAGATATTTTTAACCAATGAACAAGGAGTGAAGGGAATGTCAGAAACAAAACAATTACCAGCACGTGAATCGATTCCAGTCGAAAAAACGTGGGACTTAACGAAAATCTATGCCGATGATGCGGCTTTTGACATAGAATTTCAAGAGATCCAAGCACAAGTCAAAGAAGCAAGTCGTTACCAAGGTACTTTAGCCGATGGGCCGCAAGCCTTCTTATCCGCATTAGAATTTGTTTTAGCGCTTTCTCGTCGTTTAGAGAAACTCTATGTATACAGTCATTTGAAAAACGACCAAGATACTGCCAATACGACGTATCAAGGCTTGTATGCAAAAGCAAGTAACTTGGTTGCGCAAGTAAGTGAAGCGGTTGCTTGGTTTGATCCTGAGCTATTGACAATGTCTGATGAAACGATTTGGGGCTATTTCGATCAAGAGCCGAAACTAGCTGTTTATCGTCATATGATCGAAAAAACCATCAACGAGCGTCCACATGTCTTGCCAGCGGAGCAAGAAGCGTTATTAGCTGGTGCTGGCGAAATTTTTGGGGCACCTGGCAACATTTTTTCTGTTTTAAACAATGCTGATTTGGATTTTCCAGTAGTTGAAGATGAAAACGGGGAAAAAGTGCAGTTATCTCATGGTGTATACGGTGAGTTGATGGAAAGCACGGATCGGTCTGTCCGTGAAGCAGCCTTTAAAGGTCTTTATGGTGTTTATGAGCAATTCCGCAATACCTTTGCCCAAACATTAAGCACCAATATCAAAGCCCATAACTTTAAAGCAAAAGCCCGCAAATTTGATTCGGCACGGCAAGCCGCTTTGAGTGCCAACCACATTCCTGAAAGTGTCTACGATACATTAGTGGATGTCGTCAATCAGCACCTGCCATTGTTGCATCGTTATATGGCATTAAGAAAACGCCTGTTGGCTGTCGATACGTTGCATATGTATGATGTTTATACGCCGATTTTAGGGGAAGCACCCATTCGATATACCTATGAAGAAGCGGTCGAAAAAGCGAAAGAAGCGTTAAAACCATTAGGTGAAGAATACCTTGCGGTGGTTGAAGAAGCCTTCAGCAATCGGTGGATCGATGTCGTTGAAAACAAAGGCAAACGAAGTGGCGCGTATTCTTCTGGTGCCTATGATACGCTGCCATATATCCTGATGAACTGGAATGATCGATTGGATCAACTCTTTACTCTTGTTCATGAAATGGGACACAGTGTGCATAGTTACTTTACACGTAATAACCAGCCTTATGCCTATGGCGATTATTCGATTTTCTTAGCAGAAATCGCTTCAACCACCAATGAAAATATTTTGACAGAGTATATGCTGCAGACTGAAACAGATCCACGGGTCAAAGCTTATGTCTTGAATCATTTTCTTGATGGCTTCAAAGGAACGATTTTCCGTCAAACGCAATTTGCCGAGTTTGAACACTTCATGCACGTGGAAGATGCGAAAGGAACGCCGTTGACCAGTGAGTTCTTAAGCGAGAACTATGCCGAGTTAAATGCAAAATACTACGGACCTTCTGTTGAAAAAGATCCTGAGATTCGTCTTGAGTGGTCACGCATTCCGCATTTCTATTACAATTACTATGTTTACCAGTATTCAACCGGATTTTCGGCAGCTTCTGCTTTAGCGAAGAAAATCTTAGCAGGTGAACCAGATGCCTTAACCAACTATTTGAACTATTTGAAAGCTGGACGCAGTGATTATCCAATCGAAGTCATGAAAAAAGCGGGCGTCGATATGACAAAAGCAGATTATATTGAAGACGCGATGAAAGTATTTGAGCAACGCTTGAATGAATTGGAAGAACTCGTCAAAGAAATTGAAGCATAATTGAAAAGCGAACCAATCCGTAAAGGATTGGTTTGTTTTTTGTTTGTCCACAATAAAAAACGCTGCGCAGCGAGCCAAACACAAGATCATCGTTTGGCTCGCTGCGCAGCGTCGCTATTGAATGGGGTTTCATAAAAGAATCAACCCGCGATCAATTTCATGAATAGTGGAAAGTTTTGGTGCTTTTAAAGACTGAGCTTTTTGCAAAAATGTATCGAGTTCTGTTGCTGTACCACAGACGAGCGGAAGACTTCTCAGTTCCTCTGATCCTTCTAAAAGGACCCCATATTCTTCTTCACTTGAAAAATCATACACCACAGCAGAGGGTGTGATCGTGATGCCCATATCTTTGGCTACACGCTGATCGGTGGCAAAGTTCTTTTTCACTAGCTCAGAGGATCGATCTTCTAGGAACATCTCTAAATCACCATTCGTTTCAGAAAATAATTCTTTCACTAAGGCATCGCTATATTCTTGTCTTTCGATCCCTATCCGTTGTTGCAGTTTCAACAAGAAATCCCGCGCAATTTTTTTCCCTTGCAACTGAGCGGCCTTATAGTCCAGTGATGCAGCATAGATTTGGTTGGTCTGTTCATTTCGCAAGACCAAATCCGTCTTATTCATGGACAAATAGTCCATTGAGACACCTACGGAAAACAAGTTAACGAAAGGTAGGATCTGCAAATGGATTTTTTTGCGGCTGGTGTTTAATTTATTGAGAATCTCTTTTTCGATATCATAACAAATAGGCCCAATCGGATTAATAAATAAAAACAGTTCGATCATTTGAATCTCTCCCCAATTAAGATTCTTTTATACCTTGAAAAACAAAATAAGTATGTTTTATTAAATATAGCAAAAAAACGCGAAAAAAGTAAGCAAAAGGACAGCTTACTATGATTTTTCTTCAACGGCTCGGATGATCTTGTTTTTCGCTGGTCGGTAAGGAACGCCAAAGAGACGTAACAAGGAGTGAAAGGCATCTTTCCCTTTAATCGGTTCGTTGACTTCTAACTCCAACTCATAATCATGCTGTTGACCATACCAGCTTTCATCTAACGCGAGCAATCCTTCTTCAATCGGAAATTCCGCCCGTTTCGTTTTTAATGCTGCGATCATACGTAACGTGTCAGGCTCGATACCTGCCGCTCTTAGGCGCTGAGCAACGATACCCGTAGGTAGAATTTTTTCTGAAGCAATCAATGAAGCTGCGGACGTTTTCGTTAAAGGATCAGTTGTCTCTAATAACCCGTGCTCAATGGGGGTTTTTAGCGTTAATTCCGCATTGGTAGCAGTCGTGCGAATACGCAAGCCAAAGTGCTTTTCCCGCAGCTTATGATCTACCGTATCAAAATAGTAATTGGTTTGTATCTTAAATGCTTCTTCTGACAAATTGTAATAAGCAAGCAGCTGGTGGTATTCTTTTTCCGTCAACATCGTCTTGTATTCGATCTCTACTTGTTCGCCCATCGTTTCTCACTCTCTTTCTATTGCAACCATAGTGTACGCTGTTTCAGCTATTCCGTCAAAGAAACCAAACAAAGAAAAGCGGAGATGTTGGGGGAGAGACAAAAAATCTTTTGTTTCTGCTCTTCTGTTCATTCAGTTTTATTCCAAGAGTATGGTAGAATAAGAGGTATGTTATGAACAGAATCGAGGGAGAAGAATGATTCGAGATTGGGAAGAATTCTTAGCGCCTTATGAACAGGCGGTTTCAGAATTAAAAGTAAAATTAAGAGGCATACGAAAACAATATCGGGAACAAAACAAGCATGTTCCCATTGAATTTGTCACTGGGCGGGTCAAGCCAGTGGATAGCATTTTAACGAAAAGTAAATTACGTGGGATTGCTTTGGATCGGCTTGAAGAAGAGATGTCTGATATCGCTGGCTTGCGAATCATGTGTCAATTTGTGGAAGACATTCACCAAGTCGTTGAACTCTTACGAACACGCAAAGACATGAAAGTGATCATTGAACGGGACTATATCACCAATAAAAAAGCCAGTGGCTACCGTTCGTATCATCTAGTGATCGAATATCCCGTTCAACTGATCGACGGGGAAAAAATTATTTTAGCTGAGATTCAAATCCGGACACTAGCGATGAATTTTTGGGCAACGATCGAACATTCACTAAACTACAAATACCAAGGGGAATTTCCCGCTGAAATCAGTGAACGACTGCGTCGGTCGGCAGAAGCCGCCTATCAGCTAGATGAAGAAATGTCCAATATCCGTGAAGAGATCCAAGAGGCACAACGGTTATTTTCACATGGGAAAGGCAAGCGAGGCGGACATGATCAGAACCCGTTGCCAAAGGGGGAAACGGAATGAAAGGTATCCGCGTGGCAATCGTCCATAATCAAGAAAGCAAGTCGGTAGAAGTGACAAAGCGTTTAACTACGCTTTTAGAACAGTCAGAAAATAAGATCGATCAAGACAATCCTGAATTAGTGATTTCTGTTGGGGGAGATGGCACGCTCCTTTCTGCTTTTCACTTGTACAATCATAAGTTGGATCAAGTACAGTTTTTAGGCGTCCATACGGGTCATCTCGGCTTTTACACGGACTGGCGAGATTATGAATTGGAAGAACTAGTCGAGTCATTATGCAATGACCATCAAAAAAGCGTCAGCTATCCGTTATTAGATGTCCGTATCACGTATGCGAATGGAAAATCAGACAAGCATTTCCTAGCATTGAATGAATCAACGATCAAGCGCGGCAATCGCACGATGGTTGCCGATATTTCTATTAAAGAAGACCTCTTTGAAAAGTTTCGCGGCGATGGCTTATCGATCTCAACGCCCACCGGCTCCACTGCTTATAACAAGAGTGTTGGTGGGGCAGTCTTGCACCCAAGTATCAATGCCTTTCAATTGGCAGAAATTGCTTCGTTGAACAATCGTGTCTTTCGGACCCTTGGTTCGCCGATCGTCGTGGGTCACCATGAATGGGTCAAAGTACAACTGCAGCAAAGCACCGACTATTTAGTGACGATCGATCAGTTTACCATCGAACAAGAAGAAATCGATGCTATCTATTACCGTATTGCCGATGAACGGATTCATTTTGCGTCTTATCGGCATATGCATTTTTGGAATCGGGTCAAAGATTCCTTTATTGGAGAAGAATAAACCCATGGAATTTACGTATCACTATACTGGACAAGGACAGCAAGTCAAATACTTTTTGAAGGAACAAGGGGTGTCCAAAGGACTATTAGCAAAAATCAAATTTCAAGGCGGAAAGATATTTGTCAACGATCACGAGCAAAACGTCTTGTTTTCTTTGGCGCAAAATGATAGGGTAACTATTGTAATTCCTCCCGAAGGGGAACATGAGACGATGCTGGCTGACCCGACACCGATTGAGATCGTGTATGAAGATGCCCATCTGTTAGTCGTGAATAAGCCAGCAGGCATCTCATCGATCCCTGCGCAATATCATCCGACTGGCACGATGGCCAATCGCGTCAAGGCCTACTATCAAGCGCAGCACTATGAAGATCAAGTGATTCATGTAGTCACGCGGTTAGACCGTGACACATCAGGATTGATGCTTTTTGCAAAACATGGGTTTGCCCATGCGAAGCTGGATAGCCAGTTGCGAAAGAAGCAGGTCGTAAAAAAATATCAAGCCCTCGTTGCTGGTGAACTGCCCGCACTTTCTGCCCATGGTGAGATTGAGCTGCCGATTGCTAGAGACCTGACGTCACTATTGAAACGCAAGGTCAGTGACGAAGGAAAAGAAGCACGGACGGAGTATTGGCTAAAACAACGCAATTCAGATTGCGCTTTAGTTGATATTCAGTTACACACAGGCAGGACACATCAAATAAGGGTCCATTTTTCTGCAATCGGTTGTCCTTTATTAGGAGACGAGATGTATGGCGGTACAATGGCTCTTGGGATCAAACGACAAGCATTACACTGCTGTCAGCTGCAATTTCAGCATCCCTTTACGAATGAACCGTTGGCTTTTAAGCTGCCCTTACCAGCAGACATGGCCGCTGTTTGCTCAGCCATGGATAGGCAATAACAAATGAGGTGAAGAGATTGGATGAAAATCAAGAATTAACTGAACGGTTTGATCAACTGAATCAAGCATTAAAAGACAATGATATCCAGGGATTTCGTGAGGCGTTCTTGGATCTGCATATCTACGAGCAGGGTCAGTTCTACCAATCTCTAGAAGCAGCCGATCGACAAATCGTCTATACGTACCTTTCCCCGAAAGAATTGGCAGACATGTTTGACGTCATTGAAGAAGATGATGAACACATGGTGGACTATCTTTCAGAGATGCGCCCTGCCTATGCGGCTGATATGTTGGCGCAAATGTATACCGATAATGCGGTTGACCTGCTGAATACTCTGGATAAAAAACAAACAGCAAAATATTTGAGTTTGATGACCGCTGAAGCTGCTAGCGAAATCAAAGAGCTGCTGCACTATGAAGATGAAACTGCTGGATCGCTGATGACTACCGAGTTTGTTTCCATTGTTGCCAACCAAACGGTTCGTTCAGCGATGTATGTCTTAAAAAATGCCGCAGATGTTGCCGAGACGATTTACTATATTTACGTCGTGGATACTGATAATAAGCTTGTGGGCGTTATTTCTTTAAGAGACTTGATCATCAATGATGAAGATACCATGATCGCTGATATTTTGAACGAGCGGGTGATGTCGGTCCATGTTGGAGATGACCAAGAGGATGTCGCTCAGACCTTCCGAGATTATGACTTTCTCGCATTGCCAGTCACCGATTATGACGATCACCTATTAGGGATCGTGACCGTCGATGATATCATCGACGTTATCGATGATGAAGCAGCCAGTGACTACTCTGGTTTGGCAGGGGTCAATGTGGAAGAAGTCAGTGAGAACCCGATCAAAGCGTCTTCGAGACGCTTGCCTTGGCTTATCACCTTACTCTTTCTCGGAATGGCCACCGCCAGTCTGATCAGTCATTATGAAGAGTTGGTCAGCGAAGCAAGTATTCTCGCTGTCTTTATCTCACTGATCACTGGGACCGCCGGTAATGCTGGTACCCAATCCTTAGCCGTAGCCGTTCGTCGTCTGGCGATCAATGACGACAAAGAAAACAGCTTTATGAAGACGGTGGTCGGTGAAGTGCTGACGGGACTGTTCACAGGTGCCATCACGGGGTTGACGATTTTTGCTATCGTAGCTGTCTGGAAACAAAATCCGATTCTAGGGTTTGTGATTGGGATGGCGATGATGTGTGCCATCACAGTAGCCAACTTAGCGGGAAGTTTGATCCCGATGCTGATGGACAAGCTAGGTTTTGATCCAGCAGTGGCAAGTGGTCCGTTTATCACGACCCTTAGCGATTTGACCAGTGTTTTGATCTACTTCAACATTGCCAGTCTTTTTATGAACTATTTTATTCAATGAAAAAAGAGCAAGCCGATGATTCTTCATTCAAAGGAAAATCATCGGCTTGCTCTTTAATTTTTTGGTTTTGGCAATACCCCAGAAGGAGAGACACCATAAAGTTTTTTAAAAGACTTGCTAAAGTGATAAGCATCCTGATAGCCCACAGCAGAGGCGACTTCTTTGATCGTGAGGTTTTCATTTTTTAACATGTCTTTGGCACGCTTTAAGCGAATCTCAATCAAGTAGTTGATGGGACTGACACCCGTCGCCTCTTTAAAAATCTTTGAAAGGTACGTCGGGCTGAGAAATTGATCCTGTGCGAGCTTCTCTAACGTGATTTCTTCTTTGTAATGATTTTCCAAGTAATAGACCGTATAGTTGACGATCTGTTGTTGTCGTCGTTGGCTTTTGGAAAGGTAAGGCACGACATTGATATGGTCTTCATTTAGTCCACGTAAAATGTAGACGAGCATCTCCATCAAAACAGCCTTTTGCATCAATTGAAACTCATCCCGCTCTTCACTGCTTTCTCTCACCAACTGCCAGGCTTTTTCCAAAACTTGATGATGGTATTTGCCTAGCTCCAACAAGGGGTGTTTGTTCGGGAAAAAATTCCGTTTAAACCCTTCCAAAGAAATATTTTTCAAACCAATATGCAGCTGATGGGAGCGAGTGCCCTTAGGCTGCAATTCGCAGTGATCGACGCCAGGATTGAAAAGCATGACGCTGCCAGCACGGATTTTTTTCGCTGGTTCTTTTTCAAAATAATAGGTACTTTCTCCTTCTAATAAGACGCTGATTTCTAAAAAGTCATGATGGTGCATTTCTCCATGACTTTCTGATTGCGTCCATGGGTCAAAGAGATAGATGATTTCTGGATTAAACGTGCGAGGGTTAACTAAATTCATGGCTGATTCACTCCAATTGGGTGCTTATTTCCTGTAAAAAAAGGGAATGGTACTTCTTACTAATATTTTACATCAAAATGAGTAAGAAAAACCATTCAAATCGCTTTTCAAAACGCTAAGCTTAACAACGAGAGGGGGAATTAGATGAGTAATACACAATGGATCTGGCGCTATGCCAAAAAGAACCGGGGAAAAATCATATTGGCAGTCCTGTTTTTAGTGATCAATGCAGCGCTGATCATTGTTAATCCGTACTTGGGAGGAATGGTGATCGATGATGTCATCAATCAGCAAAAAACGCACTTATTGATTCCATTATTGTTGATCATGATCGCAACGACCGTCATTCGTACCATTGTCCGCTACAGTTATCAAATTTTATTTGAACGGGTCGGCCAAAATACGCTATACGATTTACGGGAAGATTTGTATCAGAAGCTGCAAGAATTGGATTTCGACTTTTTCAATCACACTCGTGTGGGAGATATTATGGCACGGATGACTGGTGATACCGATGCCATTCGCCACTTTGTTTCTTGGGTGACCTACAATATCGCTGAATGTATCTTATGGTTCTTTTCAGCGGTGGTGGTTATGAGCTTTATTGATTGGAAATTGATGTTGGCGCTGGTGGCTGTCACACCAATCATATTTCTGTTGACCAATCGCATGTCTAAGAAAGCACACCCGTTGTTTTTTGACATTCGTGAGAGCTTTTCGCGCTTGAATTCAATGGTGGAAGAAAATATCGGCGGCAATCGAGTGGTGAAAGCTTTTGCTCGTGAAAATTTTGAGATTGAAAAATTTCGCTCCTACAACGAAGATTTTAAGACCCGCAATATGGCATCTGCCAAAGTATCCCGTACCTATCTGCCGTGGCTTGATGGCTTAGCAGGAAGTTTGTCAGTCATTGCCTTGATTTTGGGTGGGATCTTCGTCATCAACGGCGAGATGACATTAGGGGATCTTGTTGCGTTTAATGGCTATCTTTGGATGTTGAATAATCCTATGCGTATGAGTGGTTGGTTGATCAACGACGTTCAGCGATTTTCTGCAGCCTGTATCAAAATTCGGCAAATGTTGGCGCAAGAATCGAAAATTCCTGTTCATCAACAAGAAAAATTAGAGCCAATCAAAGGATTTGTAGAGTTTAAAGATGTTTCCTTCCACTTTTCGGATGATCCGAATCAAAATGTGTTGGAAAACATCAACTTCAAAATTGGCCCTGGCCAAACGTTAGGGATCTTAGGGGAAACCGGTTCAGGGAAAACGACGTTAGTGAATTTAGTTGGACGCTTTTATGATCCGACTGAAGGGGAAGTATTGATTGATGGAAAAAACGCCAAAGAGTATCCCGTGCGCCAAATGCGGGAAAACATTTCAATGGTGATGCAAGATGTTTTCTTGTTTTCCAATACCATCTCCGACAACATTGCTTTTGGAAATCCTTTAGCTGATGAAGGCTTTATTCGGCAAATGGCGGTAGTCGCTGATGCAGATACCTTTATTTCTCGGATGCCTCAAGGCTATGAAACGATCGTGGGCGAGCGAGGTGTAGGGCTTTCTGGCGGACAAAAACAACGGATCTCCCTAGCACGGGCCTTAGCCAAAGATCCATCGATCTTGATTTTGGATGATACGACGTCTGCCGTCGATATGGAGACAGAATCGAAGATCCAACAGGAGCTGACAAAATTAACAGGAGAGAAAACGACGTTTATCATTGCGCATCGAATTTCCTCTGTTCGAGAAGCCGATCAGATTCTGATGATGGAAAAAGGACGAGTCGTTGAACAAGGGACCCATGAAGAACTTGTCAGTCTGCGGGGCAAATACTACGAAGTGTATCAAAAACAATTAGGCTTGTCAGGAGGTGAAGACGATGGCGAGAAATAAATTTGATGTGGATGAGGAATTAGACCAGGAGTTTAGCTGGAAGGATTTCAAACGCTTGTCACAATATGTCGTTCCTTATAAAAGAAGTATTGCCAAAGTCCTATTTACGATCATTCTGGCAAACTTAGCAGGAATGTTGGCGCCCGTTTTCACAAAGATCGCGATCGATTCATCGATTCCTGAGAAAAATGTCAACCAATTGCTGCTTCTAGGAGCTGCCTTTCTAGTGACCTTGATCGTTATCGGCGTCTGCATGCGTTACCGTATCTACCATATCACGAATATTGGTCAAGACGTATTGAAGGATATGCGCTTTGATATTTTTGAACATCTGCAGCGACTGCCTTTTTCTTATTTTGATACAAGGCCCCACGGCAAGATCTTGATTCGCATCGTAAACTACATCAATACACTGAGTGACCTATTGAGCAACGGCCTGATCAATTTGATCTCGGATGTTTTCAACGTCATCATCACCTTGATCTTTATGTTTGCGATCGACTTCAAATTGACCTTGTATTCCCTTGCGTTGCTGCCAATTTTGTTCATCATGGTGATGGTGATCAAGAATAACCAGCGCAAAGCCTATCAGGTGTTGAGTAATAAACAATCCAATCTAAATGCTTACATTCATGAAAGTATTGCTGGTATCAAGATTACTCAATCCTTTGCGCGAGAAGAAGAAAATGCTGAGATCTTCCAAGAAGTCAGCAATGATTACCGGACTTCATGGATGAAAGCTGTCAAAATTCAGTTTCTGATGTGGCCAGGGGTGCAAAACATTTCAGTCATTACGACTTGTTTGATTTATTTTGTCGGCATTCGTCAGATCGGTGTCGATGTCAGCACAGGTACTCTGATCGCTTTTATCAGTTATATCAATAATTTCTGGAATCCAGTCATCAATATCGGGAATTTTTATAATTCTTTGATTACAGCAACAGCCTATCTTGAACGGATTTTTGAAACGATGGATGAAGTCCCAGATATCGAAGACAAACCTGATGCAAACGTATTGCCGACGATGAAAGGGACCGTTGATTTTGAACACGTGACCTTCCGATACGAAGAAGGCAAAAACATTCTTTCTGATGTTAACTTCCACATTGAACCTGGGGAAAGTATTGCTTTGGTTGGTCCTACTGGTGCAGGGAAAACCACGATCATCAACTTGCTGAGCCGCTTTTATGATGTCAATGAAGGCAGTGTTAAAGTGGATGGGATGGACGTTCGTGACGTGACGCTGGAATCGCTGCGCTCACAAATGGGTGTCATGCTGCAAGATACCTTTATTTTCTCAGGAACGATCATAGAGAATATTCGCTATGGAAAATTAGATGCGACAGAAGAAGAGATCATCGAAGCAGCGAAGATCGTCCGTGCCCACGACTTTATCACGGAGTTGAAAGACGGCTATCAAACCGTCGTCGAAGAACGAGGAAGTACTTTATCTGCAGGGCAACGGCAACTGATTTCCTTTGCCCGAGCGTTGTTGGCTGATCCAAAAATTTTGATCTTAGATGAAGCGACCTCAAGTATCGATACGAAGACAGAAGAATTGCTGCAAGAAGGATTGTTGAAGCTGTTAGAAGGCAGAACCTCATTTATCATCGCTCACCGACTGTCCACGATCAAAAATTCTGATCGAATCTTTTACGTGGCAGGGGGGACAATCGCTGAATCGGGTAACCATGATCAGCTAATGGCACAAAAAGGCTTGTATCACCATTTGTATCAATCACAATACGACTTATTGCAAGCGATCTAAAAGAATCCCCACAAACGATAGAAACGCATCGTTTGTGGGGATTTCTTTGTGTCCTTCAAGCTCAATCGTTAAGGTCAACGATTCTGGTTCCATGAACTTCTTTTACACCTAGTGTATCGGCAACTTCTTGGGCATTTTCAAAGGAAATGCCACCGCCAGGTAAAATCGTTAAACGCTCACCAGCATAGGCGATCAATTCTTTCAGACGATCGAAATTTGCTTCGATTGGAGTGCCTGCAGCACCACCATGGGTCAAAATCCGCTGTACCCCATGCTCAGCTAACCAATCGATCGCCTTGAATTGGCGCGCTGCAGGAATCGCGTCGAATGCCATGTGAAAAGTAACCTGCAAGCCTTCTGCGGTTTCTAACAGTAGCTCCAATGCTTCTTCGTCCAACCAGCCGCTAGGTGTTAAGCAACCTAGAACAACGCCGTCTGTTCCTAATTTTTTTGCTTCGATCAAGTCGGTATGCATGATTTTCAATTCTGTATCATTGTAAACAAAATCACCGCCCCGAGGTCGAATGATCGTCATAACGGGTATTCCTTTTTCGCCAGCATATTGCAGAACTTCTTCTTGCACGCCGGTACTTGGTGTTGTTCCGCCGACTGCTAAATTATCACAGAGTTCGATGCGCTTTGCACCTCGGGCGATTGCTAAGGGAATATTGGTATAGTTTTCTGCACAAAATTCTTTTAACATGATTTACCTCCATTTGATGGGTGTTCAATTGATTTGTTATTCTATCCACTAGCATTCTACCACAAGAATATGCTAAAGTAGAGCAGAGATGAGGGAAGTTGAATGTTAAAAAAAATCGATCGCGGGCGCCTATTTTTAAACGCCCATTATCACTTGTTTGAATGTCCATTGTGCCGCCAAGCATTTTTCCCGACCGAAAATGGCTTGGTTTGTCCAAATCGTCATCGATTTGACTTATCAAAGAAAGGCACACTTTTCTTTTTGGATCATCAAGTCAAAGCAGATTATGATCAAGCACTGTTTTTGCCGCGTCAACGAATGATCGCTAGCGGCATGTATGCACCAGTCCTTGAGACCATCAAAGCAGCTTTGGGAGATGCTAAGCATCTTTTAGATGTTGGCTGCGGAGAAGGCAGTTTTCTGGCTCAGCTGGTCAATGAAAAGACTCAGGCGGCTGTCGGTTTTGATATTGCCAAGGACGGAGTCTATCTAGCAACCAATCAAAACGTACCAGCTTTTTGGTGTGTAGCGGATCTGACCAACCTGCCGTTTGCTGAAGCGAGCTTTGATACGATTTTCAATCTATTTTCGCCGTCAAATTATGGGGAGTTTAACCGCATTCTAAGAAAAGGCGGACAGCTGATCAAAGTGGTTCCTGCGGCGGACTATTTAAAAGAACTACGAGCCGCTTTTTATCCTGATAACGAAACAAAACAGCAGTATTCGAATGAACGGGTCGTTAGCAAATTTTTTGAACACTATCCCAACGCATCCCGTCAAAGAGTGACGCATGTTTTTGCGATCCCTGAAGAAAATCGTCAAGATTTACTTGCCATGTCCCCGTTAGAGTGGGGGGCTTCGGAGGAACGCAAAGAAAAGCTGCGACAAACCCCTTTGACACAGATTACGGTTGATGTTGAGGTGTTGATTGCGAAAATTTCCTGAAAATATTTTGAACTTTTTTGTTATTTACTCTTGCAATCATGCCATGGGAGTGATATATTGTTCTCAAGTCATTTTTCATTGGTTTTTATCAGGTTCCTGTTCTGATAAAAGTTAGTGAAAAGAGCTTCACTAACGTAACGACTCGCAGTGATCGACACCGAGTTGGTACGTTTTTTTTATGCCCAAAAAAGCGCCCAAAAAATGTTGTTTCTAGAAAAACAAGCGTGCCAAAATATGGTACTATAGAAGTTATTGAAGTAGTTACTGAGCATGCAATGGAAAACGTAACGTTTAACGACACAAATCAATGCGAGAACCGATCGGCAGTAACCGATCGAAAGGAGTTTTTATCTATGAATCACATCGTTCTTTTTGAACCTCAGATCCCAGCCAATACGGGGAATATTGCACGGACGTGTGCAGCAACAAATACTCATTTACACTTAATCGAGCCTTTAGGCTTTTCAACGGATGACAAGCAATTGAAGCGTGCTGGGCTTGATTATTGGCACGATGTCAATATTACCTATCATAAAGATTTAGCTGCTTTTATGGACTTTTTAGGAGCGCGTCCGTTGTACCTGATCTCGAAATTTGCCAATCGCGTGTATTCTGATGTCGATTACACCGCAGATGACGATCAGTTCTTCATTTTTGGGAAAGAAACGACGGGGCTTCCAGAAAGTTTTATGCGTGAGCATGCCGAAAAATGCTTGCGGATCCCTATGAATGATGAGCACGTTCGTTCCCTTAATTTATCAAATACGGCGGCCTTGATCATTTATGAAGTTTTGCGGCAGCAAGGATTTCCGCAGTTGGAATTGACGCATCATTACGAGAACGACAAATTAGACTAAGAAGCGAGGCTTTTTCGATGCAATTATACTTTACCCGTCACGGAAAAACAGAGTGGAACCAAGCACGCCGCTTTCAAGGAATGCTGGGGGATTCGCCGTTATTGCCAGAAAGTTATGATGAGATCAAATTACTCGGTGATTATCTGGCAGCTATTCCTTTTGAGAAGATTTACTCAAGTACATCTTTGCGAGCAAAAGTGACTGCTCAAGAGATCCAAGCAAGACTCCAACACCCTGTTGAAATCATTTATAATGAGAACCTGCGAGAAATCGGACTCGGTGAATTGGAAGGTCGGTCCATCGATGAAATGCATGAGAAGTATCCCCAACAACTGACTGATTTGCGTAATCACCTGAATCGTTACGATCCCAGTGCCTTTAAAGGTGAGCCGATCCAAGAAACATTGAGCCGAATCGAGACCGTCGTCATGGATGCGGTGATGCAGCATGAAGGCCCATTATTGTTCGTCGGTCATGGAGCATCCTTTACGGCTGCTATACAGTGGCTTGCAGGCAAACCATTAGCCGAATTAAGAGAGCAAGGTGGATTAGTCAATAACAGCGTTAGCTTATTAGAGACGAATGAACAAAAAGTATTGCCTTTTGAACTAAAAGTTTGGAATGAAGCAAGCTTTTTAAGCAATCAGGCAGGATTAGACGCTTTATTGTAAACCATGAAAGGAGCGGCACCATGATTCCAGAAAGAACGTTTTTTGTCGGCCATGTTGCCGCCATCTTTTTCCAGAATCCCAGCAATTTTTATAAAGTACTATTAGTTAAAGTCACTGAGAATAATGCAGACTACAAAGACTCGGAGATCGTCGTTACTGGTAGTTTCGGCGAAATCCAAGAAGAGGAAAAGTATCGGTTTTTTGGTGAGCTGGTCAATCATCCCAAGTATGGTGTCCAGTTGAAGGCCGAAAGCTACCAACAAGAACAACCAACCTCTGAACAAGGGTTGATCGCCTATCTTTCTGGAGAAAAATTTCCTGGGATCGGCAAGAAGACCGCTGAAAAAATCGTTGATCTTTTAGGAGAAGAAGCGATCGACCGGATGCTGGAAGAACCAACATTGTTGGAGCAGATTCCAGGATTGAATGAAAGTAAGCAAAAAATGATTTTAGATACCGTTCGGCAAAATCATGGGATGGATCAAGTGATCGTTGGCTTGAGCCGTTATGGTTTTGGTAGTCAGCTTTCTTTTGCAATCTACCAAGCCTACAAAAATGAAGCATTAGCAATTATCGAAGAAAATCCCTACCAGCTGGTGGAAGACATTGAAGGCATTGGCTTTAAACGCGCAGATGGCATCGCTGAGCAGCTAGGGATCGAAGCTTCGTCACCGCAACGGTTTCGAGCGGCAGTCTTGCATCAGATCTTTACCCAATCCTTGCAGACGGGTAATACCTTTATCCACGCCCAGGACTTGTTAGAGCAGACACTGCGTTTATTAGAGACGAGTCGACCTATTGAGATCGCGCCAGACGACCTGGCATCAACGATCATTCAATTAGTGGAAGAAGGAAAAATCCAGCAAGAAGAAACTCGTTTATATGAAAACAGTTTGTACTTTTCTGAGTGGGGAATCGCTAGTTCCATCGAACGCTTGCTTTCCCGCAAAAAAGAGATCGTGTATCCTGAGAAAAAAATCAGCAAAACGCTGCGAAAAATTGAGAAGCATTTAGGCATCACCTATGGGTCTTCGCAAGAAGAAGCAATCAAAGAAGCCATTCGTTCGCCATTGTTTATTTTGACAGGAGGACCTGGTACTGGGAAAACGACGGTGATCAATGGGATCGTACAATTGTTTGCTGAATTGAATGATTTGGACTTAGAGCCATCAAAATACAGCGACGAAACCTTTCCGATTCTCTTGGCAGCACCGACTGGTCGAGCCGCCAAACGAATGAACGAAACGACTGGCTTGCCAAGTGGTACGATTCATCGTTTGTTAGGCTTGAACGGACGTGAAAAAGCGCCATCGATCAGTCCAAAAGAATTAGAAGGCGGCTTACTGATCGTCGATGAGATGTCTATGGTGGATACATGGCTGGCGAATACCCTCTTTAAGTCGATTCCTACGAACATGCAAGTGATTTTTGTGGGGGATAAAGATCAGCTTCCTTCTGTGGGACCAGGGCAAGTCCTTCATGACTTGCTAGCGATCGATGCGATCCCGAAACAAGAATTGACGGAAATCTATCGTCAAGGAGACGGGTCAAGTATTATTCCACTCGCCCATGCCATAAAAAACGGGCAGCTGCCTGCTGATTTTACACAAAACCAAAAAGATCGTTCTTTCTTTGCGTGTGATGCTTACAAAATCGAACCGTTGATCGCTCAAATCGTGAAACGGGCAAAAGACAAAGGCTATACGCCGCAAGATATTCAAGTGTTGGCACCGATGTATCGTGGGGCAGCGGGTATCGATGCCCTTAATAAAATGATGCAAGAGATTTTTAACCCCAATGATGGGACCAAAAA
The DNA here is from genome assembly GCF_047470845.1 of Candidatus Enterococcus avicola. Taxonomy (NCBI): domain Bacteria; kingdom Bacillati; phylum Bacillota; class Bacilli; order Lactobacillales; family Enterococcaceae; genus Enterococcus; species Candidatus Enterococcus avicola. The sequence continues at coordinate 65,364 of NZ_JBLGTY010000013.1, read as the reverse complement.
AGAGGTGACCTTCAATGATACGGTGTATCGTATCGGCGATAAGGTCTTGCAGTTGGTAAACTCTCCTGAAGATAACGTGTTTAATGGCGATATGGGTCAAATCGTTGGGATCACTCTAGCCAAACAGTCGGAAGACAAGATCGACGAGCTGGTCATTCAATTTGATGCCAACGAAGTGACCTATAAACGGAATGAATGGAACAAGATCACGTTATCCTACTGTTGTTCGATCCATAAATCTCAAGGCAGTGAATTTCAAATGGTCATTTTGCCGATGGTTCATCAATACCAACGCATGCTGCAGCGCAATTTGCTATATACTGCTGTGACCCGCAGCAAAGAGATGCTGATTTTACTTGGTGAACCACAAGCGTACCAAACTTGTGTCAACCACGAATCTGCGACTCGTTTAACGACGCTGAAAGAACGCATCAATGGCACAGAAAAAATGACGCCGTTGCAACGAGCAAAATTGGCCCAATTTGAAGAAGCGGATGATCCATTTTATGATGATTCCTCTGTTGACACGAAAGTAAAAACGTCTTCGACGAAGATAAAGGAGCAATCCAGCACTGAAGTTACTGCTAACAAGCAAGCGGTAGAAAAGACCTCAGATAGTGGGCTTGATTTGTTTGCTTTTGCCGAGACGGAGCCGTCAGCATCAAATCAGACAGAAACGGCAAAGCCTCTGTCAGGGGATAAGGTTCTAAGTGAAGGGACCACGGGGGAAGAAGCACTCATCGAAGAAACGCCAAACGATGGTGTATTGACTTTAACGATGGTCAAAAAGCATTTAGTGGATCCAATGATTGGCATGAAGGATTGTTCTCCATACGACTTTATGCCCACAAAAAATGGTTGATTCAAAATGAGAAAATACTAAAAAAGGGTCGTTAGTGAGCGCTTTCTTTTGGTTTTTTAGCTTCTTATGCTAAGCTAAAATCAAAAGGAGGCGTTACGTTATGGCGAAAGAAACCGAAGATAAATTAGCAAAATTAGCAAAAGAATCTGGCAACGACTTTAAAAAGTTAGATGAGATGGAAAAAGAATTCAAATTGGATGAAAGTCCTGAGTCAGAACGAGGCGATCGGGAAGAATCTGGCTTAGAAAAAACGTTAGATAAGGCACCGATTTTTCCGCCTAACACACCGAATAATCCAACGAATCCTGGCAGTCCTGGAAATCCATAGCTTGTCCACCAAAAAAAACTACGACAGTCGGATAATCGAATAGAAAACAAAAAGCCTGAAGAATGCAGCTTCGCATTCTTCAGGCTTTTTTGCAATCGATGAGGTTTACTGTAAATGCTGATAATAATAGATCGCTAATTGCGTGCGATCCCGCAACTCCAGCTTTTCTAGTAATTGACTGATGTAATTACGAATGGTTCCATCACTTAGATACAAGGCATCGGCGATTTCTTTATTATTTTTACCCGCTGCTACTTCTTTGATGATCGCAAGTTCACGTTCGCTAAAAGATGCTTGATTATCTATCGCTGGTTGGTTCTTCATCATTTGCGTGAAGGTCTCGACGATCTCATTCCCAAACACGACTTGCCCATTGTATGCGGCTTTGACAGAAGGGATGATCGCTTGCAGGTTCTGTTTGATCAAATATCCTTTGACACCGATAGAAAAGGCTTCACGAATGTATTCTTGATCTTTGAAGGTGGTCAAAAGCAAGAGGATCGCTTGCGGAAATTTAGCCAGTATTTCTTTGGCAGCAGCGATCCCAGTTTGTTCCGGCATACGGATGTCGGTCAACAAAACGTCAGGACGATGGGCTTCGTAAAGAGCAATGGCGTCTTTGGCACAATGACCGATACCCAACACCTGAATCTCTTCTGTGCTTTCAAGAATGGTTTGTAACGAGGTCGTCACAAACGGGTCATCATCAATAATGACTACAGTAATCATTGGTGTTCCTCCTTTGGTAAAATGATCGTCAACTGAAAGCGTTGGTTTTCTTGCAAAATATGAACTTGACCTTGCAGCTCCTGGACCCGTTGACGCATCGTTTTCAGACCGATTCCGCTGTTTGCAGTTTGGGGTGAATTGACGTCCTCGTTGGTGATTTGCAAACGGTAAAAGGCGGGCAACGTGCGAAAATGCACGACAACGGTTTTGGCATGACTGTGTTTGATGCTGTTGGTCAAGGCTTCTTTGATGACCATTAAGAAACAGTTTTGCTGTGCTTCGCTCAATCCTTCAAACAAGTTTCCTTCAATCGTTACGGAAGAGGGAAAATCAGCAATCAGAAACTCTATGGCCTGCGGAAAAGAAATCGAGGTTTCATGGAGGTCATGAACGCTTTGCCGAATGCGATCCATCCCAGTGTGAACCGTTGCACTCAAATTTGCTAACGGCACATTTAATTTCGGCTCTTGATTGATCATTTCAAGCGCACCAATTTGTAAAATGGCACTCGAAAGTAGATGGCCGACATTATCATGGATATCTCGCGCGATTCGATTTCGTTCTTCCGCGATTTGTAAGGCTAATTTTGTCTCTTGTGACAGGGCTAATGCTTTGTTTTGTTCCGATAACTGCTGCTGCTTTTCCCAATGGGTATCTTTTGAAGCAATATATTTTTTCTCAAGATCGATCATTCGCTGCTCTTTTTTTCGTAAATAAAAAGCGAAAAGCAGTAGCAGGATGATAAAGGCGAGCTCAGTGGGTGAATGGTTGCCCACCGTCGAAATCAACAAAAAACCTAATAGGAATAAACCATCATCTTGTCTTTCTTTTGGAGCGATCACCCGCATCATTGCGGGCAAAAAGAGGGCAAGCGCTGGCCAAAAGGCACATAGCAGCAACAGAATAACTTGAAAAAACCAGCTTGGTTTCTTAGGCAGCAAATAACTGACGCCAGTAAATAAAACAGCGATCAGCAGATAGATGACTTGCACAGCGACAAATCCTTGGTTTACCAATAAGAACAATGAGATAGCGAGGAAAAAGCCCGCTTCGGTGAGTGGTCGATAGTTCGTCATAGGAGACTCCTTCATTGTGACAAATGTCATGGTTGGTTTAGCCAATCGTCACTAGTTTCTTTCCTTGAACTTTATTATAGTCAGATTAACAAGAAATTTGGAAGGAGTTTTTCATCATGATTATCGAAATTGATAAATTAGTAAAACGCTATGGTGATTTTGTGGCATTGAACCATTTTGATCTGCAAGTTCAAGAAGGAGAAGTTTTAGGATTATTGGGACCAAACGGGAGCGGAAAATCCACCGCCATCAACTGTATGCTCTCTTTGTTAAATTATGACAAAGGCACCATTAAACTGTTTGAATCAATCATGACGCCGGAAAATTATGCCGTCAAGGCAATGATTGGCGTCGTTCCTCAAGATGTTGCCGTCTTTGAAGAACTTAGTGTGCAAGAAAATATCGATTACTTTTGCGGTTTATATGTTGCTGACAAACAGAAACGCCAGGCCTTGATCGAAGAAGTGATTCAATTAGTGGGATTGGAAAATTTTGTGACGTTTCACCCAGGCGAGCTCAGCGGTGGGTTGAAGCGACGATTGAATATCGCCTGCGGGATCGCTCATAAGCCGCGCTTGATCTTTTTAGATGAACCCACGGTAGCGGTCGATCCTCAAAGTCGGAACAAAATTTTAGAAAGTATCAAAGAACTGAATCGTCAAGGAGCGACGATTGTTTATACGACCCATTACATGGAAGAGGTGGAGATTCTTTGTGACCAGATCGTGATTATGGATCAAGGACAGGTGATTGCTAAAGGAACCAAGGAATCTCTAAAAGATATGGTACGGACAGCGGATCGTTTGACCATCGATATCCCTTTACTACCTGAGCCTGTATTGACAACGATTCAGCAAACCATTGCTTCTGATGGGATCGCCTATAAAAACGGTCAGCTTGAAGTAACAACGACGGAGCTGAATACAGTTTTATTACCGATTCTGACGCTCTTACAAGCAGAGCATATCACTTATGGAAAAATCGCAACCAAAGAAGCCACTTTGAATGATGTCTTTTTAGAGATCACGGGCAAGGAATTGAGAGACTAAAGGAGGGAATCACAATGTTTTGGCATTTTTATAAATACCGCACAAAAGTGTTGCTGCGAAATAAATCCATGCTGTTTTGGACGTTGGCGTTTCCTATCCTCTTAGGTCTAATGTTTATGGCTGCCTTCGGGGAGATCGATCAAGCGGGCAATCTAGAAACAATCACAACGGGGATCGTAAAGACTGGAGATCAAACAGCGCTTTCGGAAAATTTTTCCACCGTCCTTGAACAAGTAAAAATCAATGAAAAACCATTATTTGAACTCGAGGAATTACAAGAGGCAGAGGCAGCTGAGAAGTTGACTGCTGGTGATTTAGCTGGGTATTATCTGATTGATGATGAAACCATTTCTCTGCATGTGGGCCAAGCGGGCATGAGCCAGTCGTTGATGAAAAACGTAATGGATCAATTTTTACAACGCACAGCGATCATTGCTAGTAAAGCGACAGAACTTGAGAGCCTTGATCTGGCGCCAATTCTATCGGCTTTTGAGCAGGAAGCGACTTTTCAAGAAGTGAATGCTGATCGTGACATGAGTTTCAAAAGTTTCTATTTCTTTACGTTGATCGGGATGGCGATCCTCTACGGGACGATGTGGGGTGTCCGCAATGTCCAGGATCAGCAAGCCAATCAGTCCGCGAATGGTATTCGGCTTTCCTTGATACCAAGGAAACGGACATTGGTTTCAAGTGCGAATTTAGCGGCAAGTTTTACGATTGTGTTAGTCGAAATCTATCTTATCTTAGCCGTCTTTCGTTTTGTCTATCAAGTAGACTTCGGACAACGTTGGCAGTGGTTACTGCTGGTTGCCGCATTAGGATCATTGTGTGCGATTTTGCTAGGGACATTGATTGGGAATCTAACACCAAAATTGAACTTGGTGCAAAAGGATGGTATTTTGGTCTCCGTGACGATGGCGATGAGCTTTTTTGCCGGGATGATGGGCTCAGAACAGATCAAGTATTGGCTTGATCTGCATGTGCCATTGTTGGGGCAAGTGAATCTCGTCAATTTGATCAGTGAAAGCCTGTATCAATTGTACTACTATACAGATTTGACTAGCTTTTATACCAATCTTCTATGGCTGACTGGCTTTATCGTCCTATTTGCCATCGGGAATGCTTGGATCGAAAGAGGGGTGCGCTATGACGCTTTATAAAACGATTTGGACTTTGCTTAAAGCAAATAAGTCGAACTTACTGATTGGGGTATTGATCACTGTTGTTGTCACATTCTTTTATGCACAAAGCATCGATGTCGAAAACACCTCTTTGCAAGAGGCAAAAATTGCTTTGATCAGTGAGGAGGAGTCGCCTGTCGTGCATGGTCTCCGAGCCTATTTAAAAGAAAAGCAAACCTTGGTCACTTTGGATGGCACCTCGCAAAAAGAAATTGATGATGCGCTTTATTTTAATCGTGTAAACATCGTCTTGCATGTGCCAGCAGATTTCACTCATCAAGTTGAGGCAGGCAAGATGCCGACGATCGAGATTCAAAGTCGACCAGATGCCTTTTCTAAAACAGTCGTCACTCAGCAAGTGAACACTTTTTTACAAACAGTCCTTTTGTTTCAGGAGGAAGGCAAAACCGTCGGATCGGCGATAGAACAAGCGCAATCTGCACTGGCGGTCACAGGGGATGTGAAGCTGAGTGCAGAGTATGGGCAGCGAATGAAAAAACTGTTGACTGGCATGACCTTTAACTTATTGTCTTATGGGCTCTTTCTCTCGGTATTTAGCGGGTTTGGAGTGATCAACTTGGCATTCAATCGCAAAGAAATCAGCAAGCGAAACCAGAGTGCACCACTTCCGAAGCGTGTATTGCAGCGGAAAATCCTTCTAAGTTTGATCAGCTACTCGCTACTCTTGACCTTCGGCTTTCTACTACTGATGGTGTTATTAGTGATTCGCACGTCTTGGGATACAGCAGCCTGGTACCACATTTTGAATACGTTCTTGTTTTTATTGCCAGTTATCAGCTTTTCAGCTTGTGTCACTTCCCTGGTGAAAAACTCAGAAGCAATCGGTGGGATCAGCAATATCTTCATAACAGGAAGTTGTTTTGTCGGTGGTGTCTTTGTATCCGCGAATTTCCTGCCAGATATCGTCAATAAAATTGCAGCGTTTACGCCAACCTATTGGTTTGTACAAAACAATACATTGATCAGTGAAACCCTCACTTATAATCAAGCGTTCACAGAATCCTTTTGGTTCAATGGCTTCGTACTAGTCGCTTTTGCTGCCGTGTTTTCAATGCTCCAATTTATTTTGGGAAGAGAAGGAAGCCGTCGTTGGCAATACCACTCGGCGAAAAATTAATGATCGAACGTATAGAAAAACGATACAAATCAGCAGCGATTTGTATCGTTTTTTTATGGGCACCAGAATAATTGTGAAGCCGTGGTAAAGGTAATATCAAAGGGGCGTTGCCCCATTTCCTCGCCATCTTCTTGTCCATGTTGAGGAACGGTGGAGATGATTCTCAGCTTCGAAGTGGAAAGATGGTGAAAGTAACGTGAATTCATGTGTTTCTTTCGCATCAGTAAGCCGATCAGCCAAAAAATCTTAAAAAGCGACACACGTTCGACAAGAACGAAATCAAACTTTTTCTCTTTGACTGAAGCAGTTGGGGCAATCGCCACACCGCCGCCAAAGTAAGGATGATTGGTCGTGGTACATAAAAAAGCTTTTTTGTAACTGAACTGCTGCCCATTGCACTCAACTAAGATCGGGAAGCCTTTTTGGCGAAACAAAACCCGAATAATTGCAGCGATATAGGAAAAGGAGCCAAGATTAAACTTATTTAGATTGCTTTTTGCCACAGAGTGATTGGTGGTATAGACGATTGCCGCATCAAGACCAATCCCGACATTGTTAAGGGCAATGCCATTTTCTTCTTGGATCTGCTCCTCATAACGGATAATGGTCAATTCTTGAGGTTTAGTAGTACCAGCAATTTTCCAAAATGCTTTTTCTGGTTCCCGCGGCAACTCAATACTCCGAGCAAAATCATTTCCTGAACCAGCAGGGATATAGGCAACGGGGATTTGTTGTTGTTCAAGTTGTAACTCTGATACTACTTGGTGCAACGTTCCATCACCGCCGATAACCACCAATAATGGATAAAGCATCTCGCCATTTTCTAAATAGACCTCATCCCAAGGAATGAGGCGTTCTTTTAAGAGTTTTCGTGTGATCGTTCGTTCATCACCTGGAGACTTTGTTACATAGACTTGATGGGGGAAACGATGTTTTTTTACGATTTTTTGCACACGTTCCACCGCTTTTTTTCCTCGTCCACTGCCTGAGGCAGGGTTCACGAGGAAGTGATAATAATAGTTCATTTTATGAATAGCTCCATATCGTTTTTTCGTTCAATGCGATTAATTATAGCATGTTTCGACAGAAGGAGGGGGGACGATGCCTGAAAAAAAGAGCAAAAAAATAGATTCGACGATTGTGCATTCTAGGTTCTCAAAGGTTCTTATGTCCACTTTGATCCTCAGGTAACGATGCCCATCGCCGAATCCTATTCAATTAGTAAGGAGTAACTCAAATTCCCACATCCTTTGTCTTTTATTCTAAGTTGACAACAATTCTTTTCTTGCAGAACCTGCTTCGTCTGCTTTACTGGGAATCCTTGCTCCTTACACTTACAGTATAGCAGGTTTTCCTGTTTTAGCAATCGCTTACAATATTTACTTTGTGCTTTTTAGAGAATTTTAAACTTTCTAAAGGAAAGGTAAAAAAAAGCAAAATCGATGGACAAACGATTTTGCTTTTAAAGTTTACGGCTCGAGCAGCCACGAAAGACTATTTTTTGGGATTTTTCACGAATGTTAAAAGTAAAATTGGAATCACCAAAAATATAATCGCATTATTGATTATCAGCACATCTGAATTACTAAAATTTAATGGATTATTTTGCCAAGTTTGAATCATAAATCCCAGTAAATTATGAGTGTGAGCAATATAAAACAGAGCAGAAGTGCCTATCACATTTAAAATAATCGCGATAATGCTTAAGATTCGTACCAGTTTGATTAGTACTTTTTTCATCGCATTTCTCCTTTAATTATGGCTGCATTTCTGGTAAATTACCGAAAGCTTCTGTTAGTTTTACAGAGTCCTCCAAAATATCCATATAGATATCGTAATAGGCCCAGCCGTCACCTAAATCAGCAGCTTCAATTGCTTCTGTAGTCGTTTGTAATTCTCTCATCAAATCAGTATAATTGCGCATGATAGAGGTGTAGGCTGTTAAGTCATACGTGTCAGGATTCGCAATATAACCCTCCACTTCTGCAATCATTTCAGCGTACGTATCGGATAATTTTTCAATTTGTACTTCTAAATCGTCAGCAGATACTTGATTCGCTTCGCTGTCAGTTTCTTCTTCAGAACTTTCACTGATGTCGGCATCAGAATCATCAGTTTCGTCTGAATCATCTATCTCTTCATCATCTTCAGATGGCGCCGTCGTGGTTTCTGTTGTTTGTTGTGAGGATTCGACAGTATCACTTTCCGCGTCTTCACTCGAGCAGCCAGCCATAAATAAGGCCGTTACCAACACAAATCCAAATAGAGTCTTTTTCATTTGTTTATCCCCTTTGTTCAAAGAAAACGATAATTTCTTTTTATAATTTTCGATGAATTAGTATTTTTGTATTGTAAAAAAAGAACGGTTACCATTCTTTCCTAATACTCTATCTATTTTACATTTAAGCACTTCTTAAATAAAGAAATATTCCTATTTTTAATCATTGTTTAACAATTTATACGTGACAATGTGGTTAAATTTGAATAAATTTGCGCTTTCATCGATGGGAGGACTATCAAGATAGCTGATTTTTGTTGTTTTGTAGTATTAAAACAATCATAATATATCTAACTATTTTTTTATTAATATTTCTTCCGTTTTACTTGTTAAAAAAATGCGATAGGAGTAAATTAAAGGTGTAAAAACTTATTTTAGGAGGAATTAGGATGTGTACTGCGCTAACGTATGTAACGAAGGATCATTATTTTGGCAGAAATTTTGATTACGATGTTTCTTATAAAGAAGTGGTGACCATTACTCCGAGAAATTACCAATTGAAATTTCGCAAAGTAAGTGAAATAAATCACCATTATGCGATGATCGGGATTGCTGCTGGAGTCGCTGAATACCCACTCTATTATGATGCGGTCAACGAAAAAGGCTTAGGTATCGCTGGTTTGAATTTTCCAGAAAATGCTGTATACAATGAGTTCCAAGAGGGGAAAGAAAATGTCACGCCTTTTGAATTCATCCCATGGTTACTAGGACAATGCGCTACCGTGGAAGAGGCAAAAGCCCTGTTGGCGAAGGTTAATCTGGTAAAAATCAATTTTAGTGAAGAACTACCATTATCACCATTGCATTGGGTGATTGCTGATAAAAAGAGTGCCATCGTTGTTGAGAGTATGAGTGATGGTCTTCATATTCATGAAAATCCGGTCGGGGTCTTAACGAATAATCCGCCATTTGACTACCAGTTATTCAATTTGAATAACTACCGTGTGTTATCATCGAAAACACCAGAAACGCATTTTTCTGACAAGCTGGATTTTGATGAGTACAGTCGTGGAATGGGGGGCTTAGGTCTGCCAGGAGATCTTTCTTCGATGTCTCGTTTTGTCAAAGCGGCATTTACCCGATTGAATTCCGTTTCTGGAGAATCTGAATCCGAAAGCATTAGTCAGTTTTTCCATATTCTAGGTTCTGTCGAACAGCAAAAAGGACTATGTGATACTGGAAATGAAAACTATGAATACACGATTTATACTTCTTGCTGCAATACAGACAAAGGGATCTATTACTATCGTACGTATGAAAATAGTCAGATCGTTGCAGTCGATATGAATAAAGAAGATTTGGAAGGCAATGTACCGATCGCTTATCCATTAGTTGAAGACCAACAAGTATTTTTCAGTAATTGATCCATTTTTAAAACCCCATCTCAATGCCGTTTTGAGATGGGGTTCTTTTTCTGCTTTGTTTCAAACCGAATCGCTCTGACTCGGTGTTGCCTTCGTTTGTGCAGTGCGTTTATTGGGGAATGGAAAAAAGCGATTTACCAGTATGGCGATCGTCATGCCTATGAAGCTGTCAATAATCCGGTTAAAGGCATACAAGTATGATTCAGTTTGAGGAATCATAAATAAAATCGTCAATAGTGTGGCACAGGCGCCAACTGTTCCCTCGGAGTAATCAAATTTGACCAATAAAGCGATCATCAACATGATCACTAAAGGGATCGCAATGATTTGTATAACGGAGGAATGTCCGAAAAAGTTAAATATCGCAATACAAAACACGGAAGCGATTGCGCCAAAGCTGTTGCCGGCAATCCGATGTTTCCCGTATTTGACAGTGTTTTCATGGTCTTCTCGTAATGTGAAAACAGCTGTGATCGTCGATACAACATACGTTTCACGATTCAAAAGAAAACTAATCAAAATACATAGAAATACACTAATGCCAGTTTTTACATTTCTTAAGCCAAAGGTCAATCCAAATAATTTCAATCATGCCATCCTCTCAAAACAATTTCAACGAAATAGATTATACCATATCGCAAGCACTCATATTTTAGATTTTCAGAAAAATGAACAACGATTCTTTCATCGTGCGTTGAGAGGTACATTCTACCAGTAGTCGAAAAGCTAGTTTTATCCTATGCACTTATCAACTTTGAGTATTGAAAGGAATACAATAAGTAAACCTAACTTAAAATGAATTGATTTTCGCATTCCTCGTTTAAAGCTCCTTTCCATGAGCGATCCTTCTTTTGATTTTTCAGTCCTGTTATCATTTATATAAGTTGTTTTGATAAAAAACTACTTATTGTTTATAAAAAGTTTGTTTTTTAGATATTATATTGAGATAATCAAAAATAAGGAGGGGATAAAATGAAAAAAGTTTCTGTATTACTTGTTTTCTTACTTGGTTTTGTTGTTTTTCCAGTGACAGTTTTCGCTGCTTCTTCACCGAGTGTGAGCTATCAAACGAATGTCCAGTCTCAAGGGTGGCAATCATGGAAAACAAACGCTCAGACGTCAGGGACTACAGGAAAAGGGAAGCGACTTGAAGCAATCAAAATAAAAATTACAAACGAAAAATATAAAGGAAGTATTGAATATAAAACATCCATTCAGAAACAAGGATGGGAAAAATCTTTTAGAAAAAATGGTGCGCTATCTGGTACGAGCGGTAAGGGGCAGCGTTTGGAAGCGATCCAAATCAAACTTACCGGTGAGATCGCTAAGTATTATGATGTCTATTATCGAGTCAATGCACAACAATTTGGCTGGATGGGCTGGGCAAAAAACGGCCAGTCCTCAGGAACTTCTGGCTTTGGCTTTCAATTGGAAGCAATTCAGATCAAGCTGGTAAAAAAAGGTGGGAAAGCACCTGGAACGACGAATAATGGCTTTCGAGATGGACGAAAAAAATATGTAGATAAACGGGGCAAAGGGTTGATCAAAGGGTCAAAACAAAAGATTTATCACCTGCCGGGCAGTCAATACTATAAGAAAACGACCAGTCCGATTCGTATGTTCAAGACAGAGGTGGAAGCTTACAAAGCGGGCTTTCGACCTGCTAAATAGAGAAGGACTCAGTCAATGTGTACACAATCGGGCACTTGAAACTGGTTCGATCACTATAAACAATTCCTTCCCCTCAGCGGGAAAGGAGTTTTTTTATTCCATAGTATTTTTATGCTAGATATGAGGATTCACAAAGTAAGTTTACTGGCTGCCCGCTTTATAGGCTGATCCTTTTTTTAGCGAGGTGTCAGCACAAAGCTACCATCTTCATCGTTCATTCCCTCAATAAATGTAAAAATAATATTTTTACCATCTCTTTCAAGGAAGAAGTAGGACATCTCAGTTTCATATTCTGGATCTTGCATCACTAGCTGATTGTCTTCAAGGGTATAGTTGTAGGTATACTCGAATTCTTCCCAGACTACCCCGTCAAAAGCTACTCCAAGCTCTTCCAGTTCATCATCTTCTTCTGATTGTAGCGAGCTATTATCGGTACCAATAGTAAGATTCGTTTCACTAAATGTGGCTGTCATCACTGCATACTCACCATCATCATCATCTATCTCAATAAGCCAGTCATTTTTTTGTAAGTCTTCTTTTGTGATATTTTCATTACCATTACCATTTCCACAACCAACAGCTATGACCATCAGAAGGAGAGTTGTTAAGTTTATCGCTATTTTTTTCATTATTACACCTTTTCATCCTTTTACTTTTGTTTATTTGAGTATATTGTAACATATTTATTGCGTACCTCTTTAAAGTAAAAAAATATGATTATCCATCACGTGATTTGCGACATCGATTACAAGTGCTTCTCTCCCTTCTTTTTTTAGTTTTCTATCTGAAAGATCAGCATGACTAGCGGTACTTTTTTATTAGTAAGCGTAGGCTTTGTAAGAGTATTTCTCATTGAGTTTGCTTTCCAAAAGTATGCCTTTTATTGGAAGCCAAAAAGAAAAGCTACCTCATGAGCCGTGACTAGCTTGTTTAAGTAGAATAAAGAAGCACTGAATGAATGGCAATCGCTGAGAAACTTGACTTAAAAAAAGCTTTTAAGGTGATTTAGAAAAGGATTTGGCTGGTTTAACATTGATATATGGCTATTAATGTGTATAATAAGTACTTGTGCGAAGCGCACCGCGGTTCATCAACCATCCCGCGTAATCAAAACTCGGAGAAAGTAGGGATCAAATGGAAAAATCAACAAATCTAACCAATCAACGTTTGCGTGTCGTCGCAGCCAATGGGATCATTATGGCACTTTATGTTGCTGTAACGGTTCTGGTCGCACCAGTCGCCTCAGGAGCGATTCAATTCAGAATATCTGAAGGGTTGAATCACTTAGTCGTTTTCAACAGAAAATTGATGTGGGGTGTCGTCGGTGGGGTCGTTGTGTATAACTTGTTCTTTGGAATGGGGATCTTGGATGTCGTATTCGGCGGTTTCGGAAGCTTTTTAGCCTTAGGAGCAACTGCCTTGGTACATAAGAAGATTCCAAATGTTTTCTTAAGACTCGCATTTAATACAATTGTTTTTTCATTAAGCATGTTCCTGATTGCGATTATGCTAAACATCACCTTAGCATTACCTTTCTGGCCAACCTTTGCAACAACGGCATTGAGTGAATTTATCGTGATGACGATCACTGCACCTGTGATGTATATCATCAATCGTGCCGTTCGTTTCGATAAACGCGTTTAAAAAAAAATCTTGTTTTTTGCTTTGATGGTTCTCAAAAAACAAGAAAAAAGATCATTCCTTTCTTTCTTAGGAATGATCTTTTATTTTATTCTGCTTTTAGGTCTTCGATCTCCACAACTTTGAAATTTTTTGCTTCCAGTTGAGAAACGATCTTGTCGCATAATTCTTTTGATGTGTTCGCTGGTAAAGTGATCATCGTACGACGGATAAATTCATCTTTACCGATATCCAGTGTGATACAGCTGGCAATACTGCTGTATTTTGCGATTATTTTTGCGATGACTGCTAAGTCGCCTTGTTGACCAGTTGATGCGATCGTCAACACATAGCTTCCTTGCTCAACACTCCATGACTGTGACAACATGTTCAACAAAGAACTGTGTGTCAAGATGCCATAAAATTGATTGTTTTCATCTAATACAGCAATATAAGGCAATTCTTTGATCGTGAAGAAAACGTTAAAGAAAGAAGAATTGACATAAATAAATTTGGTCGCATTTTTTAGTAGATAAGTGACTGGCAAAGTCATGTCGCCGCCGTTTGCTTTGTGGCGATAAATGTGCATTTTATAAATATTTCCTCTGAAAATCTTGCCTGATTCATCTAGGATAGGCACACAACGATAACCAGATTCTTCCAAAATTGCCAGTGCTTCTTCTAAAGTAGCTGTTTCTTTTACCGTTGTTAAATCGCGTTTTTTGTAAACCATTGTTTTTAATAACATAATTTTCCCTCCCAAATACCCATTTAACACCATTATCATACCACAAAATTAGAAGAAACTATATTTTTACGACAGAAAATCAAAAATTGACACATTCTTAAATAAATGGTATTTTTAGTGTTGGAAAACTTTATAAAAAGGGGGAGGACACTAAGATGGCAACAAAAAAAGCTGCTTTGGCTTGTTCTGTCTGCGGATCCCGCAACTATTCAAAATCAGTCAGTGAAGGTAAAAAAGGCGAACGCCTTGAAATCAACAAATTTTGCAAGTATTGTAATCAATATACGTTGCATCGTGAAACGAAGTAAGGAGGGAATCAAATGAAATTTTTGAAAAATGTTGTTGAAGAAATGAAAAACGTTTCTTGGCCATCAAAAAAGCAATTACGTAAAGATACCTTTGTGGTGATTCAAACAACCATTATTTTTGCATTGATGTTCTTTGTGATGGACACACTGATTCAAACAGTCTTCAATTGGATCCTAAAGTAAGACTTCTTACTGATAGCGCTAGTCATTTATCGCAAATCATGCTATAATCGCTTTGAGGAAAAACTTCGGTGCAGCTGAGGTTTTTTTATTTTACAAAAAGATGGGGAGTCCGAAAAAAATGGAATCTTTTGAAAAAAATTGGTATGTACTGCATACGTATTCTGGCTATGAAAACAAAGTAAAAGCGAACCTAGAGTCACGTGCACAAAGCATGGGTATGGGTGATTATATTTTCCGTGTCGTCGTTCCCGAAGAAGTAGAAACAGAAGAAAAAAACGGCAAAACCAAAGAAATCGTTCATAAAACATTTCCTGGCTATGTATTAGTTGAAATGGTCATGACGGATGAATCCTGGTACGTTGTACGTAATACTCCTGGGGTAACAGGTTTCGTTGGTTCCCATGGTGCAGGAAGCAAGCCAGCGCCCTTATTACAAGAAGAAATCAATTCAATTTTACGTTCGATCGGTATGAGCACTCGGACGGTTGAACTGGAAGTAGAAATTGGCGAAACCGTCAAAATCATCGAAGGTGCGTTTTCTGGTCTAGAAGGACAAGTAGCAGAAATCGATGAAGAAAAACAAAAACTAAAAGTGAACATCGATATGTTCGGTCGTGAAACGAGTACAGAACTTGATTTTGAGCAAGTAGATAAGATTTAACTACTGGATTCACTAGCAAGAATGACTCTTTTACGGTAAAATAACAGTAATGAGAATAAAGTGGACCAATTCGTTGGCCCACTTTTTTTCTCAAAATCAGTAAGCGCTTTATAAGAGGAAGGGGTCCTATGTCAAAACTAGTCACTTTTTTTAGAGTAAAGTTTCACAATGATTTTCATCCCCCTGGTAAAGGGATGATCTCTGTACATAATGGATATAGCTTGTTATTTCTTTTCAATTTGCTGCTATTTTTCTTTGCTATGTTGTTTTTTGATCCAATGGTGGCAATCGAAGAGCTCAAGTTGATTTTGTTTTCGGAAAGTCATTTAGTCACCGATTATATTGCCATGACCTCGGTAGGGACGGCTTTGTTAAATAGCAGTCTGATGACCTTTGTAGCGATCTCGATTTGCTATCACTATCGGGTACCGATCACGGGCGGTGCAGTCTCTGCGATCTTCATGGTGACTGGCTATGGTTTTTTTGGAAAAAATCTCCTGAATTTTATCCCAATATTTTTAGGCGTTCGACTGTATTCGTATTTTATGAACGAACCATTGAAAAAATTTCTGTTGATCGCCCTCTATGGGTCATCGGTTTCCCCAATCGTCAGCTATTTTGCTTTCAATGATTCCTTGCCACCATACTTTAGTCTAGTGATGGGGTATGGCATTGGGATCTTCACCGGTTTTTTGATGGTTCCTATGGCCTTATACTTTCAAGCGCTGTTTCAAAGCGTCAGTCTATACAGTGCGGGATTTACTTCAGGGATGCTATGTACACTGGTCGCTGCCATCTGCCGAATGTTTGGCTTGACGATCGAGCTAAGAACATTAGTATCTCAAGAGCAGCAACCTCGATTGATTTTTATGATGCTAGTTTTAGGAGGGGTATTCGTCGGCTATGGCTTGTTGATGGCGATCAAGAAAAAACGATTGAATATGCGAGCGATTTGGTCGCATAGTGGCAAAATCGAGCGAGATATTTTAAGGGATACTGGCGTTTGTAATACGATGATCAATATGGGGTTAATGACATTCTTGTTAGTGGCTTACGTTGTCAGTATTGGAGCGGTTTTAAATGGACCAGTTATCGGTGCGATCTTTTGTGTCATCGGCTTTTCTGCTTGTGGTTCTCATGTGTTTAACTCGCTGCCTTTATTGGCAGGGGTGACGATCGCCAATCTATTGAGCGTATACACCATCAACGAGACGGTTACAGTCACGTCAGCGATTTTTGCGATGATGCTCTGTGCAGTAACGAATGCCTATGGCTGGAAAGGCGGCTTGGTGGTCGGTTTTGTCCACGCCTCAATGGTACTGAATATTGATTTCTTACATGGAGGTTTGAATCTGTATAACAATGGTTTTTCTGGCGGGCTCGTCGCCATGATGATCATTCCCTTATTGGATCTCAGCAAACAGCTCTGGCAAAAATCAGCCGATCAGGCACAAGCTACCCAGGAAGAAAAACCACAAATGGACTTGAAAGCACAAAAAAGCGAGCAGCCATTGGTCCCAATGGATCAAAGAGAAGGAAAACCTAAATTTTCCGAGCCTGTGAAGGTATTAAAACCCGTTGCCCAAAAGAAACACTATAGGTTAGGCGAGTGGGAGTAGAAAAATCGCCAATGTCATTTGTTACTTGTTTAACAAGTGTGGATTACTTGTCTTTTCGTC
Organism: Candidatus Enterococcus avicola; assembly: GCF_047470845.1. Lineage (NCBI taxonomy): Bacteria > Bacillati > Bacillota > Bacilli > Lactobacillales > Enterococcaceae > Enterococcus > Candidatus Enterococcus avicola. Next base: position 48,489 of record NZ_JBLGTY010000013.1, on the reverse strand, counting down.
GCTGGAAATCATGGGAAAATGAAAACCAACCAAGAACAAGCAACGATTGGTTGTTCTTGGTTGGTTTTTATTCGTGTTCGTTTCTAAAAAAATCAACGATTGGCTTCTAAGATTTCTGCCTGCAAGCGTTGGGCAGTCGGTGTCATGGCTAGACCGCCTTCAGCCGTTTCCTTGAAAATGCTAGGCATTTGGCGACCGACTTGATACATCGCTAAGACCACTTCATCAGGTGGGATAACACTTTCGATTCCTGCCAGTGCCATGTCGGCAGAGATAAAGGCTTGGGAAGATCCCAGGGCATTGCGCTTCACGCATGGGACTTCGACTAAGCCCGCGACAGGGTCACAAATCAAGCCCATCATATTTTTGAGGGTGATCGCCACCGCTTGAGCCGCTTGGTGAGGGGTGCCACCTTTTGCACAAACCAAAGCTGCCGCTGCCATTGCGCTAGCAGAACCGATCTCCGCTTGACAACCGCCTTCGGCTCCAGAAATCGAGGCATTGTTGGCAATCACTAGACCAAAGGCGCCGGCTGTAAACAAAAAGTCGACTTGTTGCGCTCGAGTCAGTGCCAAACGTTCACGTACGGCCATCAAGACACCAGAAACAACACCCGCACTACCGGCAGTCGGTGTTGCACAGATCAAGCCCATTTTCGCATTGACTTCGTTGACTGCAATGGCATTTTGGACCGCTTGTAGAATGGTTTCTCCGCTTAAAAAATCACCGGCAGCAAGGTAGTCGTTCATGCGTGTCGCATCGCCGCCGGTCAATCCCGTCACCGATTTTACACCAGCGACACCTTCAGCGACTGATTGTTCCATAACAACTAAATTCTTTTCCATGATTGCAAGGATCTGTTCGCGACTACGGCCAGTATTTTCAGCTTCGATCGCAATCATCATCTCTGCAACGGAAGGATAATTTTTACTCTCTGTTACTAATTCTTCTATTGTATAGAACATGTGCCTTTTCTCCTTTAATCAAAATACGCAGCGCTGTAAACGTGTGGCAAAACTTTGATTTGTTGCGCCAGCTGATCATTGCGCTGATCGACTTCGATGATCATGATTGCTTTATCACCAACAGCTTCTCTTGTTACGGTCATCGTACCGATATTGATTTGAGCCTCTGATAGTAAATTGGTTACTTTTGCAATCATTCCTGGAACATCTTGATGAACGATCACATAAGTTGGCGTACCCAGCGTCAGAGAAATTTTGAAGCCGTTAAGCTCTGAGATTTGAATATTGCCACCACCGATCGAGATACCAGTGACAGAAAGTTTGTGGCTACCTTTTGTCAAAATCATCTTGACCATATTTGGATGTTCCGCTTTTTCTTTTTTAGGAACGAATAGGACTTCGATCCCTTTCTCATAAGCGATTTTTAAAGAGTCTGCTAGGCGAGCATCATCTGGCTCCATGCCTAAAAGACCGCCAACTAACGCAATATCGGTTCCATGACCGCGATAGGTTTTGGCAAACGATTCATACAAAAGGATATCAACACTGTCTGGCTGTTCACCAAAAATACTGCGAACGATTTTTCCGATCCGAGCCGCACCGGCTGTATGAGAACTGCTGGGACCCACCATGATGGGACCGATTATATCAAATACACTGCGGTATTTTAATTGTTCCATTTTTTTCACCTCGATAGTAGTAAACGAATAGGGAAGAATTCCAGTAGTAGTGTAGCATAAAAAAATGAGAGAATGAAAAAAGCAGACCAAAAGCAAGGGATTTTTATTTATTTTTTTATCAAAGGAATGACGAAAAGCGATGGTGAGTATTTTTTCAAAAAAATATGCTGAAAAACCTTGAATTATTCCTTAAAGATGCTATAATATTCCAGTGTGCTTTCGTCACACGTTTTTTGTGTGTGCACATGAATCACCAAAGTGGGAGGAGAAATTTGGATCTCCAATTAACCACATCACGGACTCAAGGAGGTATGTCTCGTGGCAAAAAAAGTAGAAAAAATCGTTAAATTGCAAATTCCTGCAGGTAAAGCAACACCAGCTCCGCCGGTAGGTCCTGCGCTAGGTCAAGCGGGTATCAACATCATGGGATTCACTAAAGAATTCAATGCTCGTACAGCTGATCAAGCAGGTTTGATCATTCCAGTAGTGATCTCTGTATACGAAGACCGTTCATTTACTTTCGTTACAAAAACACCACCAGCAGCAGTATTGTTGAAAAAAGCAGCAAACGTTGAAAAAGGTTCAGGTGAACCAAACAAAACAAAAGTTGCAAAAGTTTCACGCGATCAAGTAAAAGAAATCGCTGAATTGAAAATGGAAGACCTAAACGCAGCTGACGTTGAAGCAGCAATGCGCATGGTTGAAGGAACTGCACGAAGCATGGGGATCACTGTAGAATAATTACAGCCCTAAGGAAGTAGCTTCTCAGTCGGCTTCATATTGAAAAATATGGGACACGTGGGAGGTTCTACCGTTATAACCACATCAAGGAGGAAACAAAATGGCTAAAAAAAGCAAAAAAATGCAAGAAGCATTGAAAAAAGTTGATGCTACAAAAGCTTATTCAGTTGAAGAAGCAGTAGCTTTGGCAAAAGAAACAAATATTGCAAAATTCGACGCAACGGTTGAAGTTGCTTACAAATTAAATGTAGACCCTAAAAAAGCGGATCAACAAATCCGTGGCGCGGTTGTATTACCAAACGGTACTGGTAAAACACAAACAGTTTTAGTTTTTGCTAAAGGCGATAAAGCCAAAGAAGCAGAAGCAGCTGGTGCTGATTTCGTTGGTGACGACGATATGGTTCAAAAAATCCAAGGTGGCTGGTTCGATTTTGACGTTGTTGTTGCAACGCCTGACATGATGGCTACTGTTGGTAAATTAGGTCGTGTGTTAGGCCCTAAAGGTTTGATGCCTAACCCTAAAACTGGTACAGTAACAATGGACGTAACAAAAGCAGTTAACGAAGTTAAAGCTGGTAAAGTAACTTACCGTGTTGACAAAGCTGGAAACATCCACGTACCAATCGGAAAAGTTTCATTTGAAGATGACAAATTAATCGAAAACTTCAAAACAATCCATGAAACATTGTTGAAAGCTAAACCTTCAGCAGCAAAAGGTCAATACATGAAAAATATCTCAGTTACAACAACATTTGGACCTGGGATCCATGTAGAACAAGCTTCTTTCTAATTTAATAAAAAAATTTAAAACTTTTATTGACTTGACTGCCTTATCTATGGTAAGGTAGTCAAGGTTAAAAGTTTAACTGTACCGAAGACAGTAGGTGGCATTTGCCTTAATTCCCTACCGAGGACGTTTATTGAGACCCTTCAATAGTCCCTCTATGTCTACGGTGGCATAGAGTTTTTTATTGTCTTTTTTTAAGACAAAGGAACCGTTCGTTTCGAAGAAACTCTTCCATCAAAATCAGGAGGTGAAATATAAATGAGTGAAGCAGCTATCGCTAAAAAATCCGCGATCGTTGATGAAGTGAGTGAAAAATTCTCTGCAGCCGCATCTGTAGTCGTTGTTGACTACCGTGGACTAACTGTTGATGAAGTAACTCGCTTACGTAAACAATTGCGTGATGCAAACGTTGAGATGAAAGTTATCAAAAACTCAATTCTTTCTCGTGCTGCTGAAAAAGCTGGTCTAGAAGGTTTAGGTGAAGTATTCACTGGTCCTACTGCCGTAGCATTCAGTAACGAAGACGTTGTTGCACCTGCAAAAATCATTAACGATTTCGCAAAAGACGCAAAAGCTTTAGAAATCAAAGGCGGTATCATCGAAGGCAAAGTTTCTTCATTGGAAGAAATTACTGCATTGGCGAAATTGCCAAACCGCGAAGGACTTCTTTCTATGTTGCTATCTGTGCTACAAGCACCTATCCGCAACGTGGCTTACGCTGTCAAAGCAGTGGCAGAAAAAGAAGAAGATGCAGCATAATTGCCGCATGATTTTTCAGTATTAAAAAACTAAACTACTTACTTAAATGGAGGAAAACAAAATGGCATTGAACATTGAAAACATTGTCGAAGAGCTAAAAGGCGCGACAATCTTAGAATTAAACGATTTAATTAAAGCTATCGAAGAAGAATTTGGCGTATCTGCTGCAGCTCCTGTAGCTGTAGCTGGTGGAGCTGGCGATGCTGGTGCTGCTGAAGAACAAACTGAATTCACTGTAGAATTGACTGCAGCTGGCGATCAAAAAGTTAAAGTTATCAAAGCAGTTCGTGAAGCAACTGGCTTAGGCTTGAAAGAAGCGAAAGCAGTCGTTGACGGAGCTCCTTCAGCAGTTAAAGAAGGCATCTCTAAAGACGAAGCTGAAGCATTGAAAGCAGCTTTAGAAGAAGTTGGCGCTTCAGTAACAGTTAAATAATTTTTCTTAGTGTCAAATCCTTTTGTATGAAGGGATTTGGCGCTTTTTTTTGTAAATGAAATTCCTGCAAAAGGAATAAGCAGCGATCCCCGTTTCTTACTAGCGAGGATCACTGCTTATTTTTTTCGGAATTGTTGGAATAGGAACACAAAAATAAAAAAGAAAAATGCTTCCCACAATGTTGTGGTCCAGCTAAAGCTGCGGTTGATACCAAAAACGAGATTACCGATATTGGAAACCACCAAATACAATGCTGTTGCAAGCAAAGAATAGCCGAGTCGTTTACCCATCATTACGCCTCCCTTTGCTATGATTGTAACAAGTCGAAAGAGTTGTGGCAATCAATTCTCTCCTGATGGAAAGGAATTGGTTGGCGGAAAGAGAATAAAACGAACGATCACAGTGGACCGTTCGTTTTATAATGGTCTATGGGTGTGGCTATTTCAATGGGACATCAAAGATCCAACCTGTTGGGGCCGCAATATCTCCAAATTGAATGCCGGTCAATTGATCATACAATGCTTTTGTTTGTGGACCAACTTCCGTTTCACTATAGAACACATGAAAATCCTCACCGTTTTGGATCCCGCCGATTGGGGAGATAACAGCAGCTGTTCCGCAGGCACCCGCTTCGACAAACCGATCCAGCTCATTGAGATAAACATCGCCTTCAACAGGGGTCAATCCTAATGAGTGTTGCGCTAGATGCAGCAATGAATATTTTGTGATACTTGGCAAAATAGAAGGAGATTTTGGTGTCACAAATTCATTGTCAGCCGTGATTCCGAAAAAGTTAGCAGAACCGACTTCTTCGATTTTGGTATGCGTTTCTGGATCCAGATAGATGCAGTCGGAAAATTTCCGCTGATGGGCTTCGTATCCAGGCAACAAACTCGCAGCATAATTTCCACCAACTTTGGCTGCGCCAGTACCATTTGGTGCCGCGCGATCATAATCAGAAACAATGAAATTGGTCGGTGTCAATCCGCCCTTAAAGTAAGGACCGACAGGCATACAAAAAACCGTAAAAATATACTCTGGTGCTGGACTGACACCGATGTTTTCTCCGACCCCAATCAATAGAGGACGAATATACAAGGTGGCGCCGCTGCCATAAGGTGGAACATATTCCTGATTTGCTTTTACTACTTGTTTTACCGCATCTAAGAAAAAGTCCTCAGGAACCTCTGGCATGCGCAGGCGATAGGCACTGCGATTCATCCGTTTGCTATTTTCGTCTGGACGGAACAAATTGATGCCGCCATCTTTTCTTCGGTAGGCTTTTAGTCCTTCAAAACATTGTTGTCCATAATGAAGAGCGGTTGATCCCTCGTGGATATGCAGATAATTATCCTCGGTAAGTTCGCCTTCATTCCAAGAACCGTCTTTCCATGTTGCCAAAAAACGCCATGGCGTCTTGATATAAGAAAACCCTAAATTTGACCAATCGATTGTCATTCGTTCACACCCTTTTTTAATTTTTCTAAGTATAGCACTTCAGAAAAGAAATGTCATTATTTTCTGAAAATTCTTCTGTAAGAATAGTTGGTGACATTGACGTGTAAAGGATAGGGAAGTGCTCTTTGCTTGTACGAGTTCCCCAGTTTGTTTTTCTACAAGTTCTGTGCTTCAATGAGAGTATAAAAAAACAAAAAAGGGGGAACGTTTGTGATTGAGGAAGTGTTGACGGACAGTCTGGGAATCGCTGCTGCGTATCGACGATTGAAACCAATCATGATCCATACACCACTTGCACCAAGTAATATTTTAGGCAAAGAAAAAGAGGGCGCGATATTTTTGAAATTAGAAAATCTACAGCGTACCGGCTCCTTTAAAGCGCGGGGGGCGTATAACAAGCTCGCTTCATTGACTGATGCAGAAAAGCTTCGCGGTGTCATCGCATGTTCTGCAGGAAATCATGCGCAAGGTGTTGCTCTCGCAGGATCGTTACTGGGGATCAATGTCCGAATCTTTATGCCATTAACGGCTGCTAAAACAAAAATAGAGGCGACAAGAAGCTATGGCGCACAAGTCGTTTTAGCAGGAGAGACGTTTGATGAAACCAAACAACTGACAGTAGACGCCATGAAAGAAAGTGGCGAAGTTTTTGTCTCTCCCTTTGATGATCGTGCAGTAATGGAGGGGCAAGGAACGATTGCGATCGAACTGTTAGAGGATCTTCCAGATGTTGATAATGTCATTATTCCCATCGGCGGTGGTGGGTTGATCGCTGGGATGGCTTTAGCCTTAAAAGAACTTCGTCCAGAAGTCAAAATCATCGGCGTTCAATCCTATGGCGTTTATGGTATGATCGCATCGATCTGGCAGCAAAAGCTGGTAGCCAATCGCCGCAGTAGAACGATCGCCGACGGCTGTGATGTCGCTTTGGCAGGGGAGCTGACCTATGATGTTTTAAAGACCCGTATCGATGAAACGGTCTTAGTTGAAGAATCCGACATCGAACAAGCGATCCATTACTTGGCTTTGAAGGAAAAAGTCATTGCAGAAGGTGCTGGTGCATTAAGTACAGCGGCGATTTTAAGCGGACAGATCGATCATTTACTTCGAGGAAAGAAAACTGTGGCTTTGGTCTCCGGTGGCAATATTGATTTCTCTGTGTTTAAGGAAATAATTTGAATAAAAAGCATACTCAAGTAAAATCGATGAGGTTCATTTGAAATTATCAAAAGGATCTCTATATCATTACCTGCGATAGGGTCAAAATCATTGTGACGATAGCTAAAGGATCTTGTCGATTCATGGTATGAATAGCAGCAAAAAAAAGAGTTCCCGTTTGAAGGAACTCTTTTTTACATTCAAAACAACTATTTAACGATTAGAAACTGCGTCCGCCGCCGCCGAAAGTACCGCCGCCAGAAGAGTGGGTCGTACTGCCGCCTCCGCCGCCAGAAAAACCGCCACCACCGCCGCCTCCGCTATTATCCGAAGGACGGGGGATGCGTCTGGTTGTGACAAAGGAGTTGACTAAGCGATCTTCTTTTTGAGTCAGATCAATACTTGATTTTTCTAGATAGTTAAATTTGTAGCCGCCCATTTTTAATTGATAACGGGATTTAACAATGATGAAAAAGGCGATACTGATCACTGCTGCGATCGCTAAGCAAATAGCAATTTCTAGTGGCGTCATCACTTTGTAATAAGTAATTTTTCCAGTATCACGATCGATACGATAGTGATCGGCAGGAACACCTGCTTCCACAAAACCAGCTGCTTTTTGCAGATAGACCAATGCCGCTTGGTAATAATTTCCCTCTGCCATCTGGTCAAATACCGCATCAAGAAGATTGTCTAGACGTGGATCGGTGAGGTAATCGATCATATTTCCAGAAGTCGAAACGTGAAATTTACGTTGCGACATATCGATCACCAAAGCGGATCCGTTGTTGTCGTTGCCGATTCGTCTCGAAAGATACCGATTAGTATACAACTCGATATCTCCCGTGTTGCTGTTCGTTGTTTGAATAAACACTTCGCCTTTGATTTTCGCATTCAGCGCTTCTGCTTCTTCATTTAACTTCTGGATTTCTTGTTCGGTAAAAAGTCCAGCGTGGTCTGCGACTGTCTCTTCGGTTGCAAAGGCGGGCAGGGTGGTGAAGAAAAAGCCAACCAGCAGAAGCAACAAATAAGATAGTTTTTTCATAAGAAATACGCTCCAATCAATGCGAGGATGGTCGTTGCCGCGAAAATTGCGCCACTGACGATTCCCAAGCGTTTGTAACTGATCGGTAAAACACCGCTGACTTTTCCTGTTTGCCCATTCATCGCATAATAAAAGGCACTCTTGTTTTCATCATCGGCTCGATAGGTCACTAGCCATACAGGAAGCAAAACGTAATTGTTTTCTTCTTTTGTTAGATTGATGGATCGATTGTTGCGTTTAAAACTAGTATAGCCATTGACGGTACCTGCTAGCAGGTTTTCAGCATACCCCGATAATTCGTTTTTGACTTCGTCGGAAAGATCAATGTATTCAATGTCTCTTTTTTCTGCTTGGAAGCCGGCTAAATACTGACTGCGAAAATTAACAGCTTTTTCAAGGGGAAACGGCTGAACGCCAGTTACCATTTTTTGTTGGACGTTTTTTGACAGCGCATGCTTGAGCAATTCATTCACCTTGATTTTTCCTCGTCGCAAGACATCGTATTGTTTGTGTTCAGTATATTCAATATCACCAACGCGCCAAATACGCAAGGAGGTACCCATTCCTGAGAGGGAGCCGTTCATCTCGGCATCGACGACCCAATAAGGGAAGTATACGCCAGTCAATTTCTCTACTTGTGCTTGGTCGAAGAAATCCCGTGGGACGAATTTTTTCTTTTGCGCCCATTCTAAAAACTTTTGCGTTGCTTCTTCTTTTTCGATCGCAAAGGGAAGGACTTTGTTTGGCAAAAATTCTCCCGAAAGCCGTCCAGATAAAACGACCGGGTTATGGCAAAAGTAGCAATAGGTTGCGGCCGTCGTTGCATCCGTCACGATTTCAGCACCGCAGCTGGGGCAGGTGAAAAGGTCCATCTGTCCCGCTTGTGCATTGGCTTGTTGCTGCACTTCTTCTTCAAGGCTCGGCTCCGTCACTGAGGCAGCCGTGGCATCTACAGAAGAATCAGCGGCCATTTGCGCTTCTTTTTGCTTTTCTTCAAAGGCAGTGACTTCGTCTTCAGTAAAAATACTCAGACAAAATGGACAATGAAATTTTTGATCGCCAGGATCAAAGGTTAAAGCGCCCCCGCAATTGGGGCACTTATGTGTGATAACATCCATCAGCAATCCTCCTCAATTAGTCTACTGGGACACCTTTGAAAGGTTTGCCGCAATTCGGACAGAATTTTGGAATGCCGTTGGCTAAATCGATCACTTCACCACAATCGCTGCATTTCATTTTCAGACTTGGTCCATCGCTCGTTGGTTTAGGCGTGCCGCAATTGCTGCAGAATTTACCAGTATTAGATGTGCCGCATTGTGGGCAGTCCCAATGATCTGCGTTGCTTTGTGCAGGTGCTTGTTGCTGCTGCATCTGCTGTTGGTTGTTTTGTGACGCTTGGTTCAAATAACCGCCACCAGCGTTCATCCCCATGCCCATGCCAACAAACCCAGTCGTAGCGCCAGCGGCATTGCTACCGGCAGATTCCATACCACGAGCTACCGAACCTTGAACATAGCCTTCACGAATCGAAGGGTCGCCTAACATTGCCCCTTGGTTCCGCATGTTGATCAATTTTACGGAATCATCCGTATAAGAGATGCTTGCGACGGCAACCGAAACGATTTCCATTCCTCGGAGTTCTCGCCAGCTGTCATCAAGAACTGTTCCCATATATTTGCTTAATTCCATGCTCTTAGATGGAACGTAAGAAATTCGTTCGCCATCAGCCGACATTTTGTTGATCGCTGTTTGTAGGGCGGTCAAAAATTCAGCTAAGTACTGCTCGTTGATGTCGTTGATATCGACTTGACTTTTGTTTTTTGGGATCGCATTCGTATAGAACAAAATTGGATCGGTAATTCGTAAGGAATAGTTTCCGTGCGCCCGCAAGAAAAGTTCTGCGTTGTAAAAGTTGTCAAAATAATTCAAAGGCGAGGAAGTACCGAAGCGAATCCCTTTGATTTCTTGTAGATTGATATAAAAAACTTGTTGTTTTTGCGGTGTAACGCCACCAAACTTAAAGCGGTCAAACGTTTCAGAAATCGCATCTTTCAATGAACCGTTTAACATTGAAGGCGCTAATTCGTTTTTCACTGTATAGTAGCCTTCTTCGGCGGTATAATCGATGATTCGCCCGGCATCAACCAATAACATCATCATATTCGGATAGACATGGATCACTGAGCCATCAGTGATGACATCTTCCGTGCCTTTTCTGTTGGAACCGCGTTTGTCATTACGCCGCACTTTGACACCTTTTGTCATTACTGTCGAATCGCTCATATTGTCAGGCTCGATCACCTCTAGCCATTGATCTGCTAATCCGCCGCCAATTGCGCTTGTTGCCGCTTTGATAATACCCATTTTCAGTCCTCCTTTAAATTGTTTTCATCACAATAGATGAACATAGATTCATTATACCATAGGAGGTGAGATTTACGTTATCAGTCTAAAGTTGGAGAGGAGTTTTTCGCAAAATCCATCAATAAACGGTTCTTTAGAAGGTGGATTTGAATAAAAGAGACAAATTGGAGATTGCGGATTAAATTTCCATTTCTTTTGAGATTCCCCCACGCAAACGGTGGTTTTTTTGGCTGATATTACGTATAATAGAAGGTAGCGAATTTTGAAATGAGTGTGGAAAACTATGGCTTATCAAGCATTATATCGTGTTTGGCGTTCTCAGCGTTTTGATGATGTTGTCGGACAAAAAGCAATTACCCAAACCTTAAAAAATGCAATCGATCAAAACCAGATCTCGCATGCCTATTTATTTACGGGTCCTCGAGGAACCGGGAAAACAAGTGCAGCGAAAATTTTTGCCAAATCCATCAATTGTCCGAACCAGGTCAACGGTGAGCCTTGCAATGAGTGCGATATGTGTCGCTCAATCACAGCAGGGACGCAAGAAGACGTGATCGAAATCGATGCGGCAAGCAACAACGGTGTAGAAGAAATTCGCTTTATTCGTGATCGTGCGAACTATGCACCGACCCAAGCTGAATACAAAGTTTATATCATTGATGAAGTGCACATGCTGTCAACAGGCGCATTCAACGCTTTACTAAAAACATTGGAAGAACCACGGAAAAATGTTGTCTTTATTTTGGCAACAACAGAGCCCCATAAGATTCCAGCAACGATCATTTCTCGAACCCAACGTTTTGATTTCAAACGGATCAATACGCAAGATATCGTGGGTCATTTAGAAACGGTCCTTACTACTAGTGAGATCAATTACGAAGCAGAAGCTTTACAGATCATTGCGCGAGCCGCAGAAGGCGGTATGCGGGATGCCTTGAGTATCACCGACCAGGCGATCGCTTTTAGTGATGGAACCGTAACGACCCAAGATGCTCTTGAAGTGACGGGCAGCTTGTCCTATGAAATGATGGACCGTCTGATGCAAGCTTGCGGGGAAAAAGAAGTTGCCGATGCGTTAGCGACCTTGCGGGAGTTATTAGCCTCTGGTAAAGAAGCCCGACGTTTATTGGAAAACTTGTTGGTTTATTGTCGAGACTTGCTGATGTATCAACAAGCGCCGCAGCTGCTATCTGAAAAGTCGCTGCAATTGACTGAAGCGTTTCAAACGCTGGCAAAAAATACCCCGCCAGCAAAAATCTATCACTGGATCACGGTCTTAAACGATACGCAAAATGAAGTACGATTTACGAACAATCCTACGATCTATCTGGAAGTGGCTGTGGTCAAATTAGCCAATGATCCAGAAAGTGCTGCTGTTGCTAGCAATTCAGCTGATAATAGTCAAGAAGTGGCGCAGTTACGGCAAGCATTGCAAAAACTTCAGGCAGAGGTGCAACGACTGCAGGAGAATCGACCGGCAGGTGCCGTTGCGGAAACCACTGCGCCAGTGAAGAAAGCCAAGGCGACCACTACGTTCCGTTTACCAAAGGAACGCGTGTTCCAAGTACTGAAAAGTGCAACGAAGAAAGACTTGGCAAACGTTCGCAATGTTTGGGACGATCTTTTGATGTCTCTTTCCGTGACGCAAAGAGCGATGCTGCATTCCAGTGAAGCAAAAGCTGCCAGCGAATCGGGCGTCGTGATCGCTTTTGACTATGAGATCTTATGCCAGCGAGCAAGTAACGACCAAGAGTTTCAATTGATGATCCATAATCAATTGTCTCGCATGATCAAAGACTACGCCCCACAGGCTGTGTTTATCACAAAAGAAAGTTGGCCAGCACTACGGCAAGAGTTTTTGGCCGGCGGTCAAGCAACGGCAGATTCGGAAATTGAAGTAGACCAAGAAGAGACCGAAGCCGCTCCTGTCGAACCTGAAAATGACGACTTAGTAACAAAAGCGCAAGAGTTATTTGGTGAATTAACCAGCATTGAAGAAAATTAATGAAAATGGAGTGATTGATAATGATGCGAGGCATGGGAAATATGCAAGGCATGATGAAACAAATGCAAAAAATGCAAAAAGAAATGATGAAAGAACAAGAAGCGCTGAACAGCAAACAATTTATCGGCGAATCGACAAATGGCTATGTCAAAGCGACCTTTACTGGCGATAAAACATTACAAGACATTACTATCAATGAAGCGATCGTTGATGCTGACGATGTGGAAATGCTGCAAGATATGATCATTTTAGCTGTCAATGACGGATTGAAGAAAATTGAAAAAGAATCGGAACAAACGATGGGCAAATATACAAGAAACATTCCGGGTCTATAAAAGGAGAAATGACGGTGCAATATCCTGAACCGATCGCCCGATTGATCGACAGTTACATGAAACTGCCGGGAATCGGACAAAAAACCGCGACACGTTTGGCATTTTATACAATCGATATGAAAGAAGAAGTCGTCAATGAGTTTGCCAAATCGTTGCTTAGTGTCAAACGAGATTTGCACTTTTGCAGTATTTGCGGAAATATAACTGAAGAAGATCCTTGTGAGATCTGTAGTGATCCAACAAGAGACAAAGAAACGATTTTAGTGGTTGAAGAGCCTAAAGATGTCATGGCACTAGAAAAAGTCCGGGAGTATCATGGACTTTATCATGTGCTACATGGCGTGTTATCCCCGATGGAAGGGACAGGTCCAGAAGATATCAACATTGCATCGCTGATACAGCGGCTGCATGATGATCAGGTCAAAGAAGTGATTATTGCGACCAATGCGACCACGGAAGGTGAAGCAACGGCGATGTATATGTCACGTTTGATCAAGCCTGCTGGTATTAAAGTCACGCGTTTGGCTCATGGCTTATCTGTGGGCAGCGATATTGAATACGCGGATGAAGTGACCTTGCTAAAAGCAGTAGAAGGTCGCCGAGAATTATAAAGATATTGGAGGCAATTAGGGTGAATGGATTGTTTATAACCATCGAAGGACCGGATGGTGCTGGAAAAACCAGTGTGATCGAAGAGTTGTATCCTCGGTTACAGCTTGAAGCAACAAGAAAAATCGTGAAAACAAGAGAACCTGGCGGAGTTAAAATCGCTGAAAAGATTCGTAAAATTATTTTAGATCCGCGAAATGAAGAAATGGATGAGCGGACGGAAGCCTTACTTTATGCAGCGGCCCGCCGCCAACACTTGATTGAGGTTGTCCTGCCTGCATTGAATGCTGGACACATCGTGATCTGTGACCGCTTTGTTGACAGTTCGCTTGCCTATCAAGGAGCTGGACGCCGCATCGGGATTCCTGAGATCGCACGGATCAACGAGTTTGCGACGGAAGGAACGACGCCTGATTTTACCTTGTATCTAGATGTTGACTCTGATACTGGCTTGCGTCGCATCCAAGAAAACCGCGCACATCAATATGACCGCTTAGATTCGGAAGGATTGGAGTTTCATCAACGGGTTCGTCATGCGTATCTTAAGCTGGCGGAAGAAAATCCTGTACGCATTCATAAGATTGATGCTAGAATGGGGTTACAAGAAGTTGTTGAATCCAGCTATTCAGCAATCGTTGAATCGTATCCTGCTTACTTCAAGTCAATCTAGAGTAGGTTGGATAACACAAAGGAGATGGTCCCATGAAATTAATTATGGCAATCGTACAAGACAAAGACAGTAATCGTTTGGCAAATGAGTTTATTGATGCCAATATCCGTGCTACAAAATTGTCATCAACGGGTGGGTTTTTAAAGGCTGGCAACAGTACGTTTATCATTGGTATTGAAGACGATCGGGTACAAGATGCATTAGAATTGATCAAAAAAACCTGTCAATCAAGAAAACAATATGTCTCGACACCGATGTCTTTAGACATTTCCTTAGACGGTCAAGTTCCTTATCCAGTCGAAGTCGAAGTCGGCGGAGCAACTGTGTTCGTGCTACCGGTTGACGGATTCCATCAATATTAAAAAAGGAGCTTTTCATGGAGGAGTTATTTCTACAAGAATATCAGCCTCTTGTTTTTGCCCAACTAAAAAAAAGTATCAAGCATGGGCGCATTGCTCATGCTTATCTTTTTGAAGGGGACAAGGGGACTGGCAAGCACGAATTAAGTCTGTGGCTCGCAAAACGCCTTTTTTGTACCAATGTGCAAGAAGAAGCCCCGTGCGGCACATGCAGCAATTGTCTGCGGATCGCCCAAGGAGAGCATCCTGACGTCATCCAAATCGAGCCGGATGGGCAGATGATCAAAGTCGACCAGATTCGGCAGCTGCAAGAGGAGTTCTCAAAAAGCGGCTTTGAAAGTCGTCTGAAAATCTTTATTTTGTCTCAAGCTGACAAAATGAACAACAGCGCTGCCAACAGCCTATTAAAGTTTTTGGAAGAACCGGTGGGAAACTTTTTGGCGATTTTAGAAACTGAGAGTTTAGGACGTATTTTGCCGACGATTCAGTCTCGCTGTCAGATCATTCATTTTTCGCAGCTGTCAAAAGAAAAACTACAGGAGAAGCTCCAAGAAGAAGGACTTTCCAAAGAGACGAGTCGACTTCTGAGCCACTTGACGAATAGTTATCATAAAGCAGTTGAAATCTCGCAGGATGAATGGTTTAATGAAACTAAGGATGCTGTTAAGCGTTGGGTGAATTACCTTTTGAAGAAAGACCCGCAAGCATTTATTTTTGTTCAGAAAAAATTATTGGGTCTAGCAAAAGAAAAAAATCAGCAATCAGAAATCTTTTTGCTCTTGTTATTTTACTTTCAAGAGGAACGAGATCGATTGTTGGCACAAGGTTTATGGGGAAAAGAGATCAATCGTGCCATTGAAGCCGCATTGCAAGCACAAAAAAAATTGCAAGCCAATGTGTCTTTCCAAGGAGTGGCAGAACAATTTTCCGTGAAAATCATCTATGGATAAAACGCAGCAGCCGGAAAAGGAGACCAGAGATGATCGAAGTTGTCGGAGTGCGTTATCATGACGTGGGCCAGATTTATTTTTACACACCAAAAAAACAGACCTATACCATAAATGAACAAGTCATCGTGGAATCACAAGATGCCAAATGTCTTGCCACGGTGGTTACAAAAAGCAGAAAAATGAATGAGAGCGATTTGCCTCAAGCAGTCAAACCGATCCTGCGTCGAGCGACGAAAAAAGATTTAGAGCAAGCTGCCGCCAATCAAAAAGCAGCAGACGAAGCGTTGAAAATCGGGAAAGAAAAAATTCGAGCACACCAGCTGCCAATGAAGCTGATTCGGGTGGCATATACCTTTGAGCGCACAAAACTGATTTTTTCGTTCACGGCAGAAAGCCGCGTTGATTTTCGTGAGTTGGTCAAAGACTTGGCAAGTGAATTTCATACACGGATCGAATTGCGCCAAATTGGTGTCAGGGATGAAGCAAAGGCGCTAGGCGGAGTTGGACCCTGCGGTCGCAAACTATGCTGTGCGACGTTTTTAGGCGATTTTATCCCAGTGTCCATCAAGATGGCTAAGGATCAAGGACTCTCCTTAAATCCTGCAAAGATTTCAGGGTTATGTGGTCGTTTGATGTGTTGTCTTAAGTACGAAAGTGAAGAGTATGAGCGTGCAAAAAAAGAATTGCCGGATCGCGGCAAGGAAGTTGAAACGCCAGATGGCAAAGGACGTGTGGTCGGGCTGGATCTGTTGAGCCGAGTGATCAAAGTCCGTTTGCATGATCGGCAAACACCAATCGAGTATGATTATGAAGAACTAGTGACAAAATAAGTAGGTGACCATAATGAGCATGGACAAACGATCAATATATGACGGATTGAATCAGTTAGAAGTGGAGTTGCAAAATTCCTTGAATAATCTAGCGGAAATGAAGCAGTCTTTGCAAGAAATCGTCGAAAAAAACACGACATTAGAATTGGAAAATCAACGCTTACGTGAACACATTCGTGAGTTGAACCAAGTGGCAGATGCACCCGCTGAATCGGTCAAACAAGAGCTTTCTAAATCACGGATGAATTTAGAAAAGATTTACGAAGAAGGATTTCATGTTTGTTATGACTTATACGGTTCTCGCAGAGAACATGACGAACCTTGTGCGTTTTGTCTAGAAGTGATCTATCGTGAAAGCGGCAAATAGCTGACAGACGAAGCGGTTCGTTAGAAAAAAGATCAGTTTCTGCTGGTCTTTTTTTCGAAAGGAGCAGTACATGCAAAAGCAGCAAAGTTATAAACAAGACACTGGAAAACTGTATCTTGTTCCAACACCGATCGGTAACTTGGAAGATATGACGTTCCGATGTGTCAAAATTTTAAAAGAAGCGGACCTGATCGCAAGTGAAGATACTCGAAATACCCAGAAATTGTTGAATCATTTTGAGATTGCGACACCGCAAAAAAGCTTACATGAACACAATTATAAAGAACGGGTGCCACAGCTGATAGAACAGCTGCAAATGGGCAAGACTATTGCCCAATGCAGTGATGCTGGTATGCCCTCCATTAGTGATCCAGGTCATGAATTAGTCAAGGCGTGCTTGGTCGAAGGAATCGCAGTGATTGCGCTCCCAGGACCTACGGCTGGTTTGACCGCGCTGATCGCTTCTGGCTTATCACCGCAGCCGAATCTTTTTTATGGCTTTTTACCTCGTAAGAAAAAAGAACAAAAGCAAGCGTTAAGTGAATTGGCAAGCCAAAAAGCTACGATGATGTTTTATGAGTCACCGTATCGAATCGCAGCGACGATCGAAACGATGAAAGAGGTATTGGGAGAACGTCAAGCAGTTATCTGCCGTGAATTGACAAAAATCCACGAAGAATATTTGCGAGGGACCTTTTCAGAATTGATTGAATACCTCGACCAACAACCAATCAAAGGGGAATGCTGTCTATTAGTGGAAGGCGCTTCTGAAATCCCTGAAGTCGTTTATGAAGGAAGCTATGCTGAACAGGTGGCAGCCTTGATGGAAGAGGCAGACTTGTCTTCGAAAGAAGCCATCAAAGAAGTGGCTAAACGCAATCAAGTGAAGAAACAGCTTGTTTATCAAGCCTACCATCAATTAGAAACGTAATCATACCGAGAATTCTCTCGGTATTTTTTTGTCTTTTTTCGGACTTGTGTTAAATTATCTGACATGAATAGTTAGCTATTTTCAGAAAATTCACGGTTTTCTCAGAAAAATCTAGATTATTTGAAAATATGATGTTAGGATAGCTAACATAAAGAAAAGGAGGCGTCAAAAATGAACACAGGGAATATTGCATTTATTTTAATTTGTAGCGGCATGGTTTTTCTTATGACTCCAGCATTGGCATTTTTTTACGGAGGATTGGAACGTCGCAAAAACATCCTCAATACCATGATGATGGTGATTTGTACGATGGGCTTGGCGTCTGTGCTATGGGTCGCTTTAGGGTATACCTTATCTTTTAGCGGCACAGGCTCATTTATTGGGAATTTAGATAAAGTCTTTTTCAATCATGTCTCGATGACAGAAGGAGAAGGGATTCCTGAAGGGTTATTTGCGGCCTTTCAAATGATGTTTGCCTTGATCACAACGGCGATCATTACTGGATCTGTCGTGGGCAGAATGCGTTTCTCAGCTATTTTCCTATTTATCGGCTTCTGGCTAGTTCTCGTGTATTTTCCAATGGCACATATGGTATGGGGCGGCGGTTTCTTAGATGCGATCGGCTCGATCGATTTTGCAGGAGGCAATGTCGTTCATATCAGTTCGGGTATCAGTGGGTTAGTCTTAGCGATCGTTGTCGGTAAGCGGCGAGAATTTCATCAAACCGAATATCGTCCTCATAATATTCCCTTTGTTGTACTAGGTGCTGGCCTTTTATGGTTTGGCTGGTTTGGCTTTAATGCTGGCTCTGCGTTAGCAGCTGATGGTCTAGCGATCCACGCCCTAATGACCACGAATACGGCAGCAGCCAGTGCGATGCTTTCTTGGATGCTGATCGAAAAAATCGTGTTGGGCAAACCGACGATCGTTGGTGCGTGTACTGGAGCCGTCGTGGGCTTAGTTGCCATCACACCAGGTGCGGGATTTGTCTCGCTTTGGTCTTCCTTTATCATTGGCGCTTTAGTCAGTCCGTTTTGCTACTTCTTTATTTCTGTCATCAAACATCGTCTAGGATTAGATGATGCGCTGGATGCCTTTGGCTGCCATGGCGTAGGCGGGATCTTTGGCGGTTTGATGACGGGGATCTTTGCGGATCCAGCAGTGGGTGGACGGTCAGGATTGCTCTATGGCGGCGTTGATCTTTTTCTCGCACAAGCCGAAAGTATCGTATTTACGATTCTATTTGCAGGTATCTTATCCTTTGTCATTATCACTTTGATCAAATGGGTAATGCCGATTCGCGTATCGCAACAAGAAGAAGCAGTGGGGATGGATCGGGTCGAACATGACGAAACGGCCTATCCTACCTTTATGGGGTTAGACTCTTAAGAGTGGAGGAGCAGTCATGAAAAAAGTTGAAGCGATTATTCGCCAAGAAAAATTAGAAGAACTAAAGGCCGCTTTGGATCAGTCTGATTTGATCAGCGGCATGACAGTCAGTCAAGTGCTGGGCTGTGGCAATCAAAAAGGCCTCAAAGAGTTTATTCGTGGCCAAGAAGTGATCACAACTCTTTTACCAAAAGTAAATGTCCGTTTTGTTTTAGCAGATGAAAAAGTCGATGCGGTGATTGAGCTGATTGTATCGATCTGTCGGACAGATGAAGTCGGTGACGGCAAAATATTCGTCTACCCGTTGGAAGAAGCGATTCGGATTCGCACTAATGAACGAGGGGAAGCTGCCTTATAGTAGAACTTCTTGGACCATGAAGAGGGCCGCAAAAGCAGTGAATGTAGAAGGAAGGACCAATGAAGATTGGTCCTTTTTGCGTGCTTCCCTCGATTCCTTGCTTGATAGGGAACCTCTGTTCGTTTATAATAAGAAGTGAGGTGAACAACGATGTCGGAACTGCAATTTCCCTTAAAAAATGATACGAGCCGCAAAATTATTCATATTGATATGGATGCTTTTTTTGCTTCGGTGGAAGAACGGGATGATCCAGAGCTTGCCAAGCATCCCCTCGTCATTGCCCGTCACCCAAGTGATACTGGCGGACGAGGAGTGGTCACGACCGCCAATTATCTGGCACGACAATATGGCATCCACTCGGCAATGAGTGCGCAAAAAGCCTATGAGCTTTGTCCGCAAGCGATTTTTAAACCGGGAAATCATCAAAAGTATCGTGAAGTGTCCCAGCAAGTCAGAGAAATTTTTCATCGGTACACCGACATCATCGAACCAGTTTCTATTGATGAAGCGTATCTAGATGTCACAGTCAACAAGATCAATTGTCCTTCAGCAATTAAGATCGCTCGTTTGATTCAACGAGACATCTGGCAAGAGACTCATCTGACCTGTTCGGCAGGAGTCAGTTACAACAAATTCTTGGCAAAACTGTCTTCGGATTATCATAAACCACGAGGATTGACGGTGGTGATGCCAGATGAGGCAGTGGCCTTTTTGCAACAATTACCCATTGATAAATTTCACGGGATCGGGAAGAAAACTGTTCCGCGGATGCATGAGTTAGGTATTTTTACAGGAGCTGATCTGTATGGCTGGAGTGAGATGGCGCTGATTCGTGAATTTGGCAAAATGGGGTATTCCTTGTATCGGAAAGTTAGAGGGATCCATGATTCCCCAGTTAGTGTGACGAGAGAACGGAAATCAGTTGGAAAAGAGCATACATACGGCAATCCATTAACCAGTGAAGAACAAGTATTGAGCCAGTTACGGGCTATCGCAGAAGAAGTCGAAAGATCACTGAAGCGCACACAAAAACATGGCAAGACGGTCGTGTTGAAAGTTCGTTACAGTGATTACTCTACGATCACCAAGCGAGTGACCTTGCCAACCTATGTTCATAAAAAAGAACAGCTATTTTCCGAAGCAAGTCTGATTTGGGAAGAAATTTTAGGTCTGGAAAAAGGCATCCGTCTTTTGGGGATCACCGTCACAAATCTTGATCCACTGACCTATGAAAATATCGTACTGCCCTTATGGCAACTATCTGACGAGCAGTAGGCAGAAGAGGAGGAGCAAAATGACACTCTATCAAGTATATGACACGATGGTGGGGTTGGCTGATCAGGAGCGAAGTGAAAAAATGGCCGCCTACATGCGGCATCAGTTTGATTTTTTAGGCATTCCTACGCCGTTGCGCCGCCAGCAGGAGAAAGCGACCTTCAAAGCAGCAAAACAAACGAAAACGGTTGATTGGGGCTTTATCGATCTTTGTTGGCAAAGCAGCTATCGGGAACACCAATACCTTGCGATTGATTATTTAGTGGTGATGGAGCCGTTTCTAGCGGCCATCGATCTGGCAAAAATTGAAAAGCTAGTCATAACAAAAGCTTGGTGGGATAGCGTGGATGCCCTAAGTGAGGTTGTCAGAAAACTAGTTCGCCGACTGCCAGCATTAAAAGCTGAAATGCTTCGCTGGAGTCTTGAGGAAAATCTGTGGCTGCGGCGTGTGGCAATACTCCATCAACTGCTGCAAAAAGAACAGATGGATCGACCACTGCTTGAAGAGGTCCTCGTCAATAATTTGGGGAGTTCTGAATTCTTTATCAACAAAGCCATTGGTTGGAGCTTACGGGATTATGCCAAGACGAATCCTCAGTGGGTCCAAGACTTTCTGCTTCGCTATCAAACAAGTCTGGCGCCTTTGACGATTCGTGAAGCAAGTAAGTACCTGTAAAAAACTTGGTCACTGAGTTGAGATAACATAAAAAAACACCGTGCATCATCTTTGAAGGAAGAGGAGGTGACCGCCAAAAGTTCGATTTTTTGGTCTAACTTTTGGGGTCACCTCAAGATGCACGGTGTTTTTAGTTTTTAAATTTGTTTTTTGATTTGTTCGTAGCTTGCTTCAGCATCTTTGCACTTTGCCCAGATAACCGCTTTTCCTTGTTCCCGAGATGCAGCAAGATCAATGATTCGTTGATTGCTGCTGCCGCGAAACTGCAAGTTTAAATTTCGTTTGCTCAGTTCAAAACGACCGTCGACTAAAATATCGATTTTGGATAAAAGTTCCAATTTATCGGGTGTTTCCAAAAGCAATTCTTCATAGGTGTAGCCTGACCAGCTCCAAATATCTTTGCTGTGCCCAAATTCAGCACGCACCCGATCAACGACTTTCAGACAGACTGTTGTGTTCAAGAAAGGTTCGCCGCCCAGGAGGGTCAGCCCTTGGACATAATCATGCCGCAGATCTTCGATGATTCGATCCTCTAGTTCTTGCGTAAAAGGTGTACCATAGCGAAAGTTTTGGACCGCTTTGTTGAAACAGCCTTCACAAGCAAAGAGACAGCCGCTCACGTATAAACTATTTCGAATGCCTTCACCATCAACAAAGTTGAAGGCTTTGTAATCAGCAATATAATTTTGGCTATATTCTTTGGCTTGCCATTCTTTAGGTTTCGGATTTCTCATAAGAAAACTTCTTTCTATCATGAATTACAGGGATTGGTCTTCAAGAAAAGGAGTGTAGAAGAATTCTAGCACTCCTTTTTCGTTTATTCTTGCAAATGTTTGACCCGGGCAGAAATTTCTTTGTGCCGTCCATTGACCATTGGACGAGCTTGAGGATTTCCAAGATACCCACAGGTTCTTTTGACGACGTCACAACTTTTTGGGTCATGATTGCCACATTGTGGGCATTCGAAGCCCCGTTCGGTTGGATTGAAATCTCCTTCATACCCACATTCATAACAGTGATCGATAGGGGTATTTGTTCCAAGATAGGCGACCCGATCATAAGCGTAATCCCATACCGCTTCTAACGCTTTTGGATTTTGCTGCAAGACTGGGTATTCACAGTAATGAATAAACCCGCCAGAACAGTATTTTGGATACTCTTTTTCAAAATCAAGTTTTTCAAATGGTGTCGGATTTTTCCGCACATCATAGTGGAAGCTGTTGGTGTAGTATTCTTTGTCGGTAATGTTTTCAACTTCACCGAATTTTTCGGTATCCAAGCGGCAGAAACGATCAGTCAGGCTTTCACTAGGCGTCGAATACACGCTGAAATGATAGCCGTATTCATCGCCCCAAGCATCTGCATGAGCTTTCAATTCTTTCACGATCGCTAGGGTAAAGGCTTTTGCTTCTGGATCTTGTTCCCATGTTCCACCATAAAAAGCCGAAGCAGCTTCATACAAACCGATATATCCAAGAGAAACAGTAGCACGTTTGTTTTTGAATAGTTCATTCACATTGTCTTTGCGATCCAAACGTTCACCGAAAGCCCCATACATATAAAGGATCGGCGCATTCGCAGGACTGGCTTCTTTACAGCGCTCCACCCGATAGACAAGAGCATCCTTGACGATTTGCAGACGATCTTCCAGCAGCGTCCAGAATTTTTCTTGATCACCATTTGCTTCTAAGGCGATCCGAGGAATATTCAATGTTACGACGCCTAGATTCATCCGACCGACATTGACTTCTTCGCCACGTTCGTTTTTCCAGCCTTGCAAGAAAGAACGACAGCCCATCGGCACTTTAAAGCTGCCGGTCAATTCAACCAATTTATCATAATTCAAAATATCAGGATACATCCGTTTGGTGGCACACTCTAAAGCCAGTTCTTTAATATCATAGTTCGGATCGGTAGGGGCCAAGTTGACGCCACGGCGAATACTAAAGATCAATTTTGGAAAAATAGCGGTACGCTTTTCACTGCCTAACCCGTTGATGCGAATTTGGAGAATCGCTCGTTGGATTTCCCGTTCGAACCAATTGGTTCCTAAACCAAAGCCAAGGGAAGTAAACGGCGTTTGTCCGTTTGAGGTGAATAACGTATTGATTTCGTATTCTAGACTTTGCATTGCATCGTAGATATCTTTGCGCGTTTTGCTCTTCGCATAAGCTTCCCGACGTTCAGGCGACTCGATCCATTCTTCGGCATCTTTTAGATGCTTTTGATAATTCAACTCAGCAAAAGGAGCCAATAATTCATCTGTTCGATCAGCAGAACAGCCGCCATATTGACTCGATGCTACGTTTGCAATGATTTGTGAGATTTGAGCGGTGGCCGTTTGGATCGATTTTGGCGATTCCACTTCGGCGTTCCCAATTTTAAACCCATTATTCAGCATGCCTTTAAAATCGATCAAGCAGCAGTTGGTCATTGGGGTGTAAGGATGATAATCCAAGTCATGGTAATGAATGTCGCCTTTTTGGTGAGCATTTGCCACGTGAGGAGGGAGCATTTTCAAACCGATCGATTTTCCTACGATCCCAGCGGTCAAATCACGTTGTGTATTGAACACATTGCTATCTTTATTGGCATTCTCATTGACGACCGATTGATCTTTATTCATCAATTTGTTGATCGTAAAGTTGATGTCTGTGGCTTTGCTGCGCTCGAAATCACGATGGGTCCGATAGTTGATATATTCTTCAGCCAAGGCATACTCGTTTTTTGCTAATAAGATATGCTCGACGATATTTTGGATCTCATAGATTTTTACATTCGTACGAAAACGTTCCGCGATCTCGTGATCGACACTGTCAACGATCTCGGTGATTTTTTCGTGGTCGATGGGAGAAAGCTCGCCATTGATTTTTCTTAGGGCTTTCACTAACGCATCGTAAATTTTTTGATCATCAAAATCGACAAGCCGTCCATCACGTTTTACGATTTTTAACTGACGCAAAGCGGACTGTCTTTCCAACCCTTGCTCAGGATTTCTCTTAATGTTCATCATTTCTACCACTCCTTATCTTCCTCAATATAATAAAACAAATTGTAGAAATGAGCAACTATATATAGTGGTGAATAAGGGTTGGTAAATTGGATATACACAATATATGGTGTATATTCATTGGGATGTTTTCTGAGAAAACTGATAAGATTAAGGATTTGGTTGTTCCATGTTTCACATAATGAATAAA
The DNA here is from genome assembly GCF_047470845.1 of Candidatus Enterococcus avicola. Classification (NCBI taxonomy): domain Bacteria; kingdom Bacillati; phylum Bacillota; class Bacilli; order Lactobacillales; family Enterococcaceae; genus Enterococcus; species Candidatus Enterococcus avicola. Next base: position 24,145 of record NZ_JBLGTY010000013.1, on the reverse strand, counting down.
AAACTTTTTTAAATTTATTTTTTCTCTGTTTTGAAGCAGAAGTATTCAATGAAAAAGTATGCTACCATAAGGAGAGAATTTTATTAAAGGAGGGTTCTATGTGAAAAATATGATTGATGTGAAGCATCTAACCAAAAGTTACGGCACTCGTTTCAATCAAACCAAAGTATTAGATAACCTTTCTTTTGCAGTGGATCAAGGAGAATTTGTCGGGGTCATGGGGCCTAGCGGTGCTGGGAAAACGACCTTGATGAATCTGTTGTCTTCAATTATGCGACCTAGCTTAGGCTCGATCTATATCAACGGCAAAGACATTACCCGAATGTCGGAAAAAGCCCTCAGTGATTTTCGTCGTCAGCAGATCGGTTTCATCTTTCAAGACTTTAATCTTTTAGAGACGTTGACTGCCAGAGACAATATCTTGCTTCCCCTTGCCATTGATCGTTTGCCCGTGAGTGAAACCCAAGAGCGCATTGAACAAACGGCCAATTTGTTAGGAATCGACCACTTGTTAGATCGCTACCCAGAAGAATTGTCTGTAGGGCAAAAACAGCGGGTCGCTGCTGCTCGAGCAATCATTAGTCGTCCGGCGGTCCTTTTTGCTGATGAACCCACTGGCGCCCTTGATTCAAAAGCGGCGACAGAATTGTTACGGTATTTAGCGCAAATCAATCAACAAGAGAAAACGACGATCTTGATGGTCACGCATGATCCTTTCACCGCCAGCTACTGCAACCGAATTTTATTCATCCGAGACGGTGTCTTCTTTGCAGAAGTCGTCAAAAAAGGCGGGCGTCAGGAATTTTTTGAAAAAATCATCGATATGCAGGCAACGATTGGAGGCGGTCCGCGCCATGTTGTTTAAAATCGGCTGGCGGAGTTTTTTACGGCAGTTTCGCAACTATATGGTGTACTTTATTTGTATGATGACCGCCGTGATGATTTTCTATTCCTTTAACGCCTTGATGAATGATCGTCTGCTGAATCAACGGGTCCAGCAAGATATACGCATTGAAGGGGTTTTAGGATTCGGCAGCAGTGTGGTTGCCTTTGTCGTCTTGTTTTTTATGCTGAGTGCCAATCATTTTTTTCTTAGTCAGCGGCAAAAAGAAATCAGTGTTTACCAGCTTTTGGGGCTGCGGCAAGGTCGTCTGGCTTGGCTGTTGCTGCGGGAAACGTTTCTATTGAACTTTTTCTCTTTAGTGACCGGCATCTTTATGGGGATTATTTTTTCGAAATTTTTTTCTATGATTTTGATTCGAGCGATGGGCTTGAATTTAACGAGTCATTTCTTTAATTCGCCCCAATCGATTTTTTCAACGGTTTTTGTCTTTATCGCGGCGATGATTATTTTGAGTATTCAAGTGATCCTTTTTGTATGGCGTACCCCAATGAGTGAGCTGATCAAGACTGAATACCGCTTACCGATCAAGAAAATGAAAATGACCCCGTTTCGTTCATTAATGGGGGTTCTAGGTCTGATTCTACTGGGGGTAGGCTACTATTTGTCTTTGACCCTGCGGGAAACGTGGACCAACTATATCACGTACACACAAGATTTTTCAGCAATTTTATGGATTCCTTTATTGATTCTGTTTTGTTGTGTGACGGCAACCTATCTTTTTTTTGATTGCTCGTTGCCGGCATTGTTATATTTTTTGAGTAAGCCGAAAAAACGTCTTATCAAAGGGGCGAAACTGATTGCTTACAATAACGTGCGGGCTTACTTGCAAAGAACGTGGAAAAGCTATGCGCTTTTGACGATCATCACAGCGATCGCAATCTCCCTGATCGGAGGAACGATGGGGGTCATCTCATTAAACTATCAAGCAACGAACCGCATTTATCCAACGTCCTTTCAAGTGTCAGAAGAGCAGGCAGATACCTTGCGGGACCTTTTAGAAAAAGCCGATACACCGATTATTGCCGAACAATCGATTCCCTATAAAATGACCAATATGACGGTTCAAACCCGTTACCTTGGAGAGTTGCAAGACGAAAATATTGAAAATATCATGGTGAATCTGGTCGCTTTTTCTGATTATCAGCGTCTGCGAAAACTGGTTCCCGATGCCCCGGATATTCAACTGAGTACCGATAAACAAGCGGTGCTTTTTGACAGTCAATACGATGTGACTCGTTCGTTTATCACCTATCGCGATGAGGTCAAAATCGGCAGTCAACATACGTTCAAACTCATTCAAGCAGAACAGGATTATTTTGGGGATTCTGCCTTGCGCTATTCCTTGCCGAATGTCCTTGTCATCCAAGATGATGCGTACCAGCAAGTTGAGGGCTTCACCTATAGCGTTGCTTATTTACAAACAGACAAGGTGCAAACGGAGAGCTTGACTCAGCTGCTAGATGAAGAGCTGCCGATTGAGTGGACGCATCCTTTGACCTATGAGTTTAGCGATGACCAAAAAAGCGTGCGTTTTTATCCAGAGACTGCCCGAGATTCCACCAGTGAGAATAACCAGATGACCGCATATCGACTGACCTTAGCGAATCGTTTTACAACGATGCGCGGCGTGCGGCGGCAAGCAGGAATCGTTTTGTTTGTGTCATTATTTGTAGGTGTGATCGTTTTGATCACGACATCCAGCAGTTTGATCGTTCGGCAATTTTCAAATACCGAGCGGGAGAAACACAATTACCGATTATTGACCAAACTAGGTTACACCCGAAAAGAAGTACGCAAACTCGTTTACTGGCAAAACATCTGGATTTTTATGCCAGGTACGCTACTGGCGATCTTGCATGCCGTCTTTGCCATCAATACCTTCACCCAAATCATCGACAGTCCTGGGTATTGGGTGGCTCATTTGTTTGCGGCAGTTGCAGCAGTCGTCTATCTATTTGCCTATTTGATTACCGTCAAGCTGTGTCTGCGAATAATTGAAACTTGATTGAATTCTTGATAAAACGATCCTTAGAATTGAAGCGAACCTTACAAGTTAGACCAAAAAATCTAATCTTGAGGATCACGACAAAACGAGGATCGTTTTTTCATTTAACCAATCTTTTTGTATTTCCCTCTGGCACCAGATTAAGAGAATGGTATAATCATAATCAATGAGACAAAGGAGGAAGCAAGATGGAGAAAAAAGAAGAACAGCTTTTAATAGACCTAACGACTGCACGTGGGGTTCCTGGGAATGAGGAGGAAGTGCGTGAAGTCTTTAAAGAATATGCCAAAGACTTTGCTGAAGATATCTTTTTTGATGGTTTAGGAAGTGTCATTGCCAAACATGTTGGTGATGGCGGTGGACCGAAAATTTTTATATCGGGACATATGGATGAAGTCGGCTTTATGGTAACTAAAATCACAGAAAAAGGCTTTATTGAATTCCAGACCCTTGGTGGTTGGTGGGGGCAAGTGATGCTGGCACAGCAAGTCGAGATCAAAACCAATGAAGGCAAATTGATCCACGGTGTCGTCGGTTCAAAACCACCCCATGTCTTGAGTCCAGAGACTCGAAATAAACCGTATGATATCAAAGATATGTTCATTGATATCGGCGCTTCAAGTGAAGAAGAAGCCAAAGGCTGGGGGATCCGTCCGGGAGATATGATCACCCCTTATATCCAATACAAACGGATGAACGACAGCAAATTTTTATTAGCCAAAGCATGGGACAATCGCATCGGTACGGCGGTATCACTGCGGGTATTAGAAACCTTGGCAGCCGAAGGACATCCCAACTGCTTGTTTGCTGGCAGTGACGTGATGGAAGAAGTTGGCCTAAGAGGGGCGCGAACAAGCACTCACTTAGTGAATCCCGATATCGCGATCGCACTAGATACTGGTACCGCTGGGGACACACCTGGAATGACACCAAAAGAAGCGGATTCTGTGTTAGGCAAAGGCCCACAAGTCCTGATTTTCGATGCTTCCATGATTCCTCACAAGAAATTATTGAATTTTGTGATCGATGTCGCAGAAGAGATGGAAATTCCTTTCCAATATACCGTGATCACTGGTGGAGGAACCGATGCTGGTCAAATGCATTTGACTCGTGATGGGGTCCCTTCGATCGCTATTACCGTGCCAGTTCGTTACCTGCATTCTCATACTTCTGTCATTCATGAGGATGACTACTTCAATACAGTCAAGCTTGTGACGGAAGTGGTTCGCCGCTTAGACGATAAGACCGTTAAAGCATTGCGCAGTTATTAAGGTGAGTCTATGAGATCAAATACAATGATTCGAGAGACCGCCAAAAACTCCTTGCGCGGATTCTGGGGAACGTTCGTCTTAAGTATTTTAGCGACGGTTGCGGTACAAGCGGTGGTCAGCTCGCTTTTTAGTAGTATTGGGACTTCTTTTGGTGCAAACAATGCAGGGAGCTGGATCGATCTGATCTTGGACAATTTTGTCTTCTTTGCGTTTTCGGTAGCATTGAGTATCATGGCGCTCTATCTGGTTCGTGGTAGAGGAATCAAGGTGGGGGATATTTTTCTAGTCTTTGATAAGCGTCTGTATGTACCGTTTTTGCTACTAAATTTAGTGAGCGCGCTTTTAAATTATCTTTTGAGTTTTGCGATTTTCTTGCCGCAGTTTGTCTTATCAGGACTCAATCAATATTTGGACTTGGTATTCAATTTTAATCGGGGAATCTCTATTGATTTGGCGATGTTTAATGGCTCCCTGGCTTTTGTACTCGGGACTTTTCTCGCCATCATTTTGTTCTTCTTTTTGTCACAAGTCGTTACTGGTGTGATCCAATTAGCGATCTATCTGCGCTATGATCAACCGGAATTAGGGGTTCTTCAGTCAATTAAAGTGGCCTTTGCGCTCTTGCGTCCACATCTGGGTCAATACATTTGGCTACAGTTATCATTGATTGGTTGGTTTATTCTCGGCTTTTTGGCACTGATGATCGGGATGCTATGGGCAAACGCCTACGCTTATGCAGTCAATGCAGTATTTTATGAGGAATTGATCAATGAACAACGAGCGATGATCAGATAAACAAAAAAGACGACGGCCCATTGGTCTGGCTCCCTGCAGATAGAGTAAAAAACTCATTCATAGGGTTCTACCAATAGACGTCGTTTTTTTCTCGTTTTCTCGATCTTTTTTTGCAAAAAAATGGTCGGATTTTAGTCAAATCAGCTGAGATGTGATAGCATAAAAGAAGTAGAAAACCAGCTTGAGCCAAAGAGGAGGAAACACAAGTGAAAATAACTGTCTTAGGTTGTTTAGGTGCCTATCCGTATAATGGTGAAGGGACTACTGGCTATTTAATTGAGTCGGAAGGCTTTCATTTGCTGCTTGATGCGGGAAGCACCACCTTGGTCCAACTAGAAAAAATCCTTGATCCCTTAGACTTAGATGCAGTGATTCTGACGCATTACCATCACGATCATATTGCGGATCTAGGGGTATTGCAATACTATTGGCAATTATATCCAGGAAACGAAGAACGCCAGGTTTTGCCAATCTACGGACATGGGGAGGACACAGTTCATTTTGAAAGCCTGACGATGCCTGGAGTGACTCAAGGAATTGATTACCTCCAAACGGAGTCATTGGAATTGGGCCCGTTTACCATTACCTTTATGAAAACGATCCATCCAGTCACTTGCTACGCCATGCGATTTGTTGAGAAAAGTACAGGCAAGGTTTTTGTTTTTACAGGCGATTCTGGCTACTTAGAATCTTTTGTTCCGTTTGCACAAGGAGCTGACCTGTTTTTGGCAGATACCTATCTTTTTGCAGGCAATGAGCGGCACAAGGCTCATTTTACGTCAAAAGAAGCAGGCGAGATTGCCCATGCGGCGCAGGTAAAAAAATTAATGTTGACGCATTTGCCGCAACACGGTGATTTAGAACAGTTACGAGAAGAGGCTGCACTAGCTGCCAATGGGATCCCCGTTGAATTGGCGGCTGTTCAAAAAATAATTGAAATCATCTAATTAGGAGGAACGAATAGTATGCTTTTTGTACCGAACGAACTGAATGACCCACGCATCAATTTAGCCATCGAGATTTTTCTTCTTCAAGAAATGAAAGTGGATGAACCCATCTTACTTTTTTACATTAATGAACCATCGATTATCATTGGACGCAATCAAAATACGATCGAAGAGATCAATAAGGAGTATGTGGATGAACATGGGATCCATGTCGTTCGTCGTTTCAGCGGCGGCGGTGCAGTCTATCATGATTTCGGAAACTTGAATTTCAGCTTTATTATGCCTGACGATGGGAATTCTTTCAGAGATTTTGAAAAACTGACCAAACCAATCGTCCAAGCTTTACATGAGATGGGGGTTGAAGGGGCGCAACTAAAAGGCCGCAACGACCTTGTGATCAATGACATGAAATTTTCTGGGAATGCGATGTACGCAACAAATGGCCGGATGTTTGCTCATGGCACGATCATGTTTGACAGTGATATCAATGAAGTAGTCAACGCCTTGAAAGTCCGTAAAGACAAAATCGAATCAAAAGGCATCAAATCGATCCGTTCAAGAGTGACCAACATCAAACCATTCTTGCCAAAAGAGAAGCAAGACATGACGACTGAAGAGTTCCGTCAAGAAATCTTATTGAAGATTTTTGGTGTCGATTCCGTGGAAGACGTCAAAACCTATGAACTAACAGAAGAGGATTGGGTCAAGATCAATGAGATTTCCGATAAGTATTATCGTAACTGGGATTGGAATTACGGCAAATCACCAGCCTTTGATATCGAACGCCGTCATCGATTCCCGATCGGCTCCATCGAAGTTCGTTTAAATGTGGCAGAAGGAAAAATCACAGATGCCAAAATCTTTGGCGACTTTTTCGGCCTAGGGGACATTGCAGATGTAGAACAAGCCCTGATCGGTACTCGTTATGCCAAAGAAGATTTGGCACAAGTCATTGCCAACATTGATGTCAAAAAATATTTTGGCAACATCACGCCTGAAGATTTTCTTTCATTGATTTATTAATCAAAAAACGAAGCAGCCTTTTCCATCTGGCTGCTTCGTTTTTTATTAGTATGCGCGGGCGATCCAAACGGTGTGTTTGGCAGGTTTCCCGCTGACGATATCGACCGTTTTTTCCATTGGCGCTTCAAACGGAATGTTTCGGGTAGTAAAGGCAGTTTCTTCTTTGATTTTGGCTTCGGTTTCTTCCGAGCCGTCCCAACCGATCAAAACAAAACCAGTCACTTTGTCTTCTTGTTTGCACGTTTCGATATGGGCTTTTAGTTCATCCAATGTATCGATGTTGGTGTACTCATTTTCTTTGTTTCGTTCCTTCGCAGCTGCTAATAAACGTGGAGTCATTGCTTGTAATTCTTGGTCAACAAACGCTTCTAATTCCTCAAGCGCCACCGTTTGCTTGTCAGGTAAGTCACGGACTTTGACCATGACTTTGCCAGCTTCTAAATCTCTTGGGCCACATTCGATTCGCAAGCAAGCGCCTTTTAGTTCCCATTCATTGAATTTATAGCCAGGTGAGTTATCAGAATCATCCAAACGAACACGAATGCCCTTGGCTTTAAAGTTGGCATACAGTTCTTCTAATTTTTCTAAGATGGCTGGATTCTTTTTCCAAGGACCGACTGGTAACAACACAACTTGGGTTGGTGCAATGGTTGGTGGGAAAACTAAACCATTTTCATCGCCATGGGTCATGATCAAGGCACCTAACAAGCGGGTAGAGACACCCCAAGAGGTTGTGTGGGCATGGGTATGCTTGTTTTCTTTCGTTAAATACGTAATATCAAATGCTTCAGCAAATTTTGTCCCCATGTAGTGGCTGGTTCCTGCTTGGACTGCTTTGCCGTCTTTCATCATCGCTTCGATCGAATAAGTATCTACTGCCCCCGCAAAGCGCTCAGATGGGGTTTTTTGTCCACGATAAACAGGGATCGCTAGAAATTCTTCGCAAAGGCGGGCATATTCATCTAAGACTTTCATGGTGCGTTGACGAGCATCTTCTTCATTTTCGTGAGCGGTATGACCTTCTTGCCATAAAAACTCTGAGGTACGCAAGAAAGGCAGTGTTTTCTTTTCCCAACGAAAGACGTTTGCCCATTGATTGATTTCATAAGGCAGGTCACGGTAGGAGTTGATCCAATCAGAAAAGGCAGAGCCGATCATGGTTTCTGAGGTTGGACGCAAGGCCAAAGGTTCTTCCAGTTTTTCGTTGCCGACTTCTGTGACCCAAGGTAATTCAGGGGCAAAGCCTTCGATATGATCCGCTTCCTTCATAAAGAAATTTTGCGGAATCAGCATTGGGAAGTATGCATTGCGAATGCCTTCTTTTTTCAAGAAACGATTGAACTCCTCTTGAATATGTTCCCAAAGTTCGAAACCGTCAGGACGGAAAATAATGGAACCTTTCACTGGGGAGTAAGCCATCAATTCGGCTTTTTGGATCGTTTGGATATACCATTCTGTAAAATCATTTTTTTGTGTCATTGTTTTTCCTCCTTAAAAAAATAAAAAAGCATCTCGTCCTAAAAAAGGACGAAATGCTTGGATTTCGCGGTACCACCTTTGTTGATTATCGATCGGGATAATCCAACTCGTAAAGGATAAGGCCTTTCCACCGACCGTTTTGCGGTCATTGCCATTGGGTAGGTTCATTTTATCAGCGGGTGTCGATTTTTCAGCTGCCATCGACTCTCTAAGACCATCATAAAATTACTATTCCAATGCTTGTTGCTGTTCTTTATCATGCTAAAGCGAAAAAGCGAAAAAAGCAAGAGTTTTTTCGCTTTTTCTTAAAATAGACCGTTTAACGTATCGGAGAAAAGGCAGTCAGTCAAAAGACAGCAGATCCGCTTTAGCGGCAAGTGTTAAACGCAAAAAATGAAAACCATCTGAATCCTCGATACGCAGACTTCCTTGATAGACAAGACAAATTTGTTCCAGCATTTGCACATCGGTATGGATCGCCTGTCGTTTTACTTCATCAGTTTGCAGTTTTTCTGCCTCATCCTCTGTCAAAAGCGGCATTTGACAGTCGATATGTAGCTGTTCTTTTGTGTCAGTCACTTTCAACGAAAGCCTGCGATTTTGAGGATCTGTGACCGAACAGGTGTAGCGGATGGCGTACTCTAAGCAATGGGCGATCAAGGACAGACGATCATTTTCTTCCAATCGTTCCAGTGGTTCCGTGAGGTCATCGCAGGTAAGCGTGATCCTTTTTTGAGCGGCAGTGTGTTGATAATCAGCAAGCAGCATCGTCGTGATCGATTCTTTTTCAACCGCAGGGATCGTTAGCTGCTGCTTGATTTCTTCTTCAATCTCGCAAAGACCTTCATACGCAGCCGCTAGTTGTTCGTCTTCTAACATGTCTTTAATGGTATGGGTTCTCTTTTTGATGATTTGTAAAACTTGCTGCCATTGTGCCGTTTGATCTGGACCGATCGCCTGCTGATTTTCATACAATCGCACTTTGATGTCTGCTGTGTCGATCTGCTTATTTTTGCCTTCACTGGCAAAAAAGAGTTCGAGGAACCCATAACAAGTAAAAATAAGTATCAGTAAGAAAAAGATGATCGAGCGCCAATTGATGTCAGATTGCGGGAGGACTAAAATATCCTGGATATACAAGAACCCATGACCGATTGCCGCGACAACGATCCAAGGTGCACAAAGGACATAAAATTGATTCTTTTTTAACGCCTCATAAATCGCCGCAAACGAAGTCACAAAGGTGCTGGTGATGTTTAACAAAAACAGATAGTTCATGACGACTGGCAAACTTTGTTTTTGAAAAAGTGCCAAAAACATGGCAAAGATCCCGAAGGAGTAGTGAACAAACAACCATTTCTGATAATACTTACGTACGAAGTGCATGTTTGTGTAGTAAAACCCAATCAAAAACATGGGCGTAATAATCGAAAGAAAATTTAACATAAATGAATTCACGATGGGAGAAAAAAGCAGTCCACCCAGCAGATCCCCGAAGCCTGCTTCTAAACCTGCACTTAAGGCAAAGCCACTGAATAAAATGGAAGAGACTTTCAGCTTTCTTTGGTTGATAAAAGAAACGAAGAGATAAAATAAATTAAGGATACAAATAAAACCGGTAAATAGGAGGATATAGATATTCAAAATTGATAGACTAAAAACATAACCGATCAATGCATTGGCAGGACCGAAAAAGACTTCGGCTGGAAAGCCAGAATAGGTGTCGAAAGGACTAGTCACGTAGATCTTCAACGTCTTTCCAACGTAATCCTCTGGCAATGTGATAAAAGATAAGGTTTTGCCAGGATGGTTGAAGGTCAATGAATGTTCGGCAGCTTCATTGGTATAAATTTCTTGATCATCCAGATAGACGGTCATGTGTTGATGATCGCCAATCAGCAGCATCGTTGGATATTTGTATTCGTTGGTCATTTTTCGCTGCATGACAAATCGCTCATTGGCTTTTACGCTAGGTAAATATTTCACATAACGGCTAATAAAAGTAGAATCAGGATTGTCTTCCGCATAAAAAATCCAATCTTCCTTCTTCTCCACGGTATGGTTATCAGAAGTAGGAGATAGGAAGAGTATAAGAAAAAAACCGATGCTTCCTAGCAAAAATAGAACGAGTAGGATAAAGGGAATCCAACGTTTAAAAAAGAACTTGTTATTTAAAAAAAGCATACTTTTTCTCCTATGTTTTTTAATCGCCTTTAGCATAATATAAATAGTAAAATAAAGTCAAATAATAATCAGAAAAAATACGCATAAAAATTCAATGAATCGTTTTTAAATATTTGAAAAAAATTTAAATATGTTATAGAATCAAAAAGAAACTGAGCCTTAGAAGGAGAAAAGAAAATGAAACTTTTGCCAAAACAAAGTATCATGCTCTCACTTTTTGTATTGTTGTTTATGCTGATTTCTGTTTTAGCGGTCGTGATTCCTCATGCGTTTGGTTTCACAATGGCCATCGTTAACAGCGATGCAATGGAACCTACATATTCCGAAGGGACATTACTTTTTGTTAAAAAGGCTTCAGAAGACAATTTGGTCGTTGGTAATGAAGTGACCTATTATGTCGATCATGGCAGACAGATGCGCACACGGCGAATCGTTGCAGTGGGAGAAAACCAATCGGTGCTTTATGCGATCGGTGATAACCAAAGCCAGATGGAACCAAAAGAAATCCAAAAAAGCCAATTGATTGGGCAACCCATTTTTTATATCCCTAAAGTAGGGGCTTGGCTCAATCAAACGACGATCCAGCTTTTTAAAAACATGTATTTCCTTTTCGCAATGTATATTTTAGTGACCACCTTGTTTGTAACGCTCTATCAAATCAAATCTGGATCCATAAAAAAATCAATCATCTCTTAGCCATAAGAAGGAAAAAGCCAAAGAAACACTGCCGTTTCTTTGGCTTTTTCTCTTTTTCCCCTTCATAAGAGCAGTGTTCCAGCGAGGCCGATTATCAGACAAAAAGATAGAAAGAGCATATCGGCGAAAGTGATGCGAAATGACTTGGCGTAGGTTCGCTTTGCCTCGCTGTCAAATCCTCTTGAAAGCATCGCAGTCGCCAAGAGCTCAGACCAACGAATCGATTTGACCAGTAAAGGGATCAGCATCTTGAATGAAAATGGATTGACGGGGATTCCTCTAGAACGCATGCTATTACGGATATTCTGATACTCGGCTGGAATGATGGGCGCAATTTGAAACGCAGCGAGCAGACCGTAGGCAAAAACGGCAGGGAGTCGCAGCTGTTGCTGTAGCGAATAAATCAGCTCATTGATCGTGGTCGATACACTGAAAGAACTGCCCAACATACCAAAGCAATAGATACGGCTCGCCATGTCAAGTCCATAGCGCATAGCTGCTGCTGAGGAGGAGCCACTTTGGTTGTCCTGGTAGTAAAGGAGTCCGGTGAAAAAGACCCCCACAGCTGCCAAGGTCAATGCAGAAACAAGCAAAAGGCTTTTTTTCAAAGTGCGTTCGCTTACAGAAACAGCAAAGAACAGGACACAGAGTAGCAGATTCAATCTGAAATTATTTTGAAAAGAAACCAGTAAGGCGAGTCCTAAAATGGCGAATAACTTGACTGTCGGGTTGAGGGTGCGCATCTATGTCCTCCTTTTCATAATGATTAAAATCAATGATTTGTGAACAAAATGCTTCCAATAATAAGACATCGTGACTAACGATCAAAACCAAGGTGCCGCTTGCGGCTTTTTCGGCTAACAGCTGCATGACCTGCCAAGCTTGCTTGACATCTTGGCCATAGGTCGGTTCATCCACCAACAGTAATTTGACTGGTCGCTGCAATAAAGCTGCTACTGCCAAGCGTCTTTGCTGGCCTTGGCTGAGTAGAAAAGGGGACTGAGTGCTCTTGTTTTGTAGTCGCAATTTTTCCAGCAGTTTGTCACTCTCGGTCGCTGCACGTCCTTGACTAAGCTCCTGTGCCACTGTAGCAGCCAAAAACTGGTCCTGCGGATTTTGCATGATCCAGCTGATGGACCGAAAAGGGGAGGGATGCTTCTTGATTGGATCCCCGCACAGGCGAATGGTTCCTGAGTACGCCTGCTGCTGCAAGATCGCTTTTAAAAACGAAGATTTGCCGCTGCCGCTACGTCCGGTAAGCCCAATCATTGTCCCACTATCAAAGGTAAGATTTGGAAAAACAATCGCTTGGTTACGGATCGGCAGGCGAAAATCTTGAAAAGATAGCCGTTCTTTTGCAGAAAGTTTCTTAATCTCAACAGGCGGTAGTGACCTGCGCAGCTCCTGATCGAGTGTGCGCATCTTTTCTTGATCGACGGATCTGAATCCTTCTTCAATCAGCAGCCACTCAGCTACCCAGTCAGCAGTTTCTTTGATTTGATGGTCGATCAGTAAGATGCCAATGGCATGTTGCTTTTGGAGCTGTCGCAGTTTTCGAATGATTTTTTGACTTGTGTCAGCGTCCAAATTGGCAAATGGTTCATCCAAAAGCAAGTAGCGACTCTTTAAAATCAGACAACAAGCCAATGCTACTAACTGTTTCTCACCGCCAGACAAGGTCGTAAAGGGCTGATCGGCAAGATGGCTGATCTCGCAAAACGTCAAGGATTCCGCTACTTTTTTTGGCATGTCGGCTTGGGGAATACATTGATTTTCAAGACAAAACAGTAGTTCTTCTCGAGGCGTGGCCATACAAAATTGCATATCTGGATTTTGAAACAGTAAGCTGATCGATGTGCTTCTTTCTTGAATGGAAAGCTGGTTTAGCGTTCGGTCATCGATCGTATAGGTTCCTTCTTCAAACCCTTTCTCGTTAAGCCCCGCTAAGAGGTGGAAAAGAGTGCTTTTTCCTGTTCCTGAAGCACCATAGATTCCTTTTGTTTCTCCGGGGGCTAAAGACAGTGTCAGATCAAGCCGTTTTTGATCCACGAAAAAGCAGCCGTTTTTCACGAGCAGGCTCATGCCGCTTCTCGTTTGGCGCTAATGGTTTGGTCTTCAGCAATCGGGTAACTGTTGAGAACGCCCATGCGTGTCAGATGGTCACAGACGATCTTCACCAAAAAGGCGGAAAAGAATAAAGAAGAAAGCAAGCGAATAATAAAAATCACCACCAACAACTGCCATTGCAAATCAACGAAATTTGACCGAATGATCCCCCAAAGAAAACTCGTGATCGTGGCGCCAATGGCACCAGTGATCAAAGGGAACCAGCCATAGCGACGGTAGCCACCTAATGCAAAGCCAGCTTCTGTTCCAATCCCTTGTACAAATCCGCTGATAAAAATAATCGGTCCATAAAAATTCCCCATAAACACTTCTAAAAGTGCGGCGATCATCTCAGTGATCGTCGCTGCGCCCGGTTTGCGCAGCACATAGCCAGCAAAAGCCGCTGCCATGAACCATACCCCGAAAATAAACTCATTCGCTAAAACAGACAAACCAAAGGGTGTTAAAAGCGTACCTAACAACAGCCCAAAATGAACAGCGCCCAAATAGATCACGCCAAAAATCAACGAAGCGATCCCCACCATAATGACATCTTTTAAGACCCATTTAGTCATGCGACACCGCCTTCTTTTTGGAAGGACTGTTGACTGAGACCGTTGCTTCTAACACATAATGGGGAAGATGGTCATGGGCATACGCTAATGCCGCTTCAAAATACCCAAAGAGTTGGTTGGCCGTTCCCGTCAGCATCGTGACATAATGGGCGGAGCGAGGCGCCAAACCATAGGTTTCTGCCAGTTGGACGATGGTGGCGATCTCTTCCATATAATTGTTTTCCCCAAATATATAAAACGAGTATTTACAATCCACGTCAAACGTACCATTCATAAGATTGCTTGCTTTATTGGGTTGTGCCTGTTCTCCATTCAAAAACGCGTCACCTGCAGAATCGCCAGGACAGCCCTTAGAAAAAGTAAACTCACCCACGAGGTGTGTCTTGGATTCGTAAGCGTTGATAAATAGCCCAGCTGCCGCATCGACAACACTTGGGGCTTCCCCTCGGAAAAGGGTGCTGAACAGATCGGTTTGCTGCCAAACAGCTGTTGTATCCGTCCGCTCAATGCTCGCTACGATTTGTTGCGCGAAGTGGTCTTTCATGGGGTACAAACTCACTCGGCACCCAGTGATATCGATCCCGCCTGCGGCACAGGCGATTGGTTCATTTGTCATTTTCTCTTCTCCTCTCGATGGTTTTTCTGTCTACAAAAAAAGCGTTCCTCCTTTTTCTATCCACACGTAGACAGAAAAAAGGGAACGCGAAAAATCATGCGCTGCCACTTCCCTACGTTGGTACTAACCAAATCAGGTTCTAAGGGACCAGACTTACGTCTATCTCAGCATAAAGCGCCCCTAGTGGATAATCTTCTATTCAATTACCCCTCGAGTGTAGCACAGGACCCAGTAAAGGACAATAAAAAGAGATGTTCGACGATTGAAAAAAATCAGCAGAGCAAGTCTTTCAAGGAAATTTCTTCACTGATATCTGTGGTAGTACATATGAAGGTTTTTACATATAAAAAAACAAGTGAAAAAGCGGTTGACAGGTTGCAAATAGTTGTGTAAAGTATAAAACCGATGGTAAAACGTAAACGTTACGTTTTGTTTTTATAAATCGTAATTGATTTATCAGTATTTTACCAAGGGAAAGAAAAAGAGGAAAAATAAAAGGAGTGTAGTTAGAAAATGAAGAAGTTTTTTAAAATAACGATGTTATCAGCAGTAGCCCTCGTATTGGCTGCCTGTGGTCAAGGTGGATCTGACGCTACGGAGCAGTCAGGAAACGCCTCTTCTGAGAATGAACAAATTCAGGTCATGGCCACGTTTTATCCGATGTATGATTTTACACGCCAAGTCGTAGGGGAGGAAGGGCAGGTCGAATTATTGATGCCCGCAGGCACTGATTCCCACGACTACGAACCTTCTGCAAAGGACATGGCAAAGATCCAAGATGCGGATGTCTTTGTCTACAACAATGAAAACATGGAAATGTGGGTTCCTTCGATTGAAGCTACGTTAAATGATGGCGATGTGACAGTGGTCAAAGCCACAGAAGGAATGGTCTTGCTTCCAGGAGACGAGGATCATGATCATGACCACGATCATGGCGATGATGGTCATTCCCATGAATTGGATCCCCATGTTTGGTTAGCACCAAGCTTAGCCATGAAACAAGTAGAGGCGATCCGTGACCAACTAAGTGAGGCTTATCCAGCGAAAGCGACAGCCTTTGCTGAAAATGCTGCGAATTATTTAGCGAAGTTACAAGAGCTCCATGCGTCTTATGAAGAAGCGTTTAGCAATCCAGCGCAAAATCACTTCGTGACCCAGCACGCAGCTTTTGGTTATTTGGCATTGGAATATGGGTTGACCCAAGTACCGATCTCTGGTCTTTCACCAAGCGAGGAACCTTCCGCTTCACGAATCGCAGAACTAAAAGAGTTCGTTCAAGAAACAGGTATCCAAACGATTTACTTTGAAGAAAATGCCAAAGACAGTATTGCACGAACGTTAGCTTCAGAAGCAGGTGTCGAACTGGCTGTCTTGAATCCATTAGAAGGGTTGACCCAAGAACAAATGGATAACGGGGAAGACTATATTTCGATCATGGAACAAAACCGTGATGCCTTGAGAAAAACGACCGATGTAGCAAATGACAAAGAAATAGCGGAAGCCGAAAAAGAAAAAACGGTTTATAACGGCTATTTCGAGGATGCAGATGTTCAAGATCGTCCCTTATCTGATTGGGCAGGGGAATGGCAATCCGTGTATCCATTTTTACAAGACGGAACATTAGACCAAGTGTTTGATTATAAAGCAAAAATGGACAAGAAAATGACGGCTGATGAATACAAAGAGTATTATACGACCGGTTATCAAACAGATGTTGCTCAGATCAAGATCACAGACAATACAATGACGTTTATCTTCGATGATGGTACGAAGAAAGAAGCAAATTATGTGTATACTGGCAAAGAGATTTTGAACTATTCCGCTGGTAATCGTGGCGTACGTTTCTTGTTTGAAAGCACTGACGAAGATGCGGCATTCAAATACATCCAATTCAGCGACCATATGATCGCACCAAGTGCGTCCCATCATTTCCATATCTACTTCGGCAATGATAGTCATGAAGCCTTATTAGAAGAAATGGATCATTGGCCAACCTATTATCCAACTGGGATGAGCGGATTAGAAATTGCACAGGAAATGCTTTCCCATTAAAAAAAAGATTGACAATCCTCGCTCTTTTCGTCAAAGTAAACTTGATAGGAAGGAGCGAGAATTTTTTTGGAAAAAACATTGAAGAAATTAGCGAAAGTGATTGACCGTATGATGGATCACGTTGATTTATATGGCGGACCAAGTGTGGTTAGTGACGACGATCTTGAACACTACTTAGATCCTGTTTTTTACTTGATCTTTTGCGCGGAAACAGATGGTGGCATGACTAAATTAAAAGACAAAGTCTTTGTCGAATCGGTGTACACCGAAATGCTGCCTCAAGAAGTACCGTACAGTTTAAATTTTCTTCCGTTTGCCAAAACAGCCATTGAAGACTTTTATTACTGCATGTATAAAGAAAAGCATATCACCAAATCACAATACCAAGAAATCGCCTTTGTATTGGCTGAAAAACAACCTATCTTTTTCGCACGGATGTCCAAACCCCAGTTTTGGTCAGCTGAAAAGAAAGAAGCGATGTTAGCGATGATTCAAGACACCGATCCTGAAGAACATGAACTATTGCCCGTTGATGACCCGCGTATTGCTGCAATCTCGCCAAAAATCGTCCCATTTCCAACGAAACATACGGCCTTTGATGAAGCGGCGAATAGACCAGTCGCCTATCAGATCCGTATTGATTTAGAAGGATACCGTCCGCCAATTTGGCGTCGTTTGATCATTCCTGCAGGGCTGACTTATGAGCAGCTGCATATTTTGATCCAGATTGCCTTTGAGTGGATGAATCAACATTTGTACTTGTTTATTGCCGGTTCGAAATCGATCGGCTTAGGCAATTCCGTACCAACGGATGCTTCCGGTATTGACCAAGATTTTCAGTATTGCAAGTCCATGACCTACATTTATGATATGGGGGCAGATTGGACACATAAGATCAAAATTGAAAAAGTGTTGACCACAGAAGATCACCCAGATCCCGTCGTTCCAGTTTGTATCAAAGCTGTTGGCGACGTTCCGATCGAAGATGCCTTTGATGACGATTTCCGAGAACCACTGGATCGCGAGATCATCAATGAAATGTTACTCGATTATTGGGAAACAGGAGAATATGTTTAGCGATCAGCTAGAAGACTGTACCGTAATTTTGCAAGACTATCAATGACAACCACCAGACCCTAGCGGTTCTGGTGGTTTTTTAGTCTTCTGTCAAAGACGCTTCTTGATATATTCTGTCATCGGTTTTGTGTAGCTCGAGAAGTTTTTGGTTTGAGATCGTCCATCATTGATCCGATTGGCTAGGAGATAACCGATATAAGGCCCGGTCGTTAACCCAGAAGAACCAAGTCCACTGGCGGCGAACAAATTCGTTTCATCAGGTACTTCCCCAAAGAACGGCGCAAAATCAGAAGTATAGGCACGTGTGCCAACGCGCATGGTCACAGGCGTGGCAAAGAGTGCTTCGGGATCTTCAAGAAAAGCACCGATTCCTGTCATCAATTGCTGCTTGGCAGCTTTCGTAGGCGTCAGATCCCAACCAGCATCATTTTCATGCGTAGCGCCTAATAAAATTTGACCATTTGAGAAGGGGATCAAGTCGCCTTCACCCTCTAGCATGGCGACTGGCCAATTATCTGTCGGCAAGTTGGCAGCAAAGGAAAGCAATTGGCCTTTTTGCGGACGAATATCAACGTGATACCCCAAAGGTGATAACAAGTCTAACAATCCAGGTCCAGCTGTCAGACAAAGAACCTCCGCCTCAAGGAGTTGATCCTTTGCTTTGATTTGCCAGTGGCTGTCCTTTCTTAAAATCTCGGCTTTTTCTTCGATAAAAGTCACTTGCTGCTGTAAGGCAACTCCTTTTACGTGCGCAAGATAAGCACGACCATCTAAACGACCACCCCCTGAGATCCGTAATGAGGGCATTTCCTTCAATAATGGCAGTGCCTCTTTGGTTTGTGGTCCTGTCAGTAACTCGATCTCGCCGATTTCTGGGGCTTCTTTGCGGCGACTTACAGCCAGATCTGTTAGCTCCTGAAGCGCGTTTTCGGGACGCACCACCAACGTGCCACAGGGGGCATAGATGGATTCATCTAATGCAAAATCCCGCACCAATTGTGGGAAAAACGCGGCACCGTCTTGTGCAAGCTGGTACCATTTTTTATTGCGGCGTTTGGAGAGCCAAGGGGAGATGATGCCAGCACTAGCAGACGTTGCTTGTCCGATAAGTGAATCAACGACAGTCACGTCAAATTTGGTTTTATCAAGATAATTGGCGAGGGTCAATCCAATGATCCCACCGCCGATAATCACAACTTTTTTCATAGTAGAAGACTCCTTTGGTTGATTTCAATGAAAAGCGAATAAAAAGCGAAAGTTCTCTTAATGCCGTTTTCTTTGCGTACTTAATTGCGTATAATAAGGAAATGGAAAAGAGGGTATTATGCAAACTATTCAAACAGTCTTAAAAGAACATTTTGGCTATTCACAGTTTCGTGAAGGTCAAGAGACGATTATTCAATCTATTTTAACACAACAAAATGTTTTGGGAATCATGCCTACTGGTGGCGGGAAATCGATTTGTTATCAGTTGCCAGCGCTCTTGCTGGATGGGGTCACCTTGGTGATTTCCCCTTTGATTTCTTTAATGAAAGATCAAGTAGACAGCCTCGTTGATATGGGGATCCCTGCTGCTTACATCAATTCTTCCTTGACCGGAGCACAGATCAATCAACGCTTGCAAGAAGCTCGCCAAGGACGAATCAAGCTGCTGTACGTTTCTCCAGAACGTCTGGACTCAGAAGCTTTTCGCTATTCGCTGCGGCAGATGCCGATCGCTTTGTTAGCCGTTGATGAGGCCCACTGTATTTCCCAATGGGGCCACGATTTTCGCCCGAGCTATCTGCGGCTCGCCGAAACGATCGACAATTGGGAACAAAAGCCCACGATCGTAGCCCTTACCGCAACAGCTACGCCCAAAGTTGCCGAAGATATCGAAAATTTACTTTCGATTCCAGCTGAAAATCAAGTCAAGACCGGCTTTGCGCGGGAAAATTTGGCTTTTCAAGTCGTCAAGGATCAAAAAGATACCTACATAACGACGTATTTGAAAATGAACCAAGGACAATCAGGTATTATTTACGCCAGCACCCGCAAAGAAGTGGAACGAATCTATCACCTGTTGAAGCATGAACACGTGTCAGTCGGGTATTACCATGGCGGGCTTTCAGAAGAAGAGCGCTCCTTTTTCCAAGAAGAATTTCTCTATGACCGCCTACAAGTGATGGTAGCCACCAATGCATTCGGAATGGGAATCAACAAAAGCAACGTCCGCTTCGTGATCCATGCCCAGATACCAGGTAATTTGGAGTCTTATTATCAAGAAGCAGGACGTGCTGGACGAGATGGGGAACCTAGTGATGCGATCTTGCTTTATGCGCCGCAAGACATGCAGATCCAGCAATTCTTTATCGATCAATCCGAATCAGACATTCTTTATCGCCAAAACGAATACTTGAAGTTGCGGGAGATGAGCCAATACGGACATACCCAACTGTGTTTGCAGCGCTATATTTTGCGTTATTTCGGAGAAGATGGTCCCGATTGCGGTCGTTGCAGCAATTGTCTTGATGAAAGAGAACAAGTGGATATCACAGTGGATACACAAAAAGTGTTGTCATGTGTGAAACGAATGGGCGAACGCTTTGGGAAAGCCTTGGTGGGGAAAGTGCTAACTGGCTCAGGCGATCAAAAAGTCAAACAGTGGGGCTTTGAAAAGTTAACAACTTATGGATTAATGAAAGATTGGTCCCAAAAGGAAGTCAATCAGCTGATCGATTATTTAACAGCATCAGGGTATCTTTTGCCGTCTGAAGGGCAATACCCGTTGTTAAGTGTGACCAATGCGGGGATTGATGTGTTGCTTGGAAAAGCAAAAGTTTATAGAAAACAAACCAAAGTCAAACAGTTAGTGGTGGATGATGAGCTATTCGATCAACTGCGCACCTTACGATTGAATCTCGCACAAGAACAAAATTTGCCGCCGTATGTGGTTTTTTCTGATAAAACACTGCGAGAGCTGGCAGAAGTCCAGCCAAAAACACCGATCGAGTTTTTACAGATCAAAGGAGTTGGCCAAAATAAGTTGGATAAGTATGGCGACGCCTTTTTAGCATTGCTTTCTGAATACGAAAAGACGGAAAGTGACTAAAACAGACATTTTTCTAAGATAAGACAAAAAAGACAGCAGGAAGGGAGGAAACATCAGTGATTACGATTCGACCGGCAGTAGCTGCAGATCAAGCATTTTGGTTTTCTTTGGATACTCACTTGCCAACGGAAGTCTTCGCCAAAAAGATAATGGAAAAAACTGCTTATGTTGTAGTTGCAGACGACCAGCCAGTAGGGTTGCTACGCTACAATTTTTTCTGGGACACGATTCCTTTTTGTACCATGTTAGTGATCGCAGAAGCGCATCAAGGCAAGGGACTCGGGAAACGGTTGGTTACTTATTGGGAACAACAGCAAAAAGCAGCTGGCCACGCTCTTTGCTTGACTTCCACACAAGTCGACGAGCAGGCACAGCATTTCTATCGCAAACTCGGTTACCAAGATGCCGGTGGGTTACTTTTGACAAGACCTGGATTTGAACAGCCGATGGAATTGTTCCTTGTCAAACAGTTGTGATGTTTCTGCCAGCTTATGGTACATTGATAGGAGAACAAAAAAATAGGAGCGTTTAACATGTCTTTTTTTGGAAAAATCGATTTCAATGAGTTATCAGAGACCGATCGTGCAATCTATCATTACATGTCCAGCCAAAGTGATAAAATTCCTTACATGCGTGTCCGGGAGATCGCGCTTGAATCACACACTTCAGCTTCTTCGGTCATGCGCTTTATCCGTAAATTAGGGTACGAAAGCTTTACGGAGTTTCGTACCCAGTTTAAAGTTCCTGAATTAGATGCCGTTAGTTTTTATAGCAGCATGAATGTCCTGAATGCTGAACATTTTCCGCGAGATATTGAAGGAAAGATTCGTCGGATCGCAGAAAGAATGTTGGAATGCGACAACATCATTTTTTATGGTATCGGTGCCTCTGGTTCCATGTGTGAATACGCTGCCCGCCGTTTTGCTACGATTGGGTTTAATAGCTATGCATTAGTGGATAATACGTACCCCATTTTTGCTAAGCTGAAGCATACTTCGGATAATATGATCGTCGTCCTTTCCATCACGGGAACGACTACCGAGATCATTGAAGTCGTCAATGGGTTTCGTAACAATCCAGACTTCACCACGGTAGCGATCACCAGTGACGCCAATAGCACTCTGGGACGAATGTCCGATTATGTCTTGGACTATTCAGTTGATGTAAAACGCATCAACAAGTATGAAGATTTGACGACGCAAATCCCTTGTCTTTTCTTAGTGGAAGCTTTATCAGAGACGGTTCGTCAGTTTTCGTTAACAGCAGAAGAATTGTAAACGGATTTTTCTCTTTATTCACATGTAAATCAACAAACAGCTTCATTCCATCAAAAGGGATTCCTTTGATGGAATGATTCGGCTGTTTGTTTTTTTATTAGGAAAAAGAGAAAAAAATAGGTTTAGGTATCGTTAAAAGTCGACTTGAAAAGTTTGCTGTTTGAAAAAAAGTAAAGTGACAAGCAAGGGGGAATGAGGGTTGAGATAAAGTGTGCAGTAAAAAAATGACTTGAATTCGTGTCATTTTCAATAGATTTTTATAGAATGACGAGTATTTTGGAAGGAATGAGCCACGAAAGATAACGAAGATTCACAATATTCACCATTCGATGAAGAATGTGAATTTTATCAAAAGTCAAACAACGATATAATAAATAGAACATGTTTGAAAACCATCGTTTTTGGGATTATAAAAGGATTTGCAAGAAATACAGGAGAAAACCATTTTAAAGCATGGTTTACCAGCCTTATTAAAAATATCGCTCAAAATAAAATAACACGTCTCAAAAACGATGGTTTTTGAAGTGAATTCTATAAAAGGAGGAGGGAGAATGAACATCAAAGGTGCGCCTTTTCGAGCAAAACTTCTAAAAGGCTTTCTCGTCTTATGGGTCGCTTGCAGCTTTCCAATAACAAGCTTCAGCAATGAGCTGCGATCAACCGAAACAGATGGGACCGTGCAGTATACAGGAGTATATGAACCGCTAGATCCCCCAGTACCGTCACCGCCAACAGGACCAGTTCCACGTCCGCCGCAAGACACGGTGAAGCCGGGGGGAGAACTGCCTCAGACTAACACCGTTCAGCGATTGGATTGGGTGATCCTAGGCGGTCTTTTGCTAATTATCGCGCTTGACTTATATGTGTTAAAACAAATCATTCGAAAAGGAAAAGTTGCATCCCCTGACTGGGGATAGCGTCCATTAAACAAACAAGAGAATGACATTTAGGAGTGAATGGGATGAACTCATTTTTTCGTAAAAAAAATAAAGGATTGCTGGTTTTGCTTGTCTTACTCCCACTGATTACGACGTTCACGATCATGAATGCCGAGACGATTTTTTCGTGGACCCCAGAGAATGAGCAAGAGGAAAAATCAGCTGAAGACGTAATCGGAGAAATTTCTTTTCCAGAAGAAATGATCCAAGGAGAAGTCGATCATGTACTAGATTTTATCTTCTACTCAGAAGATGCCCTTGAAACGGTGGACCTCGCTTTGCCTGAACAAGTAATCATCGATCAGGAATCATTGATTGAGGGGCTAACTGCTGTAGAAACAGAAAACGAAGGTGTGTGGCAGCTGATCAGCGAGACCCCACAAACCACCTTTGTCTTACCGATTATTGTGGATACGATCGGAGAATATGAGATCATCGTTGCCGATTCTGCGTCACAACGGCTTCTGATAGTTGAAAACACGGTGATTGAAGATATTGATCAAGACGAAGATGAAAATGATTCTGCGGAATCTGCACCAGAGGAAGAAGTAGACGAGGCTTCGGATGAGGCAGCGAAAGAGGCGGAAGTGGATGATAGAAGTGATCAGATGGTCGAAGTGACGATTGACAAAAACAATTTTAGAGAACACTTTGATGTCCAAGGCACTGCTACTTACAATGAAGAAACTGGGCTATTAGTCTTGACAGAAGATATCACTTGGTCAGTCGGTTATGTTACCTTAAAAGACAGAATTAGTCTGGATCAGCCATTTACGCTTAAAGGTAGAGCTAATATAGGGGCTAAACTGAATGGTGCTGATGGGATGGCGTTTGGCTTTCACAATTCTGAGACTCACATAAGAGGTCACGAAGGCAATGCGTTTGGAATTGGAGGATTGAGGGATGCTTTTGCTTTTAAGCTAGACAATAACTATAATGATACTCGAGGTTTTTTTGACGAGAATAGGTTTATTGTTGAAAGGGACCCTATAGCTGTCGGCGGAGCACCCTTTGCTGGCTTTATCTATCATATGAATAGGCTACACTTAACTAGACAGAAAAGATAAGGTGTGTAAAATATAAGAAAACACACTGGAGGAAATATCACA
>NZ_JBLGTY010000012.1:0-104205 GCF_047470845.1 Candidatus Enterococcus avicola | reverse complement strand
TTCCGGCATAGCTCAGTTGGTAGTAGCGCATGACTGTTAATCATGATGTCGTAGGTTCGAGTCCTACTGCCGGAGTTCTCTAATAAGAGAAAACAAGCAAGAGTAATGAGCTTCTTTTAGGCTGGAGAGTTGTCCGAGTGGCCGAAGGAGCATGATTGGAAATCATGTAGATGGCTATCGCTGTCTCAAGGGTTCGAATCCCTTACTCTCCGTTTTAAACTTAGGTCCGTTGGTCAAGTGGTTAAGACACCGCCCTTTCACGGCGGTAACACGGGTTCGAATCCCGTACGGATCATTACAATTTAATGAACAACCTTCGGGGGTTTAGCTCAGCTGGGAGAGCATCTGCCTTACAAGCAGAGGGTCAGCGGTTCGATCCCGTTAACCCCCATTACGGTTTGGTAGTTCAGTTGGTTAGAATGCCTGCCTGTCACGCAGGAGGTCGCGGGTTCGAGTCCCGTCCAGACCGTTTCATTATTTTTGTAAAACTTATATTTTCTTATATGGCTCGGTAGCTCAGTTGGTAGAGCAATGGATTGAAGCTCCATGTGTCGGCAGTTCGATTCTGTCCCGCGCCACCATGGAGGAGTAGCGAAGTGGCTAAACGCGACGGACTGTAAATCCGTTCCTTAGGGTTCAGTGGTTCGAATCCACTCTCCTCCATTCATAGGGGCATAGTTTAAAGGTAGAACAGCGGTCTCCAAAACCGTTAGTGTGGGTTCAATTCCTGCTGCCCCTGCCATTATATATTTCAACAGTTTCTTATCACGGCGGGTGTGGCGAAGTGGTTAACGCACCGGATTGTGGCTCCGGCATTCGTGGGTTCGATTCCCATCACTCGCCCTTTCATTTTTGGGGTATAGCCAAGCGGTAAGGCAACGGACTTTGACTCCGTCATGCGTTGGTTCGAATCCAGCTACCCCAGTACAATCTTCACTTGATTGTAGATTGCAACAATAGTATAATGGCGGTATAGCCAAGTGGTAAGGCAGAGGTCTGCAAAACCTTCATCACCGGTTCAAATCCGGTTACCGCCTTAGTACTAAATACTAACCTTTCAACATGCCGGCGTGGCGGAATTGGCAGACGCGCTGGACTCAAAATCCAGTGCCCGTTGAGGGCGTGCCGGTTCGACCCCGGCCGCCGGTATCATTGATGTATCAGTCTTTTATAAGATTGATACATTTTTTTGTTTATAAAAGTCTACAAATACGATTTTGAAGGACCACTCATATAGCAAAGATTTTTTTGTTTTGTTACTATTGAAAGCCTTTCCTTAATCTTGTATAGTTTTTACATGAATAGCTGCAAGGAACAGGAAAGAGAGGGGGGATCAAATTGAAATGGTATGAGAATAGAATCAAATCAGCGATAGATGGGAAAAATCCAATGGTGATCAAAAAATTGTCTGGCAGTTTTGCTGTTTATGGTGATGTCCAATTTCTTCCTGGATATTGTGTATTATTACCTAAAAGAGAGGTGGCTTCTTTAAATGATCTAGATTTAAATGAGCGACAGGTTTTCTTAACTGATATGACTCTTTTAGGAGATGCTATAATACAGGCTTGTTCTCCATTGAGAATCAATTATGAACTATTGGGAAATACCGATAACTTTCTTCATGCACATTTGTTTCCCCGTTATGAATGGGAAACCGACGAAGCGAAAAAAATGCCTGTTTGGTTGTATGACAAATCCCATTGGACTAATCCAGAGTATCACTATTCAGAAAAAAGAGATGGAGAGCGAAGACAAATGATAAGCTCTTATTTGGAAAATGCCTATCGCTAGTCTAAAGAATCCCCCTGAATCTAGTAACGTCTATAAAAGAACCTCCATGAAGCGATCGCTTCATGGAGGTTCTTTTTCCTTAGATCAATCAACATACTTAAGAACTGCGACTTCTTTTGGTTTCAGAACTACCAACTGTCTGGTTTCTTTGGTTAGAAGGTCTGCTCCAGGGGCTTTCAGCTTCACTTTGGTTGTCTGCTCGGTATGGTTTAAGAGAAAGACGAGTGTATAGCCAGCACCTTTGCGACAGGTAACGGAGACCTCAGTAGGAGCAGCCAAGAAGTGCTGGGCATGAGTCGCTAATTTATGATTTTCCAGAATGGTCGCTAAAAATGTAGTTAGCCCTTCAAGAGACAATTCTGTTCCCACGTAATACGCATACCCATCGTCGATCTGATTCATAGTAATGGCTGGCTTATCGGACAAATAACCGGATTGGAAGGTTGCCAAAGATTCAGCACCATTTAGATGAATGACTTCCTCCCATAGAGAATTGTCGTACCGACGACCTTGGAAGTCAATTTGGTGATGGGTAGCTACTTTCATTGGGTAAAACTCTTCTACAATGATCCCTAAGGTGTCCCTAAACAGTCCTGGATAGCCCCCAAAATAGACTTGGTCATATTCATTGACGATCCCACTAAAGAAATTCGTCAAGAAGATGCCGCCTTGTCGCACGTAATCATTGATTTTCTTACCGAAGGCTTCTGGTGCTGAATAGAGATTTGGGGCGATCACTAAAGGATAGCCGTCTAGAGATTCGGAAGGATGGACAAAGTCTACGCTCAGATTTAACGCCCTTAGCGCGCCATACAGGCTGCGTAACTGATGAATGTACTTTAAGGTGCTTGGTTTGGCATCCAATTCCAGCGCCCACCAATTTTCCCAGTCAAAGACAACCGCGACATCAGCCAAGAAGCGCGTCCCAACAATTTCCGACAGTTGCGAAAATTCGTTGCCTAATTGCGCACATTCACGAAAGATACGGCTTGAATGAGGATCTCCGTGAGGCACCATCGCACTATGAAATTTTTCCGCACCGCCACGAGACTGCCGCCATTGGAAGAACATGATGCCATCAGCGCCATGAGCGAGCGCTTCATAACTCCAAAGACGCAGCTGGTTGGGTGTCTTGGCACCATTGATTTGCCGCCAATTAACGGCGCTGGTGGCTTGTTCCATGATCAAAAAAGGTTTTTTCTTTAAACTACGAGTTAGATCGTTAGCAAGAAATTGCGGGTAAGGGATCTTTTCAAAGGGATTCGGGTACGAATTCCAGCTGACTACATCCATTTCGGGTGCCCATTTAAACCCATCCACGTATTTGTGCAAGCCCATCAGATTGGTCATGTAAGGGATACCTTGTGAATATTTTGCGATCGCCGCCTTTTCGAGTTGATAGAGCTCCAGATTCATGTCGGAAAGAAAACGCCGATAGTCTAACTGCTGCGCAGGATTTTTGAAGGTCGACATCGCTTCAGGTAGAAAAATTTCCTCCCAGCTGCCATAGGATTGACTCCAAAACTTAGTTGACCACGCATCATTCAATCCAGCGATGGTCTGATATTTCTCTGCTAACCATGTCTGAAATCTTTTCCGACAATGATCGCAATAACACTCGTGGATGTGACAGGTATATTCATTATTGATATGCCACATGACTAGCCCTGGATGATTGGCATAACGGTTTGCGACTGCTTCTGACAAATCGGTGGCATATTGACGATAGATAGGGGAAGTCGGACAGTAGTGCTGGCGCGCCCCATGAACCAGTCGATTGCCATGAATGGTCACAGGCAGCATCTCAGGATGTTTTTGAACAAGCCAAGCGGGAGGCGAAGCCGTTCCGTTGGCTAGGTCGATCATGATATTGTTTTCATATAAAAGATCCATCAACCAGTCCAGAAAATCAAAATCATAGGTGGATTCATCTGGCTGCAGATTGACCCAGCCAAAAATATTGATACTTACATAGTTCACACCTGCTTCTTTCATTAAGCGCATATCTTCAAGAATGACTTCTTTAGACCATTGTTCAGGATTGTAGTCGGCACCATAGTAAAGTTGACGTTGCGTTTTCATCAAATCGCTCCTTTATAGACGTTTCTTTAGCATCAAGATACTTGAATCATAGCAAATATTTATCAGTTTGATAGCGGTATCATTTGAAAATCATGAAATGATCCAAAAAAACAAAAATAATTCAATCTGGTTTCGCAGCTAGGACTATCGTCCATCAGTTCTTTTGCCTTGCTGTTTTTTTAACAAAAATATACAATTGAAAAAGGCGGTAAATTAAAGTATCTAGAATTTACATTCTTAGAAAGTTGTTTTTTTATCGGAGGTTTCTTTTTGCTGAAATGCATGTTTATAACTATAGGATCTAAAAAAACTTTGAATCACGAGTAGAAAAAACACGATGAGTCAGAGAAATGAATAATTATGTGATGAGGAATCATAAAAAATGAATGACATAAGTTATTCAACAAAATTGCCAAGAAGGAGAGACAAGTTCATGAACCAGCCAATACAGATTTTTTCTGAGATTGCCCCTTTAAAACGGGTGCTGCTGCATCGTCCAGGCGCAGAATTAGAAAACTTGATGCCGGATTATCTTGATCGATTGTTGTTTGATGATATTCCTTTTTTAACCCAAGCGCAAAAAGAACATGATTTTTTTGCGGATACGTTAAGAAGCAAAGGGGTGGAAGTCCTTTATTTGGAGGATCTAGCTGCTGAAACATTGACAACAACTGGTGCCAAAGAGGCCTTTTTAGAAGACTATTTAAATGAAACAACGATCCTTGATGAAGAGATTCGCAACGAAGTGCGCAACTTTTTCCTGTCGATTAAAGACAATCGCGCCTTTATCGATCATACGATGGCGGGCTTGAAAAAAAGTGAGGTAGAAATTTCAAAAGCCAGTAACTTAACGGCAATCGTTGAAACAGAATATCCTTTCTTGATCGATCCAATGCCAAACCTATATTTCACGCGAGATCCGTTTGCGACGATTGGTCACAGTGTTTCCTTGAATCGAATGTATTCTGCAACGAGAAGACGGGAAACCCTCTACGGAAAACAAATTTTTACGCACCATCCGATGTTTGCCCGCAATGAGACGAACTTTTTGTATCATCGGGACGAAACGACGCGGATGGAAGGCGGCGATCAGCTGATTTTATCTGATAAAATCGTGGCGATCGGGATTTCTCAACGAACAGAAGTTGCCTCAATTGAAAAAATTGCCGAAACGATTTTTGCCACAGAACCGAGTTTCGAACATATCTTGGCATTTAATATCGGCGAAGAACGAAAATTTATGCATTTAGATACGGTCTTCACGATGGTGGATCATGATAAGTTCACGATCCATCCAGAAATCGAGGGAGAACTTTCGCTGTATTCAATCACTAAACACAAGGACGGTGTGCGAGTATATGAGGAAAAAGATACGTTGGAAAACATTCTTTGTCGTTATTTAGATTTGCCTGAAGTCCACTTGATCCGCTGTGGTGGCGACGATTTGGCAGCGGCAGCTAGAGAGCAATGGAATGATGGCTCCAATACCTTGGCGATTGCACCTGGAGAAGTCGTGGTCTATGACCGCAACACCATTACTAATGGGCTGTTAAAAGAGGCAGGAGTCATTTTGAATGAAATCTCGGGCAGCGAATTGGTTCGCGGACGTGGGGGTCCTCGCTGTATGAGTATGCCGTTTATTCGTGAGTAGGACAATTCTTTGTTATTTTAAATACTTGTCCTTTCTTTAGGAGTATTTAAGTTAAGAAAAAGACGAGAAAAATCTAAAAGAAAGATTTGAAACATCATTTTGTTTCTAATCTTTCTTTTTTGTCATCATTTAACCCCCAATAAAATGAAAAGGATTTCTTTTTGTGAAAATGTGTAATTTTTGTGACTTTTATATGTAAAGACTATAAAAAAACGTTAGGAACCTTGTTCTATCGCAAAATTTATGTTACGGTTATATTAGAAAACGGAAATAGGTGAAGGTATTTGCCACTTATTGATTTTTGACACCCTACGATCAGCGAATGCCATATGCTTGATTTGTAGTGGTTTTTTTTGCGGAAAAAAAGTGAAAGCAGGTGAGAAAATGACAGTAGATGCCATTCGATTATTGCAAGAAGCAGAGCAATTTGCGGAAAATAAAAATAAAGAAGCAGAAGCAGAAAAAAAACAATTGGCACAAGCAAGAGAAGAACGGTTGAAGGCGTTTAAAAAAGAGTTGGCAGAAAAAGAAGCCCAACAAAAAGAAGCAATCAACCAAAAAATCGCAGCTGAGTTGGTACAGTCTAAGGAACCACTCTTGGCTAAGACCCAAGCAGAAGTGGAAACACTGCGAACGATCCCTAATGAATTGAAAGAAGAAGCATTAGCAATAATAATAAATAAGGTTGTGACATAAATGGC
Source organism: Candidatus Enterococcus avicola (assembly GCF_047470845.1). Lineage (NCBI taxonomy): Bacteria > Bacillati > Bacillota > Bacilli > Lactobacillales > Enterococcaceae > Enterococcus > Candidatus Enterococcus avicola. The sequence goes on along the minus strand of NZ_JBLGTY010000012.1, from coordinate 97,980 downwards.
AATTGCAAAAATGCAAAAGTTCAGTCTGTTGACCTTTTACGATCAGAAAGAAGCTGTTTTAGAGCAGCTGCAAGACTTTCAAGGCGTAGAACTGCTTTCTTCGGAAAAATATTATGATTCTGAAGAAACGACGGGTGTTTTGACACCGGTTCGCGAGGAACAGTCTGAAGAAGAAATGGAGAACCAGTTTGGTCAAGTCAACTGGAGCTTAAATTTTTTAGAAGAATATGTACCCAAAAAAGGAATGCTGGCACAACTGCGGCAACCAATCAAAAAATATACCCTTCAAGAATTGGCTGAAACAGCCCACACCTATCCTTGGCAAGAATTATGCCAAACCCTTCGTAAACAAGACAAACGTCTTCGCTTGATTGATCAAGAAAAACGCGATGTATTAGCACAAGAAGCAGAACTGTCGATCTGGAAGTATTTCAAAGAACGACCAGCTGTTTTAAAAGAATTAAAAAAATCAGGTGGCTTGTTAGGATCGATTCCTACTTCTGAAATGGCTGACTTTACGACCAACAGTGAAAAGCTGCCGCTTGTCTATGTCGAAACCATTTATCAATCACAAACGACAACTTACTTATTGGTACTTTTCCATAAAGATGTAAAAGAAAAAGTAACTACTCTTCTAAAGAAAGCAGCCTTCGAGCAATACATCTACCCTTATGAGGGGATTCCAGAAGAAGATCTGCAAACGATGAAAGAAAAATCCCAACGTCTAATTGATGAAGAAAAAGAAATCAAAGCTTCTCTTGGTGCGATGACAAAAGAGCAAGAAACCTTGCGGATCGTTGCCGAGTATTTAGATGGAGCGATCACCCGCTTAAAAAGCAGTAAAATGCTTTTGCGTTCGACTCATGCGGTATCGATTTCTGGCTGGGTTCCTGTTGATGGGGCGGCCGAATTAGAAAAACGTATCAAAAAAGGGACCACGGATAACTATTACCTCGAATACCAAGAAGTGACGGAAAAAGAGCTGGCTGATGTGCCGATTTTATTAGAAAACGCACGTTGGATCAAACCTTTTGAAGGACTTGTTCGGATGTACAGCTTGCCGCAATATGACGAGTTAGATCCGACACCATTTATGGCGCCTTTTTACATGGTGGCATTCGGGATGATGGTTGCCGATTTTGGCTATGGGTTGCTCTTGTTTCTGGCGACATTCCTGGGGAAAAAGCTGTTCCACCTCAGCAAAGGGCTGGAACAAAATTTGACCCTCTTTCAGTTGTGCTCGATCCCTACGATTATTTGGGGCTTGATCTATGGCAACTTCTTTGGATTTGAATTCTCATTCCAACTGTTGTCTGCCCAGGATGATGTCAATCAGATCTTAGTCTTATCCGTGATCTTTGGGTACATTCAGATCATGTTTGGCTTGGCGCTGAAATTCTATATTTTATGGAAGAAAAAAGACCAGAAACTGGCTGCGATGTTCCAAGCCGGTTCGTGGATCGTCTTTTTGATCAGTGTCGTTTTTGTCGCCGCAGGAATGCTGCTTTTCCCTGACACCCCGTTACAAACGATTGGGATCGTAATGATTGCTGCCAGTCTTTTAGCAGTGGCAATCGGAGGCAGTTTAGAAGGAAAAACGTTGGCAGGAAAAATCGGTTCTGGATTGTACGGATTGATGGATGTGACCAATTATGTTGGTGACTTGATCAGTTACACCCGTCTGATGGCGTTAGGGGTTGCCGGCGGAAGTATCGCCTCAGCCTTCAACTTGATCATTAGCTACTTGCCGCCAGCAGCCCGGTTCACCGTCGGTATCTTATTATTTGTGGCGCTACATGGCCTGAATATTTTCTTAAGTTACCTTAGTGCGTATGTTCATGGTATCCGCTTGCAGTATTTAGAGTATTTCGGAAAATTCTTTACGGGGGGCGGACGTGCCTTTGACCCGTTCAAATCAAATGAAAATTATGTAGAGATCATCTCAGAAGAAAAGTTACAGGAGGATAATAATGGAAAATTGGATTAGTTTCTTTTACGAAAATGGTGGAATTGTTTTTGCAGCTTTAGGTGTAGCGACCGCAACGATTTGTGGTGGTATCGGATCAACGATTGGTGTGGGGATGACCAGTGAAGCAGCATCAGGCTTGATCTCAGAGCAGCCAGAGAAATTCGGGCAAGCGTTGATTTTGGAATTGCTTTCTAGTACCCAGGGGCTATACGGCTTTGTAATCTCCTTTATGATTTTTGGTCAGATCAGTGGTTCGATCTCATTCGATCGCGGATTGTATTTGTTTATCGCTTCATTACCGATCGCGTTAACAGCAATTATCGCCGGTAAATGGCAAGGACGTGCCGCAAGTGCTGCGATGCAGATTTTAGCAAAAAAACCAGAACATGTGACCAAAGGAATTATCTTGGTAGCGATGATGGAAACGTATTGTATTTTAGGGTTCGTGATTTCCTTCTTGCTTGTCTTGAATTAAGAGGAGGGAAAAGTGAATGTCTGATATTACACGTTTAACTGACAAAATAACCGCTGATGCGGAAAAGAAATACCAGCTTCAAATCAAAGAAGCACAAAAAGAAAGTGAAAACCAAGAAAATTTAAAACGAGCACAGTTAGAAAAAGAGCTTAATGAACGGTTAGCTTTTTATGAAAAAGAAAAACGTGCTGCGATGTATTTGGAAATCTCAGATGTGCATATCCAATCAAGAAACAAGGTCTTGGCAGCAAAGCAGTCCGTCTTAGATGAGCTGTTTTCTGAGGCTCTGACCCGTTTGAACACGATGGATCAGGCAGCATTTTATACGTTTATCGCGAAAGGCTTGGCGAATGCACGGTTAACTGGTGAGGTCGAGTTGCTTTTAGGCGAGAAGTCCCGTCATTTCGTTGATGAGGAATTCCTTACTAAGTTGCAAGCATCGGTCCCAGAGGTTCAGTTGAAACTGGTAAATAAAACGATCCCTCGCAAGGGTGGCTTTTTGTTGCGACAAGAAGCAATTGAGTTGAATTTTACCTTTGATGCGCTACTAGAAGCCAACAAAGAAGAGTTAAGCAATACGTTACTGCAATTGATTTTTGAACAGTAAGCAGGTGCAAACAGATGAATGACATCAAATATAATACGTTGAATACGAGAATTCGGACGTATGAATCGCAATTATTCGATCGTAGTCGCTATGAGCGAATGCTCTCAGCTGCCAGCGCAGAGGAAATCTATGGGATGCTGCAAGAAACGGTTTATGGTGACTTCATCAATGAAGATGATCGTGTACACGATTTTGAACAAGTCCTGATGGCTGAGTTGAAACGGGTATACGAAACGATGTATCAGTTGACACCAGAAAAAGCGATCGTTGATTTCTTTGCTTTGAAATATGACTATCAAAATCTGAAAGTTTTAGTAAAAGCGGCATATATGCAAGAAGATTTTTCGGCGTATCTCGTCCCAATCGGCACCCAGCCACTTTCCGTCCTTAAAGATCTGGTCAAGACCAGAAAAAGTACTCAGGTCGCGCAAGAGATGGTTGCCTGTGTGGAAGAAGTCTTTTCTTATATTGAGAACTATCATGAAGTCCAGTCCATCGATATCATCTTTGACAACCATTATTGGGAGCAATTATGGACGATCGGTAAAGAATACCAAGACGAGTTGCTGCAAAGCTTGATTCGCCGCCAAATCGATATCTTCAATATTTCAACAACGTTGCGCAGTTACGCGATGAAACGCAAGCGCGGCTTTATCAGCGCAGTTTTAGCCGACCATGGGAATTTACCTGCAAGTGAGTTGTTAGCAGAAATCACGACTTCTCTTGAGGCGTTTGTGGGATACTTGCAAGGAACCCCTTATAAAGAGCTGATCAATCATAGTTATGAAGAATTGGTAGAAAAGAAGACCTTGAATACCTTTGATATACGCAAAGACAATTTTCTAATGGCGAAGCTCAAAGAACAAAAAATCGTGCCTTTTGGGCCGTCAGCATTGGCAGGGTATCTGTATGCCAAGGAAATTGAAAGCAAGAATTTGCGTATTCTCTTGATTGGTAAAATCAATAAGGTGCCAGAAGAGATTTTAAGAAGTCGGGTGCGTGATAGTTATGCATAAAAAGATAGCAATGATGGGTGGTAAGAACTCGATCTTGCCTTTCAAAGGGCTGGGGATCGATATCTTTCCAGTCAGCGATTTGGATGAAGCCGCCCAACAATTAGAAGAGATGGCTGAAGCGTATGGTGTGATCTTTTTGACCGAGCGGTTGATCGAACAATTAGAACCGATCGTTCGTCGTTACGAAGAAGTACCGACACCAGCGATCATTCCGATTCCAAGTAGTACGGGTAGTTTAGGGATCGGCATGGCACGCATTCAGCAAAATGTGGAAAAAGCGGTAGGAATGAATATATTAGATTCATAACAGACAAGTCAGCCAGCTAGGAGGAATAAATGTGGCATTTGGCACAATTGAAAAAGTATCGGGACCACTGGTCACCGCCTCAGGATTAAGTGGCGCAAAAATCCACGAAATCTGCAAAGTCAGTGACAAGGGCCTTATCGGTGAGATCATTGAGATCAAAAAAGGGCTGGTTTCGATCCAAGTATACGAAGAAACAGCGGGGATCGGACCAGGCGAGCCCGTAGAAACGACAGGCGCACCATTGTCTGTCGAACTAGCACCAGGTTTGTTGACTCAGATGTTTGATGGGATCCAACGACCATTAGATACATTTATGTCGCAAACAGAGAGTGATTTTTTGGAGCGGGGGGTCACCATCGATCCACTGAATCGCCAAAAGAAATGGACCTTCGTCCCACAAGTACAAGTCGGCGATACTGTACAAGCCGGTGATATTTTAGGTTCAGTACAAGAAACTTCGGTGATCGAGCATAAGATCATGGTGCCACCAAACTATGAAGGAACCGTCAAAGAAATCATGGTGGGAAATTTTGCGATTACTGAAGTGATCTGTGTTTTAGAAACCATCGATGGTGAAAAATCCTTGACGATGGTTCAGAAATGGCCAGTGCGTCAACCGCGGCCAGTTACTGCTAAATTAAATCCAGGCGAACCGCTAGTCACTGGGCAGCGAGTCATCGACACCTATTTTCCAGTGGCAAAAGGCGGCTCAGCTGCTGTTCCTGGACCTTTTGGTGCTGGAAAAACAGTCGTTCAGCATCAGATCGCTAAATGGTCAGATGTGGATATCGTGGTCTATGTCGGTTGCGGTGAACGGGGCAACGAAATGCGGGATGTCATGAACGAATTTCCTGAGTTGATCGATCCGAATACCGGCAAGTCGATCATGGAACGAACGGTATTGATCGCCAATACGTCGAATATGCCAGTTGCTGCTCGGGAAGCCTCGATCTATACAGGAATCACGATCGCGGAATATTACCGTGACATGGGCTATAGTGTTGCCATCATGGCAGATTCAACTTCTCGTTGGGCAGAAGCGCTGCGGGAAATGAGTGGGCGCTTGCAAGAGATCCCAGGAGATGAAGGCTATCCGGCTTACCTTGGAAGTCGAATTGCGGAATACTATGAGCGAGCAGGGCGTTTCCATTCATTAGGCACGCAACCTCGGGAAGGAAGCATTACCGCAATTGGTGCGGTTTCACCTGCTGGAGGAGACATCTCAGAACCGGTCACTCAAAATACCTTACGAATCGTGAAAGTCTTTTGGGCATTGGATAGTATGTTGGCGCAAAAGCGGCATTTTCCATCCATCAACTGGATGAATTCCTATTCCCTTTATGAGGATCAAATCAATTCTTATTTGGATCAATTATTAGGTGATCGCTGGTCGGAGCTAGTCAATGAATCAATGGCGATTCTCCAAGAGGAAAGCCGATTAGAAGAAATCGTTCAGCTGGTAGGGATGGACTCTCTTTCCCAGAAAGACCGCTTGACGATGATGACTGCTCGTTCTTTAAGACAAGACTACCTGCAGCAAAACGCTTTCGATGACGTTGATACGTACACTTCCCGCAACAAGCAGTTCAAAATGCTGGAAAACATTCTCTACTTTAATGAACAAGCACAGCGTGCATTGCAGCTAGGTGCTTACTTAGATGAGATCACCAAAGGAACGGTTGATCTGCGTGAGCGCATCGCCCGCAGCAAATACATTCCTGAAGAAGAATTGACTCGCTTGGATACGATCAAGCATGACATCAAAGAAATGTTACAACGAATCATTGAAACTGGAGGTGTTCATTGATGTTAAAAGAATATCGTACAGTTTCCGAAATTGCTGGCCCCTTAATGGTGGTCGAAAATGTTCGAGGCGTGAAATTCGACGAACTCGTTGAGGTCCGCATGGACACAGGCGAGATCCGTCAAGGACAAGTACTGGAAGTCAGTGATGACAATGCTGTTGTCCAAGTCTTTGAAGGTACCAGTAATTTGAGTGCAGAAGAAAGCAAAGCAAGGTTTCTAGGGACTGGTTTGACGCTAGGAGTTTCTCTAGATATGATGGGTCGGGTGTTTGACGGTTTAGGAAAACCAAAAGATAATGGCCCGAGAATCTTGCCAGAAAAACGCATCGATGTAAACGGTGAAGCCATCAATCCGATGGCGCGGGACTTCCCAGATGAATTTATCCAAACGGGGATCTCAACGATCGATCATTTAAATACATTAGTTCGTGGACAAAAACTACCAATTTTTTCTGCGTCTGGTTTGCCTCATAAAGAGATCGCTGCTCAAATCGCACGACAAGCAACAGTACCTAGCCAAGAAGGCAATTTCGCGATCGTCTTCGCAGCAATTGGGATCCCTTTTGAAGAAGCTGAATTTTTCGTGGATGAATTCCGCAAAACCGGTGCGTTAGATCGTTCTGTTTTGTTTATGAACCTTGCCAATGATCCAGCAATCGAACGGATCGCTACACCTAAGATGGCATTGACCGCAGCAGAGTATTTGGCTTTTGAAAAAGGCATGCACGTTTTAGTGATCATGACCGATATGACGAATTACTGTGAAGCGTTGCGAGAAATCTCCGCTGCCCGCCGAGAAGTTCCAGGACGTCGCGGCTATCCAGGGTATCTATACACCAATTTAGCGACGCTGTATGAACGGGCAGGACGTTTGATGGGCAAAGAAGGATCGGTCACACAAATACCGATCTTAACGATGCCAGATGGCGATAAAACCCACCCGATTCCTGATTTGACCGGCTATATCACGGAAGGACAAATTATTTTGTCGCGGGACCTTTACAAGCGTAATATCAACCCGCCAGTGGATATTTTACCAAGTCTTTCACGGTTGAAGGACAAAGGAACGGGAGAAGGTAAGACCCGTGCCGATCATGCGGCAACGATGAATCAAATCTATGCCGCCTATTCCGATGGGAAAGCTGCCAAAGAGCTATCGATCGTTTTAGGCGAGTCTGCCTTATCTGATCTTGATAAAAAGTACGCGCGCTTTGCTGATCTTTTTGAAAAAGAGTACGTCAATCAAGGATTTGAAACCAATCGGACGATTGAAGAAACGTTAGATTTAGGCTGGAAGCTATTAGCTACCTTGCCAAAACAAGAGTTGAGCCGTATCAAAGAAGAATTTATCGACGCCTATTACCCAACGGACGAGGATGTGAGTTCTTAATGGCGATCTTAAATGTCAATCCGACACGGATGGAACTAAGTCGTTTGAAAAAGCGGCTGACGACGGCAACCCGTGGTCACAAATTATTGAAAGACAAGCAAGATGAGCTAGTACGTCAGTTCATTCAGCTAGTAAAGAAAAACCAGGAACTTCGTAAAAAGATGGAGACCGCATTGCAAGCAGGAATGGAAGAGTATGTGCTGGCTTCTAGTAGTATTCCCGATGTCGTTTTGCAAGAAGCCTTTATGATCCCTTTGAATAAAGTGACCTTAGATGTGCAAAGCCGAACCATCATGAATATGGATGTGCCAGTGTTGAACCCTGTTTACGAAGAAGAAAGCTCGGATGATGATTTTTCCTACGGTTTTGTGAGTACCACCAGTGAGCTGGATCTCTCGTTGTCCCATCTGGATCAAATGCTGCCAGTGATGCTGCAGTTGGCCGAGATCGAGAAAACCTGTCAACTGATGGCCAATGAGATCGAACGGACGAGACGAAGAGTCAATGCGTTAGAGTATATGACGATTCCCAAGCTGACAGAAACCATTCAATACATCGAAAGCAATCTGGCAGAAGACGAACGAGCAACATTGACTCGCTTGATGAAGGTAACGGATATCATTGCAGAAAACGAAGCGAAGTAAGGCTTTTGCAAGCAGTGTGATTATAGCCAAAAGGCACGTAGAAAGGAGGATTCTTTCTACGTGCCTTTTTTGCTTATTAAGAGCGTAAGAGCAGTTGGTCATCTTTCAACTCAGCACCACTATTTTGATGGAACATTTCCATCAATTCAGGGACCGTCAAATGCTGCTTTTGCTCACCGGCAATGTCTACGACGATCTTGCCTTGATGAAGCATGATCAGGCGATTGCCGTAACGAATGGCATCTTCCATGTCATGAGTGACCATGAAAGCCGTCAACTGTTGGGACCGAATCAACTGATCGGTCAATGCCATGACCGTCAATGAGGTCTTAGGATCAAGCGCTGCGGTATGTTCATCTAATAAAATCAATTTAGGCTGCTGCAACGTTGCCATCAAGAGGGTGATGGCTTGCCGCTGTCCGCCTGATAGTAAACCGATCTCAGCAGAAAGGCGATTTTCTAAGCCTAAGTTTAGGCTGGCTAACTTCTCTTGGAAAAACGCGCGGTTTTTCGCTTTGACGCCTGTCGCAAATCCGCGGACTTGGCCGCGTTTGTAAGCCAATGCTAAATTTTCTTCAACGGTCAAACGAACCGCGGTCCCCATACGTGGATCTTGAAAGACCCGACTAATATCTTTTGACCGTTTGGTCACGGATAAACGGGTAATGTCTTTCCCATCTAAGGTGATTTTTCCTTGTTCTGTTGGGATCGTTCCTGCGATACTGTTTAAGAGGGTCGATTTTCCAGCACCATTCCCACCGATGATCGTAATAAAATCACCGGCATTCATCGTCAGGTCAATGCCTCGCAAGACATGGTTTTCATTGATCGTTCCTTTTTCAAAGGTTTGGTGTAGATTCTCGATTGTTAAGACTGAAGTCATTAGGATTGGCCTCCTTTGGTTTTTGGCAGCATCTTTTTGAGTCCTAGTTTTGAACGAAGCTGCGGTAAGGAGAGGCAGATGACTAAGACGATTGCAGATGCCAATTTGATATCGTTGGCCTCGACATTGAATTCAAATACGACGGCCAAGATAAAGCGATAAACGATTGCCCCGATCACGATGGTGATCAATCGCAAAAGCAAAGATTTATTGGCAAATAAAACTTCTGCAATAATGATCGATGCTAAACCGATCACGATCGTACCGATCCCTGAGTTCAAATCAGCGAAGCCATTGTTTTGGGCCAAGAGGGCACCAGAGAGGGCGATACAGCCGTTAGAGATCATATAGCCGATAATCTTCATGTTATCAGTGTTGATGCCGTTGGCCTCGCTCATAGCTAAATTGTCGCCCGTCGCTCGCAATGCTAAGCCGATCTCTGTACGGAAAAAGAGGAACAAGCACAAAATGACGATTGCCGCGAAGAGAAAGCCTGCAAGAATCACGGCATTGTTTTTGGTCAGTCCCATGGCTTGAAATTGGGTGAAGACCGTGTCTTGCCCCAGCAAGGCGATGTTGGGAGCACCCATCACACGATTTGTGATGGAATACAGTCCAGTCATCGTGATGATCCCCGCCAATAAGGCAGGGATTTTTAGTTTTGTGTGCAGCAGACCAGATACTAAGCCGGCTACCATGCCGCCGCCAAAGCCCATCAGACTCGCTAAAATAGGCGAGAGACCATTCGTAATACTGATTGCTGCGATCCCAGCGCCTAAGGGGAAACTCCCTTCTGCAGTTAAATCAGCGATATCTAAAATACGAAAGGTTAAAAATACACCAATCGCCAGCAATGCCCAAAGGATCCCTTGAGAGGTGGCAGATTGTAGTAAGAGCAAGAATGTGTCGACTAAATTCATATGATTTCCTCAAATCTAAGTTAGTATGGTTATTCTGGTGCAGTGATGCTGGCTGGATCAATCCCTAAAGCAGCAGCCATCTCTTCATTGACGACTAACTCTAAATTATCCGCTGTTTCAACGGGCGTCGTTGCTGGCTCTGCATCGCCATCCAAAATTTTCGCTGCTAGTTTCCCTGTTTGAATGCCAAGGGATTTATAATCAATACCGTAAGTTGCTAGGGCACCATCATCGACTTGTTCTACGGAACCAGCGACGATCGGCGTTTTGGTTTCTTTGGCCACTTCGCCGACGATTGCAGCAGCAGAGGCAAAGGTATTATCTGTTGGAACATAAATGCCGTCAACATCTTTTGCAAGGCTGGTGGTTACTTGTTGCACATCATTGGTTGTATTGGCGGTCAATACTTTTACATCAACGCCCGCAGCTTTTAAGGCTTCTTCTGCCAAGTCAGCTTGGATTTTTGAGTTGGCTTCACCTGCGTTATACATAATGCCGATCGTTTTGGCATCAGGCACGATGCTTAACAGCAAGTTGATCTGTTGCTCAATCGGCACCATGTCTGAAGTACCGGTGATGTTGCGACCAGGTTCTTCATTTGAATCGGCCAATTTCGCTCCAACTAAATCAGTGACTGCGGTAACTACGATTGGGGTATCGGTGGTTTCATTTGCTAAAGATACAGCAGCAGGGGTGGCAATGCCTAATAAAAGATCTGGTGAGGCATTCACTAGGCGTTCGCTCATACTTTTTAAATTGTCTTGACTGTTTTGCGCATTTTGGTATTCAATCGTTAGGTTTTCACCTTCTGTGTAGCCCGCTTCTGCTAAGCCTTCTTTGAACCCTTCATAGGCTGCATTCAAGGAGCCATGTTCGACCAATTGTAAGACACCGACTGTTTTTGTTCCGTCGTTTTCTTCCGAAGTGTTGCTTGATTCTCCGCAAGCTGCCAATGCCAGTAGGGAAGCTGTCAGTAACCCAGTCGTGATCCATTTTTTCATTTTCATTGTAATTCCTCCTATGATCGTCTCTTTTTTTATGGGGGTTTACCTGAACAAAAAAATCCATTCAGACAATCGTCTAAATGGATTCGATCCTATACCAAGCGTAAACGTATATTGGCAACCATTTAGAAGATTTTCTACATGGCTGCAAGTTCAAGTTAAAATGCTTTAGCCATCATAGATACAAACAAAACTCGTTTTTGGTTTGCATCCATAATGTGATATGAATACAAACTATCTAAAGTAGCTAAAGTAAAAGGTATTCAGTTGTGGGGATACGTTCGTGTTTAACATAAAAAGTTCCTCCAAACTTGAATTGATTTTAGTATAGACAAAAAAAAGCGGACTGTCAAATGTTTTTCCTGAATTATCTGAAAATTTTTGAATAACATGCAGAAAATGTTTGGAAAACAAGTTTTGTTTCAATCATTTTCAAAGAAAGAAAAAAACTTTGTTCCTTCAAGCTTTTTAGCTAAAAAAGAAGCAAAGTTTTTTTCAGGGTCATTCGTTTTCTTCATTATAATAACGAATGGTATTTTTGATTTCACGAATACTATAAAGCAGATCATCTTCGAAGGATTGATCTTGATCGATATCGATCGTCTCATTGAACATCGCTTCGTATTCAGCGATCGTTAGCTTTTGACGGTCATCGAGCAACGCTTGGTGTGCCGCTTGCGCCAACTGTTTTTCATAGCCGGGTACCAACAAGCCGCTGAAAAATTCAGCAACCGCTCCTGATCCGTAGCTAAATAATCCGATTCGATCATTTGCTTGCAGGCTAGAGGAATTTTCCAATAAAGAGATCAAGCCCAGATACAGTGAACCAGTATACAAGTTACCGGTACGACGGCTGTAAACGATCGATTCTTCATAGCGAGCCATCAGGCGTTTTTGTTCTGTTTCATCTTCTTCGGCAAAAACAGCCAACAAGGCTTTTTTACCCATCTTTGTATAAGGGATATGGAAGCTCAAAGCCGCATAATCTTTTGCTGTCCGCTGATTTTTTTCGCAATGGGCTTGCCAAACTTGTTTGAAAGAATCGATATAAACGGCATTTGACAAATGACCATCTACCATTGGATATTGATGTCCTACTGGACGCCAAAAATCATAAATATCTTGCGTCAACATCAAATTATCATTTTCAAGCTGCAAAATTGCTGGATCCGCCGAGATCAACATTGCAACAGCGCCCACACCTTGAGTCGGCTCGCCACCAGAAGCTAAGCCATAACGGGCGATATCTGAAGCCACGACCAAAACTTTGCTTTGTGGATTGGCTTGTACATGGGCTTTGGCAAATTGTAAGCCCGCCGTTGCGCCGTAACACGCCTCTTTGATTTCAAAGGACCGTGCAAATGGCTGGATACCTAATAGGCGATGCAAAACCACTGCCGAAGCTTTTGATTCATCGATACCAGATTCTGTTCCGACGATCACCATATCAATTGCTTGTAAATCTTCTTTCGTAAGGATATCTTTTGCCGCGTGCATGGCAAAGGTGACGATATCTTGTGTTTTTTTATTGACCGCCATTTGATCTTGACCGATCCCGATCGTAAATTTATTCGGGTCTACCTCTCGGGCGTGAGCTAGATCAACCATATCTATAAAATAGGGGGGGACAAAAAAATTTATTTTATCAATACCAACGTTCATTCCGTCGCTCCTTTATGTTCTACATACTTAGTAGGCTACACGTTCTAAGGTATCATATTTTTTGAAAAAAATGAAAAAGAATTGATTAGAATTTAAACTTTATTAAAGAAAGTAGAAAAGGGTGCGACAACCGAATGTGGGGTATTCTTTTTTGGAGGATTTAATGATATATTTCAAGAGGAGGTGACGTACGTGGAAGAAGTTGTCATTATCGACGCACTAAGAACGCCAATTGGCAAATACCATGGGTCATTAAAAGAATATACAGCGGTAGAATTAGGAACAGTCGCTGCAAAAGCCTTGTTGGCAAGAAACCAACAAGCAAAAGAACATATCGCACAAGTGATTATCGGAAATGTGCTACAAGCAGGCAGTGGTCAAAATCCAGGACGCCAAGTTTCCTTGCAAAGTGGGCTTTCCTCAGATATTCCAGCCTCAACGATCAACGAAGTGTGTGGTTCGGGAATGAAAGCGATTCTAATGGGGATGGAGCAAATTCAATTGAACAAGGCATCCGTCGTATTGACTGGTGGGATTGAAAGTATGACGAATGCGCCGCTCTTTAGTTATTATAACAAGGCGGAAGATCAGTATTCAGCTCCGGTGTCAACAATGATGCATGACGGATTGACAGATGCATTCAGCAGCAAGCCAATGGGACTGACGGCTGAGACGGTAGCAGAAAGATACGGGATCACTCGCAAAGAGCAAGATGAGTTTGCCTACCACTCACAAATGAAAGCTGCCAAAGCGCAAGCAGCAAAGAAATTTGATCAAGAGATCGTGCCGTTGACTGAAAAATCAGGAGCCGTTTTACAGGACGAAGGTATTCGCGCCGCTACGACAGTCGAAAAATTAGCTGAATTAAAAACAGTTTTCAAAAAAGACGGTACGGTGACTGCTGGGAACGCCTCAACCATCAATGATGGGGCGGCCATGGTCTTGATCGCGTCAAAAAGCTATTGTGAAGAGCATCAGATTCCTTATCTGGCAGTGATCAAAGAGATCGTCGAAGTCGGTTTCGCCCCAGAGATCATGGGAATCTCACCAATCAAAGCAATCGATACGTTACTGAAAAAGCAAGCACTGACGATTGAAGATATCGGTATTTTTGAGATCAATGAAGCCTTTGCAGCTTCTTCGATCGTAGTAGAACGTGAACTTGGTTTGGATCCGAAGAAAGTCAACCGTTACGGCGGGGGCATTTCGCTGGGACATGCCATTGGAGCGACTGGCGCGCGGATCGCAACGACCGTCGCTTATCAGCTAAAAGACACCCAAGAGCGCTATGGAATCGCCTCTTTGTGTGTCGGTGGCGGATTAGGGCTAGCGATGCTGTTAGAAAATCCTTCGGCGACAGCAAGTCAAACGAATTTTGATGAAGAGTCGGCATCAGAAAAAACAGAAAAAAAAAAGTTTTACGCCCTCGCGCCTAATGAACGATTAGCCTTTCTTGAAGCACAAGGAGCGATCACAGCAGCAGAATCCTTGGTTTTTCAAGAAATGACGCTAAACAAGGAAACTGCTAATCACTTGATCGAAAACCAAATCAGTGAAGTAGAGATCCCGTTAGGCGTAGGGCTGAACCTGCAAGTGAATGGCAAAGCATACAATGTCCCGTTAGCCACAGAAGAACCCTCGGTGATCGCTGCGATGAGCAATGGAGCAAAAATGGCTGGTCCCATTACGACGACCAGTCAAGAACGTTTGCTTCGGGGCCAGATCGTCTTTATGGATGTTCAGGATCCGGAAGCGATTTTGGCAAAAGTTGAATCCGAGCAAGCAACGATCTTTGCAGTGGCGAATGAGACGTATCCTTCCATCGTGAAACGCGGCGGTGGATTGCGAAGAGTGATCGGTCGGAACTTCTCGCCAGCAGAATCTGACTTAGCAACCGCTTATGTGTCGATCGATTTAATGGTTGATGTCAAAGATGCGATGGGCGCCAATATCATCAATTCAATTTTAGAAGGAGTGGCAGAGCTTTTTCGCAAATGGTTCCCAGAAGAAGAAATTCTCTTTAGTATTTTAAGCAATCTCGCTACGGAATCGTTAGTAACAGCCACTTGCTCGGTGCCTTTTGACAAATTGAGCAAGACCGGAAATGGCAGACAAGTTGCCGAAAAAATTGTTCATGCAGCTGATTTTGCCAAGATCGATCCATATCGTGCCGCTACCCATAACAAAGGGATCATGAATGGGGTTGAAGCGCTGATTTTGGCTACCGGAAACGACACTCGCGCCGTTTCTGCCGCTTGTCATGGCTATGCTGCCCGTAATGGCCGCATACAAGGGTTGACTTCCTGGACCATCATAGAAGACCGTTTGATTGGTAGTATCACACTGCCGTTGGCGATCGCCACAGTCGGGGGTGCCACAAAAATATTGCCAAAAGCCCAAGCTGCGTTGGCATTGACTGGTGTTGAAACGGCGAGTGAGTTAGCTTCGCTGGCGGCAAGTGTCGGGTTGGTTCAAAATCTGGCCGCGTTGCGGGCATTGGTTTCAGAAGGTATCCAGCAAGGCCATATGAGCATGCAAGCCCGTTCATTAGCTATTTCAGTTGGAGCAAAAGGAACCGAGATTGAACAGCTGGCAGCTAAGCTGCGAGCTGCGACTCAAATGAACCAAGAGCAAGCCCGTAAATTTTTAACCGAAATACGCAATTAAAAAAGGTTCTCTAGTTTTTAAAACTTTTTATCCTAAACAATAAATGGAAAGGACGAATCCCCTTACTAAAGGGAGTTCGTCCTTTTTTTTTGGAGATAATAATGCAATAGATAAAAAATCTCGCTGTACTTTTGCTGATAGAGGACTTTTTTATTTGTCGGTTCCAAGCAGCGATTTATCAAAAATAGTTTTACTAGGACAAAAAGAAAAAACAACTATGACAAAAAACGCTTTCAATTATACATCTTTTTACGAAGAATCAAAGCTATAATGATTTCATCAGGAGGGAATCAAATGAATGAACGGATCCGAAGAATTCTCACACGATTGGTAAAAAAACCCGAGACAAAGATGGCAGAGTTAACCACATCACTTTCTTTAACAAGAAGACAAATTAATTATTCCATTAAGCAATTTAATGAGGAGTTACTTGAAAACGGTTTGCCTCAAATCAGGCGTAACCATATGGGAGATTTTATTATTCCTTTAGAAGTGTTACGAATGATTTCTCTTGAACAAAATAAAGAAGATTCTTCTGCCATGGCTACAATTTTCTCTGAATATGAGCGGATTGCCATCATGTTAAGTTATTTATGTACTAATACCGGTTACATTGGCATGGATCATTTTACACAGCTCTTATCGGTAAGTCGCAATACGATTCAAGAAGATTTGAAGAAAGCGAAGCAGTTTGTTAGCAAATACGCCCTGTCCATTCACTATGATCGTCAAAGCGGTTATCAACTGCAAGGATTGGAAAGGAGAATCTTACAACTGCTCTCTGATTTAATTAAGCAGCATTCATTATTTCGTCTTGATGATATTAAAGGAAAATTGGCACCGACTATTCCTGAAGAAGAGGTTGTTCATTTGATACACAACATGGAGCAATTGCTTCATTTAAGGTACTCAGATGAATCTATTGATTATCTGCAATCAGCTGTAAGAATGACCTTGCAACGTGCAACTTCACCGATTGCTTCAAAAGATGAAATGGTACAAATAGAGATTCGAAAAACTCCAGAATATAAAGTTCTGACTATTTTGCTTCAAGATACACCTTGGTCCAGCATGTCTCCTAACTATCTTTCTTGGCTAGCTCTGCTATTTTTGACATCTAATATTTTTGAACGTAAGACGACTCAAGTATTTGATTCAGATAGTGAATTAAGATGTTTGATCAGTGAAATGGTTACAAGTTTTCAAAACCAAACACTAATTATGATTGAAGATAGAGAGGCATTTGAACGTCGGATTTTGGGCCATCTGCGTCCAGCGTGTTTTCGTATAAAATACAATTTGAGCTTGGGCATGTACTCCCTTGATAGCTTAGTTCAAGATAGCAACCATGCAATTTTGAAGGATCTTATGAAGGAGCTGATTGTTCCCACAGAAAACTGGTTAGGCCGAGCGTTTCCAAATGATGAGTTGGCACTTCTATCTTATTACTTTGGTTTTCAATTAATGAGTCCTCGTCAAATAGCAGCGCAATTACCAAGGGCAGTAGTTGTCTGTGCAAATGGGGTTATGGTTTCAAAACTGATGAGAGAAAATTTAAAAAAACTATTTCCCGAGTTGCATTTTTTAGCTTCATTTTCAGTAAGAGATTTTTATAAATTTGGAACGGATTATGACTTGGTTTTTACAACTACTGCATTAAACAGTGAATTACCGCAATTTATTATTGATCCTATCATGACTTATAAGCAGCAGATCAGTCTGCGATACCGTGTGTTAAAAGAGTTAGGATTAAATGAAGTAGACCGCTCAGTTGATGAGTTGTTTTCGGTGATTCGCACATATGCTCAAGTAAATGATACGAAGCAACTAAGGGAAGAGTTAGAGTACTTTTTATTGAAGCAAAAGCAAGATTCACCTTTAGAAAATTTTAAAGCGTTACCATCATTGACTGATTATTTGAAACCCGATTTTATAAGAAGAACGTCAGAGAAGCTAACTTGGCAACAAGCAGTGAAATTTGCTTGCCATCCTTTGTTAGAAAATCAGATGATTACAGAGCTGTTTATTCAAGATTGTTTGGATCAAATCGAAGAACAAGGATACGCTGGGTATTTAGGGAGTCAAACGTGTATCCCGCATACAGCACCACAAAATGGCGTGTTAAAAGACGGGATAAGTCTATTGATTGCTGCTGAGCCAATCGCTTTTCCAAACGGTAAAAAAATCCATTTTATTTATCCATTATCGTTTTATGATTTGACGAAACATTTGAAAGCTGTGAATCAGTTAGCAGATATTAGTAATGATTCTACGTTTTTAAATCGTTTGAAGGAAAGCTCAGATACGAAAACAGCTTATCAGCTAATTAGACAAGTGACTTAGGAGGAAAACGATGAAAGTAGAAGATTACCCACGCTTTACAATTATTATGAGGGGTTACACATATGAACAAGCTTATGCAGTTTTAACGGCAATGAGTGGGCTTGAGAAAGAGTTTGCAGTTGAAATCACATTAAACACTTTAGGGGCTCTAGAACATATCAACAAGTTAAGCAAATTATTTGGTGAAACTATTCTCATTGGGGCAGGAACAGTAAGAACGTTACCTGACGCCCAAAAAGCCGTCGCAGCTGGGGCTCGTTTTTTATTAGGTCCCCATCGTTTTACGAAGCAAATAATGGATTTTGCAAGGAAAGAGCAAGTGCTCTCAGTACCAGCGGCAATGAGCCCTTCTGAGATCAATGAGATGTTTACAGATGGAGCGGATATCGTTAAAGTTTTCCCCGCTGCAGTTGTGACACCACGCTTTTTCACAGATGTGCAAGCTCCATTGGGCAAGCTACCTTTGATGGGTGTTGGTGGAATTTCGATTTCTAACGCCAAGGAATATTTTGACCATGGAGCGAGTTATCTTGGTTTAGGTTCCAATCTTTTTCAATCGCAAGACTTGCAAGCTGCTGACCCAGCAAAACTAGCGCTATCACTACAGAAATTAGCGACAGAGATTTAAGGAGGAAAACAAATGGAATTGCAACTGAACGAAGAACTAGTATTTCGAAATATAAAAGCAGGCAGTGATAAAGAAGTCCTTGCTTTTTTAGCGAATGAACTATACCAACGAGGCTATGTCAAAGAAGATTATATCGAAGCAATACAGTTACGCGAGTCCGAATATCCAACCGGTTTACCTTCGACACAGCCCGGCGTAGCAATTCCTCATGCAAATTTTGATTTGGTCAATCAAACAACTTTGGCGATTGCAACCTTAGAAACAGCTGTAGGGTTTCGCAATATGGAAGATAATCAAGTCATTTTACCTACTAAAATCGTTATCATGATGGCCATCGGTGAACCGCACGGCCAAGTGGAGATGTTACAAAAGATTGTCAGTATTATTCAAGATGAGCCACTTCGTGAACAAATGACGGCGGCGAATTCGGATCTAAAATTGCTAACATTATTAAAAAAGGCGATAGCCTAAAAAATAGGAGGAAATGAAAATGAAAAGAATTTTAATTGCTTGTGGGAATGGGATTGCGACTTCAACCGTAGTAGCATCAAAAGTGAAGGATTATCTGAATGAACATGGAGTTGAGGCTTCCACAACCCAAACCAAACTGATGGAAGTACCTAGTAAAGTTCAAGACTATGACTTGTTAGTGACAACTGGTCAATTTGAAGGTCAGACTGGTGAAGTTCCTGTGGTAAAGGGAATGCCTATTTTAACGGGAATTGGTTCTGAACAAACTATGGAAGAAATTTTGAATTATTTAAAATAAAAAATTTAAGGAGAAAAAAGAATGAATTATGTAATGAATGTATTCAATTTCTTTATTGACGCTGGTCCTACAGTGATGCTTCCTGTCATTATAACAATTATCGGCATGATTTTCGGTTTGAAAATCTCAAGAGCATTTAAGTCTGGGCTAACACTAGGAATCGGATTTGCAGGGATTCGTCTGATTCTAGATTTTATGACAACCAATGTCGGACCAGCAGCCCGTGCTATGGTAGAGCGGACCGGCGTACAGCTGGATGCCTTGGACGTAGGATGGGGCTCAATCGCGGCGGTTACTTGGGCATCTCCAATTATTGCACTGCTTATATTTGCTATATTGATCGTTAATATCATCTTGTTGGTTCTCAAAAGAACTCAAACGTTGGACGTTGATATTTGGAATTATCATCATATGGCTATTGTTGGTGTAATGGTTTATTTTGTGACTAAGAACGTAGCGTTAGGTGTGGGCGCATCAGTTGTAATGGCAATTGTCACATTTAAAATGTCTGATTGGTCACAGCCTTTGGTTGAAGATTTTTTTGGAATTCCAGGGGTTTCATTACCCGCGGTTTCAGCCTTATCTTCTTTAGTAATTGCATGGCCGTTAAACTGGCTTTTAGACCGCATTCCTCTTTTTCGAAATTCCAAGTTTACCATTAAGGATGCACAAAAATATTTGGGCTTCTTTGGGGACTCTATGATTATGGGCGGTGTCATAGGTATCGCAATCGGCTTTTTAGCTGGCTATGATATCACTCAGATTCTTCAATTAGGGGTTAGTATGTCTGCTGTCCTTGTTCTGATACCAAAAATGACCTCTCTTTTTATGGAAGGATTAATGCCTATTTCAGACGCAGCGCAAAAATGGTCTCAGAAGAAATTTAAAGGTCGCCGTTTATTTATTGGACTAGATGCAGCGGTTGTTGTGGGCAATCCAGATGTTATAACAACTGCACTGATTATTATTCCTTTAACAATTGCTATGGCTTTGGTCTTACCCGGAAATCGTGTGTTACCATTTGCCGATTTAGCTGTAGTTCCATTTCGAGTAGCAATGGTTGTTGCATTGACTAGAGGAAACTTGCTGAAAAACATTATTATCGGTTTAGTTGTCACAGCCTCTTTGCTTTGGTGTGGAACAGTCACTTCACCTATTCTAACCGAAATAGCCAAACAGGTAGGGATTGATCTTGGGTCCAGTGCCATGCTTATTTCTTCTTTTGCAGCAACTTCAATGATTCAAAGTTACCTGGTTTTCATTGCATTCACCTATGAACCGATGATTGGTATTCCAGTTCTTCTTCTAGGATTTGGCGGTGTATGGTATTTCTTTGAAGGAATCAAAAAAATTAATCGTGAAGCAGCAATTGAATAAAATATTGTCGAAAAAGAGGAGTAGATTGTTTTGAAAATTTCTAAAATTACAGTATATAAAGTAAAACCCCGCTGGATTTTTGTAAAATTGTCAACAGATGAAGGAATCGATGGCTGGGGAGAGATGATTTCTGGAACAAAAACCGAAACAGTTGTTGCAGGAGCTTATGAGGTAGGGGAAAGATTTCTGTTAGGACAAAACCCGTTTGAGATTGAGCGATTGTTCCAAGAAATGCACCGATCTTTCTTTCGTGGCGGTCCCATACATGGAACAATCGTTTCTGGTCTAGAGATGGCTTTGTGGGATATTAAAGGAAAAGCATTGAATGTTCCTATCTACGAACTATTAGGCGGTGCTGCTCGTGACAGAATCAAAGTATATTCTTGGATCGGCGGTGATCGTCCGGATGATGTCGCAGAGCAAGCACAAGATCGTGTTGACCGTGGGTTTACTGCAGTTAAAATGAACGCAACAGAGGAACTGCACTATATTGACTCTTATGTAAAGATAGAGGAAGTGGTGGAACGTGTCGCTTCGATTAGGGAACGCTTTGGTAATAAATTGGATATTGGAATTGATTTCCATGGGAGAGTCCACAAGCCGATGGCAAAAGTTTTAGCGAAGGCATTAGAACCTTATCATCCAATGTTTTTAGAAGAAGTTGTTCTTCCTGAGAATGAGGAACATTTTAAAGAAGTTGCCCAGCTTGTGGCAACGCCTTTAGCCACTGGGGAGAGACTGTATACTCGCTGGCAGTTTAAAACACTTTTTCAGCAAGGAGCAATAGATGTGATCCAGCCTGATGTGGCATTATGTGGAGGGATCATGGAAATGCGAAAAATAGCTGCCATGGCTGAAGCTTATGACGTGGCTGTTGCCCCGCACGCACCATATGGTCCCGTTGCTTTAGCAGCAACACTGCAAGTTGATTCTTGTACCCCAAATGTTTTTATTCAAGAGCAAAGCTTAGGAATCCATTACAATAAAGGTTTTGATCTGTTAGATTTTGTGAAAAACAAAGAAGTATTTCAGTATAAGGATGGCTATGTAGAATTACCAAGTAAGCCCGGTTTAGGGTTGGAGATGGATGAGGATAGAGTTAGAGATATTTCACAAGAAGGGTTGGTTTGGACCAATCCTAAATGGAAGAACTATGATGGCACTATTGCAGAATGGTAGTCTGAAAGGAAGTTATTCATGGCGGAAGCAATTATGATCAACTTATTTTTACTCGTTCTGTTAGTGATGCAACTCAAAGAGCAGCGCAAAATTCTTTTGCAGGCAAAAGCGAGCTCTATAAAAAAGACAACTGCTTTCATTCTGTCTGCGCTTCTTTTCGTCATTTTTTGGCCAGATCAGTTGAGTGACCAGTTGAAATTGTTTGCACTGATCGGCTTAGTCTGTTTAGTTGGTTTTTCAAAAGAAGGCTTAGGAGCAGATCAGCTGATCAAACTGGGTGTTTTAAAAGGTGAATATGATCAATATACCGCAATAGAGATTGAACAAACAGTAAATAATCAAACTTTTGTAACCTTTTATAAAAGCAAAAATAGCCGCTTCTCGCTTTTGTTTTCAGAGTCACCGCAAATCTTGGCAGAGTACTTCAGTTTATTGAAGAAGGAAGAGAAGCTAGTGTTTAAGGAAGAAGGATTGACGCAAAAGAAGCAAAGGAATACTAAAGTATCCCATTAATTTCGTTTGTGAAGAAGGACAAATTTAATAAATTGTGGTAATTCTTACTGATTTTAAGCAAAGACTAAAAATCAATCAGCTATATTTTTATTCACTATCGTCGGGTTATAAAAAAACTGGGAGAATGAACCATTCTCCCAGTTTTTTATCGTTTCGAAATCGCCGTGTGGGCATACGCCTCGATCAATGGAATGACTTCTAATTTTACTTTGTATTTGCGCTCTAGCGCAGTTTCGATGGTAAAAGTATCACTTTCTGTTTCAGAAATCGTTGCTAGAACACGATCTTCTTTCGGGGAAGCTTCGATCACGATCGTTTCTCCTGAAGATTGTTTGGCAGAAAATTTAGGGAATGCTGCGATTTTTTCAGCAAATGCTGAAAAAGTCATTGTGTTGTCAGCAGTATCAGCCATTGTTTCAGTTGCTTTTTCTACTTCTTTAGTTGATGCAGAGGTAGTCGGTGCAGCCGCTTCAGCTGGTGCTGATTCTTCCTTCACTTTCGCTGGTTCTTTTGCAGGAGCGGGTGCCGTACTTTCTTGCGGATTGGTCGGCAACCAGTAAGCAGCGATCTCATCGACTAAGTTATCGCTGAAACGATCAAGCAAACCAGCTTCTAAGCGTTGGATTCGTTTCACGACGATCTTGAAGTTCTCATCTAAAGGAACAGCGATTTTTTGTTCTTTTGGCGTTTCCTTCAACAATTCAATCAATAATTCCTCTTGGTTTTTAGGATTGATATACACAGTTGTCGGAAGGTCAAACTTATCTGCTGTTTTGCGCTCGATCGCTGTAAACAACTGTTGTCGAGCTGTTTCATAAGACGGGCGGAATTGTTGTTTCAATTTTGCTAATTGTTTCTTTTTCATAATCTTCTCCTCTCGATCACTATCGATTATAAGGAAAATTTGCAGAAAAGAACAGTGATTCTCATGAAAAAATACAAAAAAATTTATATACTTCCTGAAAAAACACCATCGCTGCTAAAAAAGCGGCGCTGGTGTTTCTACTAGATCATTGATTTGATGGTACTTGGGCATCAGGACCAAAAGGTCATTTTCGCCAGTTGCGACTAAGTAGTTTTCCCAAAGAAAAAAGCGTGGTTCCCCAGTAAGTTTCTCGGTCAGCATCTGCTGATAGTCGCTGGTCGTCCATTGACGTGCTGGAAAGTGTTGGACTTTGTCTGGCCAAACGAGAAAAACAAAATCAGCATGTAAGGCTTTTTGAACAGCAGGGGAGAGGTGATTCAAATCAGTTTTTTTCATAGGCTTCTCCTTTATAGAGAGTGAAATTAAAACCCTGTCGTATCTGGATTGGTCGCTTTCCCAACCACACCATCTAATTGATCGATCGTTTTCATGTCCTCTTCAGATAGCTCAAAATCAAAGACGTGGATGTTTTCTTCGATCCGACTTGGTGTGACTGATTTTGGTAATGGCAAGAAACCATGTTGTAAAGACCAGCGTAATGCAACTTGAGCGATTGATTTTTGATGCTTTTCAGCTAATGCTTTCATTTCTGGTACATCAAAGATCTTCCCAGTACCTAATGGGCTATATGCTTCAAGCAATACATTGTGTTCTTGGCAATAAGTCACGACTTCTTCTTGTAACTCGCCAGGTGCAAGGAAAATTTGATTGACCATTGGGAAGATAGTCGCTGTTTTTTTCAATTCCTCAAAATGATGTGGTAAGAAGTTGCTGACGCCGATCGCTTTGATTTTGCCTGCTTGATACAACTCTTCAAAAGCACGCCATGTTTCTGCGTTCGCTGTTTGCCAATTGTCGCGAAAAGCCACTGGATTTGGCCAATGGATCAAGAAAAGATCGATATAGTCTGTTTGTAATTTTTCTAAAGATTCTTCAAAAGAGGACATTACAAGATCATAAGAATGGTTCGCATTCCATAATTTTGTAGTCAAGAAAAGCTCTTCGCGAGGAATGCCGCTTTCTTTGATCGCTTGACCAACACTGGCTTCATTTTTATAGCCTTGTGCTGTATCAATATGGCGGTAACCTACTTCTAGTGCTTTTTTGACTGATGCTACGGCAACGTCGCCGTCTGGTGTTTGCCATGTGCCAAAGCCTAGCTCAGGGATGGTCACATTGTTTGATAACGTATAGCTGTTCATGTTCATTCCTCCGTTTTCTGTGATACTTCTAGTTTAGCAGACGAGGCAGGAATTTCCAATGATTGCACCTTTTAAAAAGAAAGCGAATGTTGAAGGAAAATGCCGATTCGCTCTTGTCAGTTCGCCTATTTATTTTGTACACTAGACAAATGGATAAGGAGCGTAACCAATGGATATTTATTTGAAACATGCGATTTTACACATTGTGGACCGTCAAACAGGCGATCCAGTTTTTTCTCAAGTTGAACTTGATTTAACAACGGAATACATTCGTGATTATTTGACGAAGAAAATACAGAAACTTGCTACACCGCAAACCAAAACAGGTCGTTTACTCGAAACTTCAACGATCGCTCAATTGGTCAAACAAGCACCAGACGACTTTATCGCAGCCAGTGAAGCGATCGTGCAACGCTGGTATGAAGCGTACAAGGAAAGTGAAGATGCGCCAAGTGCGGATGCGTTTGTCGTCTTATATGAATTAGATACAAGAATGCAGCTGGCTTTTTTGAAGGTCAATTATCAAGATGGCTATACGCATTTTATTGATAATGGGGAGGCTGGGATCGAAAATAATTTGATTTTGCATCGTGCCTTACTAGCTGGTAAAACCCAAAAGGCAGATGAAGGGATCACGATCGATGTGGAGAGCTTAGACTTTGAACTGATTGAAAAGAAATATAGCTTTTCAGGTGAAAAATACGCCTACTTTTCAACAAAAGTCATTGATGCCGAACCGATCCCATCTTTAGAAGAAAATGTCAAAGTCATCAAAAAAGTAGCCGAAAAAATTGGTCAGAAATTTGAAACACCCACCTATAACGTTGTTGCCGATTTGAAAGAAGCGGTCTACGATACGATCGAAGAATCTGGTCATATCGATGTGAGTGAAGTGGCGCAAAAAGTCTTTAAAGACAATATTACTGCTCAGCTTTCATTTCAAGAAGAAGTGGTTGAAAAAGGATTCGTCAATCAAGCACCGATGATGCGGGATGTTCGTGAGATCTCGGAGAAAAAATTTGGTAAGCAAAAACTAAAATTATCGAATGGAATCGAATTGATCGTTCCTTTGGATGTTTACCGAGATCCGAATTTGATCGAATTTATCAATAACCCCGATGGCACGATTTCCGTAACGATCAAAAATGTAGAAGAAGTGATTAATCGGATGTAACAAGAGCTGTTTCTAAGCAGACGATGGCAAAACAAGTACAAAAAAGCGGCTCTTTGTCAATAATGAAAATGGGGCTGAAGAATCAATTCTGATTCATCAGGCCCATAAATTATAGAGCACAAAAAGCAGGGCGTCCTCATTTAGAAAGAGGACGGCCTGCTTTTTTACAGACGCTTGCTTGATAGCAGCAATTATTGAGGGGTCAACTTTTCAAGAGCCGCTTGAGGAACGTCTTCTTCAGAAACTTCTTCCCAGCTTATAACGCCTTTGTTTGGATTGACCAATAGTTTCAAATAGGCGCCTTCTTTCAAAGGAGCGGAACGGTGTTCATTCATTTTGACCGTTTTGACGTCACCAGAGGCGCTGTAGGCTGTTTGTGTATAACGATAGATGTTTTCAACGACCCCCTCGTCACTGACTTCGGTATCGTGTTCCCCCGCATCGTTGATAACTGTATAATAGTCACTTCCACCATAGTAATAGTCATAAGTAAGGAAGCAGCCGCCAAGAAAAATTGCTGTAAAAACCAGCGCTGCAATGATTTTCTTCACATTTCTCACCTCATCTTCTATTATTCATAAAAACCAGGCTTGCGTCCAATGGATCACAAAAAGCAAAGAAATTCTTAGGGATTAGCTGCCGAGACCTCTTGCTTGACTTTGACTAATTTTGACCTATAATAAGGGTAGATTTAAACTTACAAAAAATAAGTTAATCCTTATCTCTTTGGAAGCGTAAATCGCAAAAATATGATTCGAGTCAACCAACGACTCAACTTTCTCTAGGAGGGAAACAATATGGCAAAACAACATTATGATCGTAGCAAACCCCATGTCAACATCGGAACGATTGGACACGTCGACCATGGGAAAACCACCTTGACTGCTGCAATTACCACAGTTCTTGGGAAAAAAGGGCTTGCCAATCCGCAAGATTACGCAAGTATCGACGCGGCTCCTGAGGAACGCGAACGTGGTATCACAATCAATACTGCTCATGTGGAATATGAAACGGAAAAACGGCACTATGCCCATATCGATGCACCGGGACACGCGGATTATGTGAAAAATATGATTACAGGGGCTGCTCAAATGGACGGCGCAATCTTGGTCGTATCAGCGACAGATGGCCCAATGCCACAAACACGGGAGCATATTTTGCTTTCTCGTCAAGTGGGTGTGAAACATTTGATCGTCTTTTTGAATAAGACGGACCTTGTCGATGATGACGAGTTGATCGATTTAGTTGAAATGGAAGTCAGAGAATTGCTGACTGAATATGATTTTCCTGGCGACGACATTCCTGTGATCAAGGGCTCTGCGTTAAAAGCCTTGGAAGGGGACCCAGATGCTGAAGCAGCGATCGTAACGCTGATGGATACAGTAGATGAATATATCCCAACGCCTGAACGAGATACTGACAAACCATTGTTGTTACCGATCGAAGATGTCTTTTCGATCACAGGACGGGGAACCGTTGCTTCTGGTCGGATCGATCGCGGCATGGTAAAAGTCGGGGATGAAGTAGAAATCGTCGGAATCAAACCTGAAACACAAAAAGCAGTCGTGACAGGGGTAGAAATGTTCCGCAAAACGATGGACTTCGGAGAAGCTGGCGATAACGTAGGGGTATTGTTACGGGGCATCACCCGTGATGAAATTGAACGTGGCCAAGTGTTAGCAAAACCAGGTTCTATCACACCGCATACGAAATTCCAAGCGGAAGTCTATGTGTTGACAAAAGAAGAAGGCGGTCGCCATACCCCATTCTTTAATAACTATCGCCCACAATTTTACTTCCGTACAACGGACGTAACTGGGAATATCGTTTTACCAGAAGGAACGGAAATGGTGATGCCTGGTGACAACGTAACGATCGATGTGGAATTGATCCATCCGATCGCTGTAGAAAATGGAACGACCTTCTCGATTCGTGAAGGTGGACGAACAGTCGGTTCTGGTATTGTTACCACGATCGAAAAATAATGATGCGTGAAACAGTGCTTTCTTTTGAAGAAGCGCTGTTTCCTTTTTCTTGTCGAAAGATCGCCAATCCCTCGGTCAGCTTAGGATTGCTTGTTTTTTTCTAAATAATCTTGTGATTTTATTAAGGATTTTTTAGGAGAGAAAAAATTCTAGTCAGCCCGTTCATTTCATAGTACGATAGATTCTGACTTAGAAAAGATGGGATGTATT
Source organism: Candidatus Enterococcus avicola (assembly GCF_047470845.1). NCBI lineage: Bacteria > Bacillati > Bacillota > Bacilli > Lactobacillales > Enterococcaceae > Enterococcus > Candidatus Enterococcus avicola. The sequence goes on along the minus strand of NZ_JBLGTY010000012.1, from coordinate 70,326 downwards.
TGATGAGAAAAATTCGACGTTTCCTAGGATTTATACTGAAGCTGGCCCTCGTGCTGCTACTGATCGGGGCAGGGGTTTGGGTCTATCGAAACTACACGGCATTGAAAGCTGTCTATGCGTATGAAGAAGCAATCGCGCAACAGACGCAAGCCCACGACATCTCTGAATATCAGTCATTAGCCATGAGCATCATGCTGACGGAGTCAAAAGGACAAGGCAACGACCCGATGCAAAGTTCTGAAAGTGTTTATGGAAAACAAAATCAGTTCGATACGCCAGAACAAAGCATCGAACAAGGTGTTTCCTATTTAGCAGAGTTGATTGAAAAAGCCGAGCAAATGAACTGTGATCTTTGGACCGCCGTACAGGCGTATAATTTTGGTACAGATTATATTGATTATGTCGCTGCCCGAGGGGGAGTGAACACCTTAGAGTTAGCAGAAACATATTCCAGAGAGGTTTTATCTCCATTGTTAGGCAATGATACGGAACAAACCTATCGTTACTGGGGCATCCAATCCGTTTTTTATAATGGTGGTCACCTGTATCATAACGGCGGCAATTTATTCTACGCTGATTTAATAAAAATGAATCAATGGAAGATCAATGTTACGGCGCGTTTCTTTTCATAAGCGTTGTAAAATAAGTGAAACAAAAAAGCTTGAAATACAAATAAAATATGGTAAAATCATTATGAGTGATTCTGTCTAATTATTCTTCGCACTGATATCTATTAGTGCGTTTTTTTACCTAGTAAACCGATGAATACTTACCAAATGGAGGTGAGTGGATGGCACGAATTCCTCAAACGGTCATTGACGACATTCGCGAACGTAGCAATATCGTCGATATCGTGGGACAGTATGTCCAGTTAAAGAAGTCTGGAAAAAATTATTTTGGTTTGTGTCCGTTCCATAATGAAAAATCACCTTCTTTTTCCGTTGCAGAGGACAAACAAATTTTTCATTGCTTTGGTTGTGGTCGTGGTGGAAATGTGTATGGTTTCTTACAGGAGCTTGAAGGGATCAGTTTTCCAGAAGCAGTCGTCAAAGTAGCAGAAATGAATGATATTCCTCTTGATCCGCAATATCAGCAGTCTGAAGGCATCAATGAAGCGACCTCACAAACGAGTCAATTGATTGCGTTACATGAAAAAGCCGCCGAAGTCTATCATCACATGTTGGTGAATACGGCTGCTGGACAAGAAGCGCTTGATTATTTATTAGATCGTGGATTGACGATGGCACTGATCGAAGAGTTCAATATTGGCTTTGCACCGAATGAACGCTCGTTTTTGGAGAAAGTTTTTTTGAATGAAAAAGCCAAAGCAGAGTTTTTTCCTGATACAGGACTCTTTGTTCAGCGCAACGATGGCTCACTGGCGGATCGCTTTTACCAGCGAATCATGTTTCCGATCCGCAATCCTCAGGGGAAAACGATTGGGTTTTCTGGTCGGTGGTTAGCAAGCGAAAAAGTCGGTGATCAAGACCAACCAAAATATTTAAATAGTCCTGAAACGATTCTTTTCAATAAACGCGAGGTTCTTTTCAACTTTGACAAAGCGCGACGAGCGATGCGTAAAGATGGTCAAGTGTATTTATTTGAAGGATTTATGGACGTGATCGCCGCTTGGCAAGCAGGGATCGAAAATGGGATCGCCTCGATGGGGACCAGCCTGACCAATCAGCAGATCGCTCACATCGAGCGAGTGGCACAAGAAGTGATTCTTTGTTACGATGGAGATAGTGCAGGGGTTGAAGCCACGAACCGTGGGATCGATCTTTTGCAAAACAATAGCCGCTTGAAATTATCTGTGGTTCGAGTGCCGGAACGGATGGACCCAGATGACTATTTGCGCAAATATGGGACAGAAGCTTTTTATAAATTAGCTGTACATGGGAAAGAAACCGTCTTTGCTTTCAAAATGGATTACCATCGAGCAAATCGAAATTTGGCCAATGAGAAAGAGCAGCTAGATTATGTCCAAGTCGTTTTAAAGGAATTACAGCGGGTGGATTCTTTGCTGGAGCAAGACCGTTATTTGACTCAGTTGTCCACAGAGTTCAACTTGAGCCGTGAGACCTTGCAGCAGCAGCTCAAGCAAAACCGGCAAGAGAAGCAGCCGCGGCAAGATGCACCGCCGCCAGCGCCAACAACCAATCCTATGGTCTTTACGCCGCCAACGCGGCAGCAGCCCAAAACACAGGTAGAAAAAGCACAAGAATTATTATTGTACCGTTTGTTTCATGACAGTACGTTAAACCATCGCTTTCGAGCGAGTGGCATATCCTTTATCCATGATCGTTACCAACAGCTTTATCTGCTGTTTGATGCGTATATGGAAACAGAAGAACACTTTGTTTTAGCAAAGTTCTTAGATTTTTTAAAAGAAGATTCAATGAAAAAAATGGTGATCGATATTGCAGATCTTAAAGCTTCTGAGGAAGGGACTGAACAAGAATTTCAGGACATTCTGCAGGTATTTCAAAAGTCGGGCATTGCTGAAGAAATCAATCAAAAACGAATCCAGCAGCAAGAAGCAAGACAAAAAGGAAACCAGCAATTAGAACTTGAACTTGCGATCGAAATCATTGATTTGACCAAACGGTTGAAACAAGCTAAATAGCGAACTGAAAGGGGCTTTCTTTCATGGCAGAAGAAACAAAAAAAACGTATGACAAAGCAGTTGCCGAATACATCCGAGAAAACAAAACAAAGGGGCAAGTTGTTTACGATGACATTACGAATCGTTTAGCAACGCCGTATACTTTGGATGCTGATGCAATGGACAAATTAATTCAAAAACTGGAGGATTCAGGCATCAGTGTCGTGGATGAAAATGGAGAGCCTTCAGTCCATAGTCTAAAGAGCAATGAAAAACGACAAGAAACACAACCTCAAGAAGATCTGTCTGCACCAACTGGTGTGAAAATCAATGACCCCGTTCGGATGTACTTGAAAGAAATCGGTCGTGTGCCGTTATTGACCGCAGAAGAAGAAGTGGCGCTCGCACTGAAAATCGAAGAAGGCGATCAAGAGGCAAAACAGCGTTTGGCAGAAGCCAATCTACGTTTGGTCGTTAGTATTGCCAAACGTTATGTGGGTCGAGGAATGCAGTTCCTTGATTTGATCCAAGAAGGAAACATGGGCTTGATGAAAGCCGTTGAGAAATTCGACTACCGCAAAGGGTTCAAATTCTCGACGTATGCGACCTGGTGGATCCGTCAAGCGATCACCCGTGCGATCGCTGACCAAGCGCGAACCATTCGTATTCCTGTGCATATGGTGGAAACCATCAACAAATTGATCCGTATTCAACGGCAATTGCTGCAAGACTTAGGGCGCGAACCGACACCAGAAGAAATCGGCGCAGAAATGGATCTGCCGACGGAAAAAGTTCGTGAAATCTTGAAGATCGCCCAAGAACCTGTTTCATTAGAAACACCGATCGGTGAAGAAGACGATTCTCATCTAGGTGATTTTATTGAAGACCAAGATGCCACAAGTCCAGCAGAGCATGCGGCTTATGAGCTGTTGAAAGAGCAGTTAGAAGATGTACTGGATACGTTGACTGACCGTGAAGAAAACGTGCTGCGCTTGCGTTTCGGAATCGATGATGGTCGTACTCGGACATTAGAAGAAGTCGGCAAAGTCTTTGGGGTAACGAGAGAACGGATTCGTCAGATCGAAGCAAAAGCATTACGGAAACTACGCCATCCATCTCGTTCAAAACAATTGAAAGATTTCTTAGAATAATCAAGGTTTATCGACTTTCCAAAGGAACCCTTTGGAAAGTCTTTTTTATTCAGATTCTGTCCTCTCGACACAAGATTGGTAAAGAACTTAATAAAAACGTAACCAAGCAAGTGTTGGCTAATTGCCAAGAATGTGATAAATTTAATTTTGTGCATCTGCATCAAAACGTAACAAACAACGAAGTGTCAAAAAAGACCCATTATTTGCTGGTCTAAAAAAAGAAGCAGTAGGTACAGCAAGCGTCTGATGAAAGAGGCGACTGCTTCATAAAAGGAAATGCAAAAAACAAAAGGAGTCAGTTTGAATCAATGAAGAAGACATGTCCTGAATGTGGATTTCAAGCAATAGAAGAAACACCCGTTTGTCCCAATTGCGGGTTCCAATGGAACCAGGCAAAGGAGAATGAACTGGAACCAACATCTGACTCTTCCGTTACGCCAGAAGAGCCACAGAATAAAAATGATGATATTCGCTGGTCAGACTTTAAAAACGTCCCGATCGGAAAAATGGAGGAGCACTTAGGTGATCGGCCATCCTCAAATGAAGAAACGATCGACCTCGCGCAGCAAGGGACTTTTTCTGATGAGCAACATGTAACCCCCACATCAGCCTCTAAGAAAGAAGCTGAGGAAAAAACGGAAGTAGAAAGCTCTAGCGCAACGCAAGAGCATGCGACATCAGCCAGTGAGGAAGCAAGTGAAACCGATGCATTAAGTACGGAGGAACAGCATGACGCTGATATTTTGGCTGCTTATATCCGCCAACACAAACTTGATGAAGAAGAAAAAGCCGCTGCTCTAGAAGCAGAAGCCGCCGCTGATGATTTGTCTGCTACTGAAGAAGAAAGTCAGGAACAAGCCAGTGAGGAACCTCTACTGATAAGCGAAGATGAACCAGTGACGGATCCAGTCATTGAAGAAGCGAAGAAGCAGCCAGAACCAGTGATCGATCCAATTCCTGAGCCGATCACCGCAGCGGATGAAGCACCGAAAAAGGCGACTACTGAAGAAAAAACGTCGACGCCTAGCGAAAAAAAGAAGAGTCCTCGCAAAGCACTCTATATTACAGCGGCTTGTTTATTAGTGGCAGCTGGTGGCGGTTGGGCGTATTACTATCAACAGCAGCAACAAGAAACTGCCCGAGAAACGCAACTGGCGCAGGAAAACCGTACACTCGATCAAATTGAAAATGAGCTGAATGATTTTTATACAAATGATGAACGAGTGTTCATTAAAAACGACAAAACATCAGAACAGCTGACGGCTGTGACGAATCAGTTGGCAGAGTTTCAAGACCATGAACGGTACGATGCCTTGTCACAAGAAGCTGCGACGATCGCTGACAAACTAGCAACTTTGACCGAGATCAACAGCTATTTTAGCAGTCCTGCCGTTGTGGAAGATCAATTGGAAGAAGTCTCATTGAAAGAAGCGGCTGCCGTCACAATGGCGAAGCGTGAGAACGGGGATGCCTTTGATGAGTTGATCAATCAAGCCATCGACATGGGACAAAAAGAGTTCAGTGCGATCGAGGAAGTTCAAAATGCGGTGAAAAGCATGGTGGCTTTAAGTGGTGATGGTGAAGCACCTGAAAGTGTCACCCGTGAGAACTACAATGCCTTGATGAAAAAAGTCCAAGCTTTACCGATCGATTCATTGGTGGAAAGTCTCACTGCTGATCTGCGCAAAGTCGATACTGCGTTGACGAAGCGTGAAACCGCTACGCAAGAAGCAGCGGCACAACAACAAGCGGCCCAAGAAGCAGCACAAGCGGCGGCTTCTGAGAACAACGCTTCCGCTTCAAGCGGCGGTTCTACAAGCGCTGCGACGCCTGCACAAAGCACGTCTGAAGAAGAGTATGTGCTTTCGCCAAATACGCCAACAAATACCAATAATCAGCCAATTATTCCAGCCCGTCAAAGTGATTTGAATGATGTAAACAATAGCGCTTGGGTGTGGGCAGATGGTGTCCAAGAAAAAATCATTGCCACAGCGATTGCCCGTGGTTACGTGGTTGATGGTGGTTATACTTTTGAACGCGTGCGGATCGTCAACGGCGAAGGCTATTACAATTTTTATGCGACAAATGCCCAAGGCAGCTTGCTTAAAGGAACGGATGATTCAGCGTTCCCGCTATACTTATTTACGGTAAACGCCAAAACTGGCTATTTCAGAGGCAATGGGAACGATCACACCGTTCGCTAAGTCTCCTGAGTCACTAGAAAACTTTCAGAGTTATTACATGCACATGTGAAAAATACTTGTTTCCCCTCCCTGTTTTCGATATGATGAAAGATAATCGTTCAAACAGGGAGGGTTTTTTGTGCAGAAAATAGAAAGATATGATCGCTTTGAAGATGGGGTCATTGCTTGTGTACCAACGATTCTTGGGTACCTAGGGATTGGTTTTGCGATGGGGGTCGTAGGAAAAGGTGTTGGGTTGTCGATTCTTGAAATTATTTTAATGTCTATTATTGTCTATGCAGGCAGTGCTCAATTTATTATTTGTGCATTACTCGCGATTCAAGCACCTTTCATGACGATCGTCGCAACCGTCTTTTTAGTGAATTTACGACATTTCTTAATGAGCTTATCAGTGGCTTCCTATTTTAAAAAGACTCCTTTGCTTTCTGCTATTGGGATTGGGACGCTTTTGACTGATGAGTCCTATGGCGTTTTGACGACGGCACTGCAACAAGACAAACCAGTCACAGCGCAATGGACCCATGGGTTGAACGTGATGGCGTATTTGAGTTGGATCTTCGCAACCTTTTTGGGCGGACTATTAGGCTCGTTTATTCCAGATCCAGAAGCGTTAGGCTTAGATTTTGCCTTGGTAGCCATGTTTGTTGGTCTTTTTTTATTTCAAGTAGAGCGACCCCTCAAGAAGAAAACCCAGCAAACGCTCTTCGTACTCGGGGCAGTTGTGGGGACATTGATTTTATTTATGCGTTTTTCTACTGCTGAGATCGCGGTAATTGCTGCGACCTTGGCAGGATGTTTGGTTGGGACGGTGACACATCATGACTAATTTTGTTATACTAATGCTAGCATGTGGGTTGGTTACTTGGATTCCGCGGATCGTTCCTTTTTTATTTTCTAAAAAGCTCGTATTTCCAAAACCTTTCACCATCTTTTTGAGTTACTTGCCGTTGTGTATTTTGGCGGCATTGTTGGTTCAAAATTTGCTGATCTTTCGAGAAGGGCAATTTCCCATCTTGAAAGTCAAAGAAACTGTTGCCTGTATCCCAGCATTGTTGGTGGGGTATTATACAAAAGATTTGATGAAGATCGTTATCACAGGCGTTATTGCTATGGCACTGCTGCGTTTCTTTTTCTAGCAACGGGCAGTTTTTATGAAGAAGGAGAGAATAGATGAAAGACTTATTAGCATCCGTATTTAGCGGATTGATCATTGATGAAAATGAACAGAATTATTTTGTTCAAAAAGGCGGGGTTACCTTCCGACTAGCCAAGGAAGAAGGCGAACATCATTTAGGTGAAGCCGTCGAAGGGTTTGGCTATCAAAACCAAAAGCAAGAAAATGTACTCACTACGAATATTCCGAAAAGCCGCAAAGGGCATTATGCCTTTGGTACAGTCACAGGAAGCCGTCGCGACTTAGGCGTTTTCGTCGATATCGGTTTAAAAGACAAGGACATGGTGGTTTCATTAGATGAATTGCCAACAATGCGGGAACTTTGGCCCAAAAAAGGTGACCGTTTGATGGTCAGCTTGCGCGTCGACGACAAAGAGCGTATATGGGCTTCGTTAGCAGATGAGAAAATCTTCAAGGCACTGAGTAAGAATGGTACGGAACAGATGAAGAATCAAGATGTTACAGGTACCGTGTATCGCTTAAAACTAGCGGGAACCTACTTATTGACGGATGATTTTTATATTGGCTTCGTCCACCCATCAGAGCGCTATCAAGAGCCGCGTCTTGGGGAAGTTGTCAAAGGACGAGTGATTGGGGTTCGTCCAGATGGCGTCTTGAACCTTTCGTTGAAACCAAGAGCCCACGAGGCGATTTCAAATGATGCCGCCATGGTCCTAACCTTTTTAGAACGAGCACCAGAAAATAAAATTCCTTTTACCGATAAATCAGCACCAGAAGAGATTTTACAAACGTTTGGTATTAGTAAAGGCCAATTTAAACGGGCGTTAGGAACCTTGATGAAACAGCGTTTGATTGAGCAAAAAGACGGCTTCACGATTCTTGTTAAAAAACCTAATTGAGAATACTTGTTTCTTTTGCTGTTCTAATTTATAATGATTACAATGTTTGTCTTGAGTGATTCTCACTCAAATTAGAATCGTTATAAATTAGCGGCATACGGAGGCAACTATGAACACAACAGCAGCGTTAAAAAAGACCAAGAAACAATTGCACGAGTCGGGGTTCAAATTAACTCCTCAGCGAGAAGCGACGTTGTTGGTCTTATTAGAAAATGAGAAAGATCATTTATCCGCCGAAGAGATTTTCTTCTTTGTGCGCAAAAAAAATTCTGAGATTGGCTTAGCAACCGTCTATCGAACATTGGAGATTTTGACGGATTTGAAAATCGTCGATAAAGTCAGCTTTAATGACGGTGTCGCTCGTTATGACCTACGTAAAGAAGGCGCCAAACATTTCCATCATCACTTGTTGTGTTTGGAATGCGGCAATATTGAAGAGGTTGAAGAGGATCTGTTGGGCACAGTCGAGGAGATCGTCGAACAAAAGTACCATTTTTTAGTAAAGGATCATCGGTTGACATTTCATGGTGTCTGCCAAAAATGCCAAAACAAAGCCTAGTGTCTGTAGCTGGGCAATTTGAAAAGATTTTGTTATCACCCGAATGATAGTCAGATGGTTTCAATAGGAAGAGTGCCCTTTTTTCCGATTTGAAAGAAACCAAAAAATCTGCTATGATTCGGGTGTTTCCTTGGGCAAAAGATACGGTAGATGCCTCTTTTTTTGTTGGCAAGCTACTATCTAAACGAGCCAGAATTTGATATGATAAAAAAGCTGAAAGTAGAGGAAGCCCCATGAACGAACAAATTATTGATTATCTTCATTATTTGACCATTGAGCGCGGGCTATCCCAAAATACCCGTGCCAGCTACCAGCGGGATCTGCAACAGTATCTTGCGTTTTTACAAAAAAAACAAGTGACGCAGTGGCAACAGATCGACCGAGTGATCGTTTTGTCTTTTTTGCAAAGTCTGCAAGAGGCGGGAAAATCCTCGGCAACCGTGATTCGGATGGTTTCCAGTTTGCGAAGATTCCATCAATATTTGCGTCAAGAACGGTTGACAGATCATGATCCGATGCAGCATATTGATTCGCCGAAAAAACAGCAGAAGCTACCTGACACTTTGAGTTTGCAGGAAGTGGAGCGCTTGATCGAAACACCAGATACTCGAGCGGTGTTGGGCATTCGCGATCGAGCGATTCTGGAAGTGATGTATGCGACAGGTTTGCGCGTCAGCGAGTTGATCGGCTTGAAATTGAATGATTTGCATTTAAGTATGGGCTTGTTGCAAACAACCGGGAAAGGCGACAAAGAACGAATCGTCCCATTAGGGGATTTAGCGATTCAATGGATCGAAACGTATCTCAGCGATGCACGTCCGTATTTGACGAGAAAAACACCGGATGAAAGCCACCTGTTTGTAAACAACCATGGCACGCAGCTGTCTCGTCAAGGAATCTGGAAAAATTTAAAAGCCTTGGTTCGACAAGCTGGGATCACCAAAAATGTGACTCCCCATACGTTGCGCCATAGTTTTGCGACCCATCTATTAGAAAACGGGGCAGATCTGCGAACGGTTCAAGAGCTGTTAGGACACGCAGATATCTCGACCACTCAGATTTACACGCATATAACGAAGAAACGGATGACGGAAGTGTACAAGCAGCACTTTCCGCGCGCCTAGAAATCGAGGATGGAATGGAAGAAATCAAAATAAAATTAGCTGTCTTTGAAGGACCGTTGGATTTGCTGCTTCATTTGATCAAAAAACTGGAAATCGATGTTTATGACATTCCAGTTGCAACCATCACCGAACAATACATGCAGTATATCCATGCCATGAAAATTTTAGAATTAGAAGTCGCTGGTGAATATTTAGTCATGGCGGCAACTCTGATGGCGATCAAAAGCCAGATGCTGTTACCGAAACAAGAGCTGATTGCTGAAGTGGAAGAGTACGAAGAAGATCCACGGGATATGCTGGTGGCACAGCTGCTAGAATACCGCAAATTTAAGTATGCAGCCGAGCAGCTTTCCGAAAAAGCAGAAGAGCGCAGTTTGTATTATACGAAAGATCCGATGGATGTCGATGAATACAAAGAGGAAGAAGATCAGTTAAGAGCCAATCAATTCAATACGATCGATCTCTTTTTGGCTTTTCAAAAAATGATCGAGAAAAAGAAAAATCGCCAAGTACTAGAAACCAAAATTTCTCCTGATGAAAGTACCATCGATGAAAAGATGGCGGCGATTCAGCTGGAGATGCAGCATGTTAGTGCTAAAAAAGGCCGCAGCTTTGATTCGTTTTTTACGACCTACAATAAAACAGAAGTTGTGGTAACTTTTATGGCACTGTTAGAATTAATGAAAAAAGGAACGATTCGAGTAGAGCAAACAGACAATTATGCGTCGATTCTGCTCTATCCAACAGGTAAAGAAGATGAGTAAATATAGTGAATTAGAAGCGATCTTATTCGTCGTCGGTGATGAGGGGATCGGACTTGAAGAATTGAGTTACTTAGTCAAAAGCAATACTGCCAGTGTCTATCAGCATTTGCAGGAACTAAATCAGCAATATGAAGAAAATGAACATACTGCGTTGCATATTCTTGAAGTGGGCAATCATTTTATTTTGACCACCAAGAAACAATTTGCCCCTTTATTGAAGAAATATGCTGAATCACCGATGGGCAGCTCGTTGTCGCAGGCCGCTTTAGAAACGTTGTCGATCATTGCTTACAAGCAGCCGATCACTCGGATGGAAGTAGAAGAGATCCGCGGCGTCCAATCTAGCGGATCGGTTCAAAAATTGGTGGCAAAACGACTGATTGAAGAAAAAGGCCGCGTTGACGGACCAGGACGAGCGATCCTATATGGTACGACGGAATACTTTATGGATTATTTTGGCTTAAAAAGTTTGGCTGAATTACCCGATATCCAATCCATGGAAGATGAACTTGAAGAAGATGCACCGTTTGATCTTTTTTACGACCGCTACAAACAAGCAGAAACAGAAGGAGAATGAAGATGGAACGTTTGCAAAAAGTGATTGCCCATGCTGGCATCACCTCAAGAAGAAAAGCTGAAGGATTGATAACCGAAGGCCGAGTGCGTGTCAACGGGCAAGTGATCAAAGAATTAGGGGTCCAAGTTAGCTCAAAAGATGTTGTTGAAGTCGATGGTGTACCAATCGAACAAGAACAACACGTCTATTATCTATTCTACAAACCTCGTGGTGTGATCTCAGCTGTAACGGATGATAAAAAGCGCAAAGTCGTTTTGGATTATTTTGCTGAAGTTCCTGAACGGGTGTATCCCGTCGGGCGCTTGGACTATGATACCTCTGGTTTGTTATTGCTGACAAATGATGGGGAATTGTCACAGACACTGATGCATCCGAAACACGAAGTCGACAAAGTGTACGTTGCCAAGGTCAAAGGGATTGCGGATAAAAAGCAGCTGCTCCCATTGACAAAAGGGATTCGGATCGAAGGTCGTAAGACGGCACCTGCTCGCTTTGAGATCTTGTCGACAGACCAAACAGCGCAATCTAGTATTGTGCAATTGACGATCCACGAAGGACGCAACCATCAAGTCAAAAATATGTTAAAAGCAGTTGGTTTGCCTGTGCAAAAATTAAAACGGGAAAATTATGGTCCGTTAGATTTGAAAGGCCTTCGTCCAGGGGAATACCGAGAGCTGACGAAGAAGGAAGTCAGCCAGCTGAAAAACAGTGCAAAATAATTGAAAATTATCTGAAAACGTAACTATTGTTAATTTTTAGATTTTGTGTATAATAGAACATGTAATAAATAGAATAAAGGTTCGTCTTCAGGGGCAGGGTGCAATTCCCGACCGGTGGTTATAGTCCACGACCTATTTCTTCGGAAATAGCTGAATCGGTGAAATTCCGATACCGACAGTACAGTCTGGATAAAGAAGATAGAGCGTATTTGATTTGCTTATGGCTATTTCGAATGCCCTCTTTTTTCCCTGTGGAAAAAAGAGGGCATTTTTTGTCTGGCGCCGACAAGAAAGCCGAGGAAATTTAATAGGTTCGTTTGAAGAGGAATCCTGAACTTAGGAGGATTTATACTGATGAACAACAAAACAAGAAAAATGGTGACGATCGCCATGTGTGCTGCTATGGGAACAATTTTGCAATTTATCGCTTTTCCGATTTTCCCAGCGTTCAGCTTTTTAAAGATCGATTTTAGTGATATTCCCGTGATGATCATGATGTTTTTATTTGGTCCTTGGAGCGGGGTATTGACTGCTTTCATTCGTTCGGTGCTGCATTTGTTCTTATCTGGTTTTTCACCTGCTGATATGGTGGGGGATACGGCAAGCTTTTTAGCATCATGTGCCTTTACTTTGCCAATGTACTACTTTTTCCGCAAAGGTATTCACACCAAAAACAAAATGGTTGGTGTCATCAGCGGTATCTTGTCGGTAACGATTTTTATGAGTGTGGCGAACCTATTTGTGATCACACCGCTTTACCTGCGCTTTTTCGGGGTCACAGCCGATCAATTTTTAGGAATGTCTTTGCCGCAATATGTGGCGATCGGGATCTTACCTTTCAATTTGGTCAAAGGCGCAATCGTCAGTGCCGTCTTTTTAGCACTTCACGCCAAACTGCTGCCATGGTTGGCTCGTAAGCAGCCCCATCATTCTGCTATAGGAAAATAAAAAAATGAGCCGACTTGCTGTTGCAGACGAAAGGTCTGTCAATGGCAAGTCGGCTTTTTTTATTTTTCCATGATAATCGCACGGGTAGGGCATTTGCGATAAGCAGTTTTGACTTTTTCTTGTTGGTCTTCTATGATAAACTGTTGCCGAGCATTTGGTTCTTGGGCAAATAAAACGATCCCGTCTTCATCATAATCGAAGATCTCGGGGGCATAGATCGCACATAGGCCACAAGCAATGCAGCGCTCAGGAATAATTTTACAGCGTTGTGACATTTTTTAGTCCTTTCTGGAGGGGAAATATGGATTCTTTTATTTTAGCGCTGTTTTCTGATACTGACAAGCTGCGCCCATCAACACTTTATCAAATTCTCATTGGTAAGCGTACTAGCTCTGTCTTGAGTTATGCCTTTTTTTATGATCGCTTAGGTCTCTTTCAATCGTTGCCCCAGTTGAATGAGAAAGCGTATCAACAGACGCTCGCTAACTTGATCCAACGAGGGGCTCTAAGTCGAGATTCAGATGGTCTGCTGCTCAAAACGACCGCTAGAAACAGCCAGCAGCTAGGTGAACGATTGTTGCGTTATGCGAATTACTTTCGTTATGGACGAACGACGGAGGAGGCTTGGCGTTTTGTTCGGCTGCTGGTTCAAGCAGCTGCGTATCAAGGCGTGACCAATCAGTATATTCCCGTTGAAAACACGCCACTCTATACAGAACCTGTCCGTCAGCTGATCCGTCACAATCCTGACATCAAAAAGTGCCTGTATCAAGAGCTAACAGCAATTTTTGACCAGCTTCCCGCAGAAGTGGCAGATTTTTTAGCGGGCACCTTATCGGGTCTAGATATTCTAGGGCAGGCGTTTTTTCAGCTTTTACCAGAAAATGTTCGAAGTAAGCCTTGGGACACTCTTTATGTAGGAGCTTCGATCCATCAATTTTTAACCTTGATCGAAAAAACGCCCCAGACGATCCTGTTTCGAGGATTGTCGCCTTTTCTAAAGAGAAGTTTAAACCAAAGCATGGTGGAAAGCCGAGCATTGTTTTTGCGAGGCGATTCTGTCGAGCAGATTATGGAAAAAAGAAGGATCAAACGAGGAACTGTTAATGATCATTTGATTGAGTGGGCATTGCTTGATCCCACGTTTCCTTTTCAGCGCTTTGATACAGCGTTGTTGAAAAAGCTGCCAGAAGCTTCTTGGAAAAATAGCTACCAAGAATTACAGGCGCTTCTTACGACTGATTTTTTGACGATTCGTTTGTTACAGATTGCTCAGAAGCGGGGGATTCGATGTTAGAAGATGCACTGAATCAGTATTTTGGTTTCAAAACATTCCGCCAAGGACAAAAAGAAGTCATCGAAAGTGTTTTAGCACAGCAAGATACGTTAGCGATTCTGCCTACTGGGAATGGCAAAAGTCTGTGCTATCAGCTGCCAGGGTACCTAGTAGACGGGATCGTGATCATTATCTCGCCGTTAGTCTCTTTGATGGAAGATCAAGTCTACGGCTTACAAAAGCAAGGGGAAAAACACGCGATTGCGTTTAATAGTCAATTGGACCTTGCTGATCGCCAGTATGTGATGCAGCATTTGCAGAAGTACAAGTTTTTGTTTTTAAGTCCAGAAATGATCGTACAAGAAGCTGTTTTGCATCAATTGGAACAGGTTAAGATCGCCATGCTCGTGGTGGATGAAGCCCATTGTGTTTCGCAATGGGGCATTGATTTTCGACCAGAGTACTTGCAGCTTGGTGAAGTAAAGAAACGCTTGAAGGCACCTGTCACATTAGCCTTGACGGCTACTGCAACAGCACAAGTGGAAGCAGACATACGGCAAGTATTATTAGCAAAGAACGCCAATGTCTACCGTTATTCGATGAACCGCAGCAATATCGGCTTGTTCGTAGAGCAAACGACAGACAAAGATGCGGCATTAGCAGACTATCTCAGCCGCTTAGGCGGGGCTGGGATCATCTACTGTTCCACAAGAAGCAAAGTCGAAGAAGTCTATAACAAACTGCGTCAGCGCTATTTGGTAGGCTATTATCATGGTGGTCTCGCGAGTGATCAAAGAAAAACGTTGCAGCAGCAGTTTTCTCAGAATAAATTAAAATTACTCGTTGCTACCAATGCCTTTGGGATGGGGATCAATAAGGAAGATATTCGCTTTGTGATCCATTATGATCTACCTGATTCGTTAGAGAATTACAGTCAAGAAATCGGGCGAGCTGGTCGTGATGGCAAACAAAGCAATGCGATTTTGCTTTATCAGGAACATGATGAGCAGATCCATTACTTCTTTCAGCGAGAAAATAAAGAAGAACGCCTTGCTTTAGAACGAATGGTTCAGGAGAAGAGGAAAGAACCCTTGACACCGTTGCAAGAAAAGTGGCAGCAAAAAATGAAAGAGTTGGGGACTTCCTTTTGGCTGGAAACATTAAAACGCAATGAACAGCAAAAACAAGAACAATTACAGAAAATGTTGGCTTATATTCATTTTACAGGTTGTCGCCGACAATTTTTACTGGCGCATTTCGGAGAGGAAGCCCAGGAGAATCCTTATTGTTGCGACAATGACGGGATCGAAATAGCGGGTGAAGAACAGCTGCCCGAGAAAAAGGAAGCCCATCATTGGCAGGAACGTTTAATAAAAATTTTTAAAGATATAAATTGAATCGTATTTTGTAGGACAGTTTTTATTTACCTATGGTATAATACATCGGAAGGAAACTAGGAGGGAATACGAGTGAGCAAGAAAGACAATGACTACAATTCAGAAAATCAAGAACCGTGGGAACAACCAATCTATGATACAGAATACGATGATTCTGCATCAAGATCCCAACAAAGAAAACAAAAGCGTGGGAATTCACTCTTTTTGACGATCGTTTTAGTTTTGCTTTTCTTGATCGTGGCAATTCCGGTTGGTGCCGGTATTTGGGTATTGAACCATAACAATGATGCCCCAACCACAGCAAGTTCGAGCAGTACTGTAGAAAGTACGACAGAGTCTTCAACAACCGAATCATCAACGACGGAATCATCCACTACGGAATCGACAAGTGAAACGAGTTCGTCAACAAGTGAATCAAGTTCTTCATCAAGTAGCAGTAGTTCTGCACCAGCTTCAACGACGCCATCAAGTAGTGAACCGGCGCAACAAGAAAACAATGCGGGACAAGAGAATACGCAAACTGATCAAGGTCAAGGCGCAACTGGTACCGAGGAATACACGACAGTCCAAGCTGGCGAAGGTCCTGAACAAGTGGCAGCCCGTACAGGCATCTCAGTTGAAACCCTATATCAATTAAATGGGATTGATCCAAACAACTACATGCTTTACCCTGGCGACACCTTACGAATTAAATAAAAAACCGCTTTGGCGGTTTTTTTTCTTGAAAGAAAGAAGCCAAGGTGGGCGATAAGCAGAAACGATGAAGGAATACACATCGTTGGGAAACGAGGAGTAAGAAAAATGAAAAAAATCAACATCGCTATTGATGGTCCTGCGTCATCTGGGAAAAGCACAGTGGCAAAAATCATCGCGAATGACCTGGGATTTATTTATACGGATACTGGTGCCATGTATCGAAGCATCACGTATTTAGCTTTAAAAACGGGCTGTTCACTTGAAGATGAAGCGGCGATCGCTGCTTTGATCGATCAATACCCCATCACTTTTGAACCGACTGAACACGGTCAAGAGGTCTTTGCAGGAGGAGAGCAAGTCACAGAAGCGATCCGTCAGCCAGAAGTAACCAACGCAGTTTCGAAGGTGTCGGCATACCCTGCGATCCGCGAAAAACTCGTCCAACAACAGCAGATGATCGCTAAAGATGGCGGTGTCGTGATGGATGGCCGCGATATTGGTACGGCGGTTTTACCACAAGCAGAAGTCAAGATTTTTCTGGTAGCAAGTGTGGAAGAACGCGCACAGCGCCGTTTTAAAGAAAATCAGCAAAAAGGGATCAAAACCGATTATGAGACGTTGAAAGAAGAGATCCAGCAAAGAGATTATCTGGATTCTCACAGAGAAGTCTCCCCTTTGAAACAAGCGGAGGATGCGGTTCGAATCGATACGTCTGGTTTAACGATCGAGCAAGTCGTCGAAGCAATCAAAAAAACCATCAAAGAAAAAATTGATTAACAAAAACAATGGGTGTTCCCCATTGTTTTTTTATTTTTCGAAACCAAAAGATGAAAGTGAGTAAGAAAACAGAGGTGAAAAGACTTTTTTAACGAAAAAACCGTAGTTTTTTAGGAAAATAAGAGAAATCGCTTTATTTTTTTTTCATTCTATTTTAAACTAAAAGATGTAGTGCAATTATTGCAGAATTGTTGGTTAGGAGGACATGAGAGATGACAGAATTTGAAAATAATCAGGTTGAGAGTGGAAATGAATCAATGGAAGCCGCTTTAGACAATTTCCAAGAAGTAAAAGTTGGAGATATCGTTAAAGGTGAGGTATTGGCCATTGAGGATAAACAAGCGATCGTAGGGATCGAAGGCGCCGGCGTTGAAGGCGTTGTTCCTGCAAAAGAATTATCAACTTTACCTGTTGAAGACATCAACGAAGCAGTCAAAGTTGGGGATGTCTTAGAATTGGTTGTGATTTCAGCAATTGGTAAAGACAAAGAAAACGGCAGCTATCTCCTTTCTAAACGTCGCTTAGACGCGAAAAAAGTTTGGGAAGATATCGAAAAAGATTTCCAAGAAGGAAAAATCATTGAAGCACCAGTCACCAACGTCGTTAAGGGCGGGTTAGTGGTTGATGTAGGTGTTCGTGGGTTTGTCCCAGCATCAATGGTCGAAGACCATTTTGTTGCGGATTTCGAAGATTACAAAGGGAAAACATTGACCTTCAAAATCGTTGAGATCGAGCCTTCAGAAAACCGTTTGATCCTTTCTCATAAAGCAGTTGTCGAAGCAGAAAAAGCAAAACAAAAAGAAGCTTTATTAGCTGATTTATATGAAGGACAAGAAGTAGAAGGAAAAGTAGCGCGTTTGACCGACTTTGGTGCCTTCGTAGACCTTGGCGGCATCGATGGACTTGTCCATGTCTCTGAAATTTCTCATGGACATGTTGGCAAACCGAGTGACGTTTTATCTGTTGGCGATACCGTCAATGTGCGTATCTTATCTGTTGATGCAGACAAAGAACGTGTGTCACTTTCGATCAAAGACACATTGCCTGGACCTTGGACCAATATTGAAGAGCAAGCGGCTGTTGGCAGTGTCTTGACAGGGACTGTTAAACGCTTGACAAGCTTCGGTGCGTTTGTGGAAGTCTTCCCAGGTGTTGAAGGGCTGATCCATATTTCACAAATCTCCCATAAACACATTGCGACACCACATGAAGTCTTACAAGAAGGTGATGAAGTGCAAGTGAAAGTGCTTGAAGTGAACCCTTCAGAACACCGAATCGCATTAAGTATCAAAGCATTAGAAAAAGCCGAAAACACCAACGAAACACAAGAGGTTTCAGAGGACGACTATCAATTGCCAGAAGAATCAACTGGTTTTACTATGGGTGATATCTTAGGTGATGCCTTAAAAGACAGCGACGAAGAGTAATTGTATGCCATCAGCTTATAACGATTCGATGTTTGAATTTGTTATAAGCTGGTTTTTTGTTTGCCAGGAAAGCTTGCAACTTTCCATGGCTTTAGGTAAACTAAGTAAGATTGAATACAAGAAGCAGCGTACAAGGACTGCTTTTTTAAATGGAGGGTAAAAAATGTCAAATCCAACAATAGCGATCGTTGGACGTCCGAATGTGGGGAAATCGACCATTTTCAACCGGATAGCTGGAGAACGAATTTCGATCGTTGAGGATACTCCAGGAGTGACCAGAGATCGTATTTATGCCACCGGTGAATGGCTAGGCCGTGAGTTTAGCGTAATCGATACAGGTGGGATCGATTTAAGTGATGAGCCGTTTATGGATCAAATAAAGCATCAAGCAGAAATCGCCATCGATGAAGCAGATGTCATTGTTTTTATTACGAGTGCTCGTGAAGGAGTAACCGATGCTGATGAGCTTGTGGCTCGTTTGCTGTACAAAAGCAACAAACCCGTGATTTTAGCCGTCAACAAAGTTGATAATCCCGAGATGCGTACCGACATCTATGAATTTTATGGTTTGGGTCTAGGCGATCCATACCCAATCTCAGGAAGTCATGGATTAGGGATCGGGGATGTTCTTGATGAAGCAGTCAAACACTTCACCAATGAAGCAGAAGAAGAAGATGATTCCATCATCAAGTTTAGTTTGATTGGTCGACCAAATGTCGGTAAATCCTCTTTGATCAATGCAATTCTTGGGGAAGAGCGAGTGATCGTTTCTGATATCGAAGGAACGACTCGTGATGCGATCGATACCCATTTTACCAGCGAAAGCGGTCAAGAATTTACCATGATCGATACCGCCGGCATGCGTAAAAAAGGGAAGGTCTACGAGTCTACTGAAAAATACAGTGTCATGCGGGCGATGCGGGCCATTGAACGCTCAGACGTCGTCTTGATGGTCTTGAACGCTGAAGAAGGGATTCGCGAGCAAGACAAACGGATCGCTGGCTATGCCCATGAAGCAGGCCGTGGAATCATTATTGTTGTCAATAAATGGGATACATTGAAAAAAGAAACGAATACGATGCGTGATTTTGAAGAAGAAATCAGAGATGAATTCCAATATTTGGATTACGCGCCAATCATTTTTGTTTCCGCAGTGACGAAACAGCGCTTGAATAAGCTGCCGCAATTGATTGAAGAAGTCAGCATGAATCAAAACATGCGTATTCCATCTGCGTTGTTGAATGACGTCATTATGGACGCTGTGGCAATCAACCCAACCCCAACAGACAAAGGCAAACGTTTGAAGATTTTTTATGCGACGCAAGTAGCTGTCAAACCGCCAACTTTTGTTATTTTTGTCAACGAAGAAGAACTGATGCATTTCTCTTATGCACGTTTCTTAGAAAATCAAATCCGCAAGGCATTCACTTTTGAAGGAACGCCGATTCGGATCATTCCTCGCAGAAGAAAATAGAGATTTTATCATACTTTGTTTCTTTTTACAAAGAAATCTGTCCTTTTCTAGAAAAATGGGAAAAAACCAAAAAAAAACCCCCTAAAAACGTTAAAATCCTTGATATTACAAGGTTCTTATGATAACGTTATATCAGAATATTGATGGTAATCAATATTTGACAAAAACCTTGGACCACTCAAGATTTTTGTTGATGCATGACATCAAAAAAAATATCAGGAGGTGAAACCATCCATGGCAAATAAAGCAGAATTAATCGAAAAAGTTGCAGCAGCTACTGACTTAACTAAGAAAGACGCAACTGCAGCAGTAGACGCTGTATTCTCAACAATTCAAGACGCTTTAGCTAACGGTGAAAAAGTTCAATTGATCGGCTTTGGTAACTTTGAAGTTCGTTCTCGTGCAGAACGCAAAGGACGCAACCCACAAACTGGTGAAGAAATCAAGATCCCTGCTAGCAAAGTACCTGCATTCAAACCAGGTAAAGCTCTTAAAGACGCAGTGAAATAATTGAGTCTTGTAGAAACCCTTGAGTAATCAAGGGTTTTTTCTTTTGTCTAACTAGGGACTGCCACCATGCAGGCGGATCGAATGGGAAAAGAAACGGTTATTATTGTCAGAAAATTCAAAAATATTTTTTGTTTTTCTTTTGGTCTAAAAAAAACAAGGGTTGCGGGCACACCTTAATTCTCAAGCAAGAATAAAGGTGATTTAAAAGTCATTTTTATTAAAAGAAGCAAGTAATTAAATGACATCTAATGTGAGAAAGGGTTCCTTGGAATTGTCATTATTGAAAAAAATTCAGAAAATTCGTTGACAAGTGTTTTTGCAAAGGGTATATTGGTAAACAATTACAAGAACGTTACTATTTCTAATGAAGGAGCCATTTTCTATGCGCAATTTTAATCAATATTTATTAGTCATTATTATTGATACCAGGACTTAGAACACGGAAGCAAAAATTATCCGTTTGTTTGAGTCCTATTTGCGTAAGTAAAATGGGATTCTGGCAAAGCATCCCAGTTTTTTATAACCGGGATGCTTTTTTTTATTCCAAAATGCAGGAGATGATGA
Organism: Candidatus Enterococcus avicola; assembly: GCF_047470845.1. NCBI lineage: Bacteria > Bacillati > Bacillota > Bacilli > Lactobacillales > Enterococcaceae > Enterococcus > Candidatus Enterococcus avicola. Next base: position 49,520 of record NZ_JBLGTY010000012.1, on the reverse strand, counting down.
GTGTGAGAAGTGATCAGATTAAAAAAGGGATCGATGCAGCGCCAGCTAGGAGTCTGCTCTATGCCACAGGACAAGTAAAAAATATCCATGACATGAACAAGCCATTTATTGCGATATGTAATTCCTATATCGATATTGTGCCTGGACATGTGCATTTACGGGAGTTAGCAGATATCGCTAAGGAAGCGATTCGTGAAGCTGGCGGCATCCCTTTTGAGTTCAATACGATCGGTGTGGATGATGGCATTGCGATGGGCCATATTGGCATGCGTTATTCGCTACCCAGCCGAGAATTGATCGCTGATTCCGCAGAAACCGTGATCAATGCTCACTGGTTTGACGGCGTATTTTATATCCCGAATTGCGACAAGATCACTCCTGGCATGATTTTAGCAGCGATGCGGACGAACGTACCGGGGATCTTTTGTTCTGGGGGTCCGATGAAAGCCGGTATTGATCCACGGGGCCACCAGATAACCTTGTCTTCCATGTTTGAAGCCGTGGGGACTTACAAGACTGGCAACATGACGAAAGAAGACTTTGAATTTATGGAGCAAAATGCCTGTCCGACTTGCGGTTCCTGTGCAGGGATGTTTACTGCCAATTCAATGAACTGTCTCTTAGAGATCTTAGGATTGGCAATGCCAGGCAATGGTACGATTCTTGCCGTGTCTGAAGAACGACGAGAACTAGTTAGACAAGCCGCCTTTAAGTTGATGGATCTTGTTGAAAAACAAGTGAAACCTCGAGACATCGTGACCAAAGAAGCTATTGATGATGCCTTCGCTTTAGACATGGCGATGGGGGGTTCCACCAACACAGTGTTGCATACCTTAGCGATCGCCAATGAAGCTGAGATCGACTATGACTTAAGACGGGTCAATGAAATCGCTAAAAGAGTGCCTTATCTCTCAAAAATCGCGCCATCATCAGCCTATTCGATGCACGATGTTCATGAAGCTGGCGGCGTTTCGGCAATCATAAGGGAGCTTTGTGATATCGAGGGAGCGATTCATCCTGATCGACCGACTGTCACAGGCAAGACGTTACGAGAAAATGTCGCTGAAGCGAAGATCCACAACGAAGAAGTTATTCATCCCAAAGAAAACCCGTATAGTCCTGTGGGTGGTCTATCGATCTTGTACGGTAATATCGCCCCAGAAGGCAGTGTTATCAAGGTCGGTGGGGTCGATCCAAGTGTCCAAGTGTTCAAAGGCAAAGCGATCTGTTTTGATTCACATGATGAAGCAGTTGCTGCCATCGACAATCATACCGTACAAAAAGGACATGTTGTAGTGATCCGCTATGAGGGACCAAAAGGAGGACCAGGTATGCCAGAAATGTTGGCGCCTACCTCAAGCATCGTTGGGCGTGGGTTAGGCAAAGATGTCGCCTTGATCACCGATGGCCGCTTTTCAGGAGCGACCCGAGGAATCGCCGTTGGCCATATTTCGCCAGAAGCCGCTGCAGGGGGGCCATTAGACCTTGTCAACGATGGCGATGAAATCATTATTGATTTACCAAATCGAACGCTGAATCTGCAAGTATCCGATGAAGAGCTTGCCCAGCGTGCGCAAGAACGACCGAAGTTTCGTTCAAAAGTGAAAAAAGGATGGCTTGCACGTTATACCGCTTTAGTGACTTCTGCCAATACGGGCGGGATTATGCGAGTACCTGATGAGGAGGAGTAGCAATGGAAAATATCGAGTATCAAGCATCGCATCTAAGGACTGGCGCACAAGTATTAGTGGACAGCTTACAAGAGCAAGGCGTCGAAATGATCTTTGGCTATCCGGGCGGCGCCGTCCTGCCGTTATATGATCAATTATATGATGCAGAGATTCCGAATATTTTGACGCGTCACGAGCAAGGCGCGATCCACGCCGCTGAAGGCTATGCCAAAGCTACTGGCAATGTTGGGGTCGTTTTAGTGACGAGCGGACCAGGTGCTACAAATGTCGTCACGGGCATTGCCGATGCTATGAGTGATTCCGTACCATTGGTAGTTATCACAGGGCAAGTGGCGGTACCAGGAATTGGCAAAGATGCCTTCCAAGAGGCGGATATTCTGGGTATCACGTTGCCGATCACGAAGCACAACTACCAAGTCCGCTGTGTCGATGAGCTGCCAAAAGTGATCGCTGAAGCCTTCCATATCGCTTCCACAGGGCGAAAAGGACCGGTTGTCATCGACCTTCCGAAAGATATTACATTACAAGAAACCGCTGAAACCTGCTCATTGCCGATCACAAGGAAAAGTTATCAGCCGACGGCAGAGCCATCCCGTCTGCAAATCGAAAAACTGATGCAAGTCTTGGAAAAAGCTCAGCGACCAGTGGTACTGGCGGGTGCAGGCGTGATCGCTGCTGAAGCTGCAGCTGAACTAAATGCATTTATTGCCAAGTACAAGTTGCCGACAGTGACAACGTTGCTTGGCTTAGGCTTACTGCCAAGTGATCATCAATTTTTCTTAGGCATGGGCGGTATGCATGGCACCTATGCGGCGAACATGGCTTTATCAGAAGCTGATTTGATTATCAATATCGGCTCTCGCTTCGATGATCGCCTAGCAACGGCCGGCAGTCAGTTCGGCAAGCAGGCGATCGTTGCTCATATCGATATTGACCCAGTGGAGATCGGCAAGATCGTAACGACAAAGATCCCAATCGTCGGCGATGCCAAGGCTGCTTTGCAGCAAATGCTGCGGTACCCACCAACAAGAGGAACCTGGACGACTTGGTTGGATCTATGCCAAAAACGGAAAAAGGAAAAACCTTATCGCTATGATCGCACTCAGACACAAGAGATCAAACCACAAAAAGTCATCGAAGAAGTAGGGCGTTTGACCAAAGGAGAGGCTTACGTCATCACCGATGTTGGTCAGCATCAAATGTGGGTCGCGCAGTATTATCCTTTTCGCTTTCCCAAACAATTGATCACCAGTGGCGGACTAGGGACGATGGGCTATGGCATCCCTGCAGGAATCGGCGTTCAATTTGCTCATCCAGAAAAAATGGTTGTGGTGTTCGTTGGCGATGGTGGATTTCAAATGACGAACCAAGAATTTGCGATTTTGAATGAGTATGGCTTGAATGTCAAATTTGTGTTATTGAACAACTGCTCTTTAGGAATGGTTCGCCAATGGCAAGAAACATTCCATGGCAAGCGGCGCTCTGCCTCCGTTTTTGCGCAGCAGCCTGATTTTGTCAAACTGGCACAGGCTTATGGCATTGAAGGCTGTCGGATCGATGCGCCAGAGCAACTGGTTGATCAATTGGCAGCAGCTTTTTCTCAAGCAGGGCCGCAGCTGATCGAAGTAATGGTCTCGCCATCTGAGCATGTGCTGCCGATGATCCCACCGGGGAAAGCCAATCATGAAATGATGGGGGTCTAAGGGGATGAAACGGGTATTAGCAGCAATCGTCCATAATGAAGCAGGTGTTTTGAGCCGTATCACGAGTGTCTTGAACCGTCGTCAAGTCAATATCGAGAGTATCTCTGTCGGTACGACAGAACGACCAGAGTTTTCACGTATGACGATCATTGTCAACGTGAACGATTTGGCAGAAACAGAACAAGTGACTAAGCATCTGAACAAGCAGATCGATGTCTTGAAGGTTTCTGATATTACAGAAGTTCCTCATATCGAACGGGAGCTGGTGCTGATCAAAGTCAATGCGCCAACCACAAGCCGTTCGGAGATCCAAGCAGTGATCGATCCATTTCGAGCACACATTGTCGATGTGGCACTAAAAACAATCGTTGTGCAAGTTGCTGGCGATACGAAAAAGGTAGAAGCGTGCATCGAGGTTTTACGTCCATACGGCATCAAACAATTGGCACGGACGGGTGTCACTGGCTTTACAAGAGGGTAAGTGCAATTTTGAATTGCTTAAAATAAAGAAAGAATTCGGAGGAAACAAGTATGGTAAAAGTATATTACAACGAGGAAGTTACAGATAATTTAGGAGACAAGAAGATTGCGATCGTCGGCTACGGCTCTCAAGGGCACGCTCATGCGCAAAATTTACGGGACACAGGTCATGAAGTCTTTATCGGCATTCGTGAAGGAAAATCAGCGGAAGCCGCAAGAAACGATGGATTTGAGGTTTTCCCAGTAGCCGAAGCCGTTCAAAAAGCGGATGTAGTCATGATCTTGGCACCCGATGAGATCCAAGGATCGTTGTATAAAAATGAGATCGAACCGAATCTTTCTGCGGGCAATGCATTAGCATTTGCTCATGGTTTCAATATTCATTTTGATGTGATCGCGCCACCAAAAGAGGTGGATGTTTTTCTAGTTGCGCCAAAAGGACCAGGTCATTTGGTGCGTCGAACCTTTACCGAAGGGTTTGCGGTACCAGCCTTGTTTGCAGTTTATCAAGATGCGACTGGTAACGCACAAGCAACGGCTTTATCCTATGCAAAAGGCATCGGTGCCACACGGGTCGGCGTTTTGGAAACGACCTTTAAAGAAGAGACCGAAACCGATCTTTTCGGTGAGCAAGCCGTACTTTGTGGCGGTTTGACCAGTATGATCGAAGCGGGCTTTGAAACATTGGTAGAAGCGGGGTACCAACCGGAATTGGCTTATTTTGAAGTTTGTCATGAATTGAAACTGATCGTTGACTTGATTTATGAAGGAGGCTTCAAAAAAATGCGCCATTCGATCTCGAATACGGCTGAGTATGGTGACTACGTTTCTGGTGCTCGGGTGATCACTGCACAAGCCAAAGAAAACATGAAAGCCGTATTGACAGACATCCAAAACGGCCAATTTGCGAAAGGATTCATTGAAGACAATCAAAACGGCTTCCCTGAATTCCATAAAATGCGTGAGGAAAACGGCAATCATCAAATTGAAAAAGTCGGCAGCGAGTTACGGAAAATGATGCCGTTTGTTGCGAAAGATTAGGAGGGACGCGTTTGTTGGTGACAGTTTCTGCAATCGAACAAGCCTACGAGCGACTACGGGGAGCAGTTAGTCATACGCCGCTGCAGTATGATCGCTTTTTATCTGAGAAGTATCAAGCGACGGTCTTGTTGAAGCGAGAGGACTTGCAAAAAGTCCGCTCCTTCAAATTACGCGGTGCCTACTATGCGATCACCCAGGCAGATCCTGAACTGACTCGTCGTGGCGTCGTCTGTGCCAGTGCCGGGAACCATGCGCAAGGTGTTGCTTATACCTGTCAAGAACAGCAGATCCGAGCGGTTATTTTCATGCCGACAACGACGCCACAGCAAAAAATCGCGCAAGTCCTCTTTTTCGGTGGAGATTATGTCAAAATCGAATTGGTGGGAGATACGTTTGATGCGGCAGCCCAAGCGGCTAAACACTTTGCAAAAGAACAGCAAATGGCTTTCATTGCTCCCTTTGACGATCCTAATATTATCGCAGGACAAGGAACCGTTGCTGTGGAGATGCTGGCGGATGCTGAAAAAAAACAAGTAACGATCGATCTGGTCGTGGCAGCGATTGGCGGGGGCGGCTTGATCAGCGGAACCGCAGCCTATTTGAAAGAAAAGCAACCGAAGATAAAAGTTGTTGGAGCAGAACCTGTAGGGGCAGCCTCGATGCAAGCCGCCTTTGATCATCAAGGACCAGTGGCACTGGAGCATATTGAAACCTTTGTGGATGGTGCAGCGGTCAAACAAGTCGGAGCTCAAACCTATGCCCATGCCAAACGCTACGTGGATCAATTGGTAGCTGTGGAAGAAGGCGCAATCTGTCAAACGATTCTGGAATTGTACAGCAAGCAAGCGATCGTCGCTGAACCAGCTGGTGCCTTGAGTGTGGCAGCTTTGGATCTGATCAAAGAGCAAATCAAAGGCAAAACAGTCGTCTGTATTGTGAGTGGCGGTAACAATGATAGTTCCCGTATGGCAGAGATCGAAGAGAAATCACTGATCTATCAAGGATTGAAACATTATTTTATCGTCAATTTCCCACAACGTCCCGGTGCGTTGAAGGAATTTGTTAGCCATGTATTAGGTCCCGATGATGATATCACTAGGTTTGAATATACAAAAAAAATCAATCGTGGAACAGGACCAGTAATGCTGGGAATCTTGTTGAAACACAAAAAAGATCTCCCCGCATTACTGTCACGAATTGAACAGTTTGACCAAAACTATATCAACCTTCAGCAAAATCAATCACTCTACTCACTTTTGGTTTAAGAAAAAACATGATTTTCCTTTGGAAGAAGAGGAAATCATGTTTTTTGCTTTTTATCGGATCGTTGAACCAATCACAGGAAAATACTTCCTAATCATTAGCGATTTAGTAGGTGTTTAAGCGGCTTCTTGTTATAATAGGAAGTAGTAGCAAAGGAGTGAGCCGATGGAAGCTGTTTTTTTCCGAAATGAACAAGAAACCCAAATTTCTTATGGTGAAACACTAGCATCGGTCATGAGAGAACAGTCGATCGAGCCGCAGCAGGTGACCATTTTGACGAATCAGCGCTATTATGACCGCTTTTCAGAAAAATTGACCCGCCTGTTTTTGCCACGAGAGGTCAATTGGTATATTTGTACCAATCAAATGTATTGCAACAACTTTAGCGAGTTTAAAGCTGCAATGGATTTCTTCGGTCGCTTTTCAAAACAAGAGCCGCTGTTGATCGTCGGTTTTGGCAATGAAGGCGTGTTGGCATTGAGCAGTTTTATCCACGCGACGTCGGTTCTGACGACACAGCTTTGGCTGATTCCCGTTTCCTTGCGGGCCTTAGCTAAAAGTGTGAAAGAAACAGCGATCGTTGTGAAAAAGCCAGATATCCCGATGCTGGAAAATCCTAATACACCCGAATTTGTTATTTACGATCAGACGATCGCAGAAAAACAGATCGATGGGAAATTGGTCGATTTTTTGACTCTGATTCGTTGTGGCGTGCTTGCCGATAGTGAGTTTTTAAAAGAGCTTTATCGAACCTATCCCAGTCATCAGGCGTTGATGAGACATTCGTTGGCTGCGTATACCGATCGGTTGATCCAACTATACCAGCAATCAGGCAGTGAATTGGAGGAGTTTGGCCAACTCTTTGCTGATGCTGCTTATCGAACGGAAAATGGGCACTTGCTGTCTGATGCGATGAAATTATTCTTTGGCTTTTTGTTTCATTTTATGTGGACCGTCCAGCAGCAGCAATTGACTGTCGATCTGCCCGTGTTCTGCCAATGGCTTGCCCGATTGGGGTTTCCTATCGAATTGCCCGAGTCTTTTTCATTAAGCGAATATTTCAGTCATGTACTGGAATTGCAGCAAAAAGAAAAAAAACTGTTATTTTTGGCAAAAGTTGGTACAATAGGGGGCAGAACAAAAATCGAGGAAAAAGATCTCGTCCAGACGATGGAGACTTATCAGCGATTAATCAATGAGATTCGAGGGGTTTAAATGGAAACATATAGTGAAAAAATGTTAAAAGCATTAGCCGCGGAAGAACTGGCTGAAGCACAATTAAATTTTACCGAAGCTCTGCAAAAAGATGATGATGAGACATTAGGCGCTTTAGGTGATGAACTATTGCAGATCGGCTTTTTGGAAGAGGCGAAAACGTTATTTGAAACCTTGCAGCAACGACATCCTGATAATGAAGCTTTGCTGCTTCCTTTAGCAGAAATTGCGATGGAAGAAGACCAGATCGAAACGGCTTTTGCCTATATTGATCAAATACCACCGACCAGTGAAGCGTATTTGCAAGCCTTGCTATTGAGTGCGGATCTTTACCAATTGATCGGTATCCCTGAAGTTAGTGAAGCCAAACTAAAAGAAGCGCAAAGCATTGTGCCAGATGAACCTTTGATACGGTTTGCCTTAGCTGAGTTAGCCTTTTCGACTGATCGCTATCAAGAAGCCGTTGACCTTTATCAAGGATTGCTGGAAGAAGAAATCACGGATATTTCGGGGATCTCGATCGTTGAACGGACTGGTACATCATTGAGTATGGCGGGCAAGTTTGAAGAGGCATTGGAATATTTTGAAGCAAGCCTAGAAGACGAACAGACCGATGAGCGTCTTTTTCAAACAGCTTTAGTCTATTTGCAGCTAAAAGAAAATGAACAAGCGATTCGCTACTTGCAGCAGTTGCGGGTCATGAATCCGCAATACCGTGCCTTGTATCTTTATCTTGCAGAAGCATTGCAAGAAGAAGAGCAGCTGGAAGAAGCGCAGCGTGTGATCGAAGAAGGGATTCATGAAGATCCATATCAAGTGGATTTCTATCATTTTGCTGCCGAGAATGCTTACCGACTTCATGACAGTGAAGCAGCAGAATCATTTTTACTAAAAGCATTGGAGACTGGTGACAAAGAAGATGATACGTTACTGACCTTAAGTAATTTATACTTGAATGAAGAGCGTTGGCAAGAAGCGATCTTGACCATCGAACGAATGGAAGACGATGAACAGCCGCATGCCCTTTGGAATTTGGCGCAAGCGTATAATGCGCTGGAAGATTTTGACAAAGCAGCAAACTATTACGAAGAAGCCAATGCTGATTTGCATCATGAGCCAGCATTTATGAAAGAATATGGCATTTTCTTACGTGAAGAAGGGCGTTTACCTGAAGCACTTCATTTGCTGCAACATTATTTGGCGCATGAGCCAGGTGATTTAGAAGTACAGTCGATCGTGGAGGACTTATTAGAAAGATAGGTGAGAGAAATGAACATCAATGTACAAGAAAAGAAAAAGTTTCTTAATTGGTTAGTTTCGACCGTTTCCTTCAGCCGCCGAGAAGTCTCTTGGGTGTTAAACTATCTGGCGAACCATGAAGCGATCTTGACCAATGTTCATTTTGTAGAAGGGGCAGCCGCAGCCAAACGGGGCTTGAGTGTCCGCAGTACAGAAATTGGGGGCGAACCGTTTGTCTTGAGCATCGAAGGGCAGACCTTTTATGACATTGATCAGATTTTTCATGAGATTCGCATGAATTGGAAACAACCCTTGTATCTTGAATGTCTCTTCCCAGATTCTTGGTCGCAATCCTTTTATTTAGCAGTTTTAGAAGACAATCCTTATGAACGTTGGAACGACCACTTGGATCAAGAAATGACCCAACATGTTACCCAGTATCTTGAAAAAGAAGAAACAAAAACCAAAATCGATACCTTGTATCGGCAAATCGATCTAGCCTTGGAAAATGGGGATCGTGATGCCTTCTTAGAACTTTCGGATGAAGTAAATCGACACTTGCTCCAGCAAAAAGAAGAAAGCCGGTAACAAGCAAAAAGCAGCCCTTTAACCGGGGCTGCTTTTTTCAGTCTCTATTTTGTTTTAGAAACAGCGGTTTTGCGCTGTAAGAACCGCGACTTAGGTCTTAAGTAGGTAAAGCCTTCACCTTCGACTTCATGGACATTAATGACAGAAACAAACGCTTGCGGATCAAAGTCATGAACGATGCGCTTGACTTCAGAAATCTCCCGCCCGCTGACCACCATATAAATGATTTGTTTCGACACTCTTGAGTAAGCCCCTTCGCCCTGTAAAAACGTGACGCCTCGTTCTAATTCATCCATTAAAACAGGAGCCATCTCTTCGCTGTGATTGCTGATCACTAAGATCCCTTTGGCTGAATAGCCGCCATCTAGGATCGAATCGATCACGCGCGTGAAGACATAAGAAAAAATCAAGGTATACATCATGCGGTTCAAATCTATATAAGTCAAAGAAAGCAACAGGACGAACACATCAAAGATCAAAAGCGAACGACCGATCGTCACTCCAAAGTTTTTCTCTAAAATACGTGCCAATACATCGACTCCGCCAGTCGTTCCCCCGACCTTGTAGACGATCCCACTACCGATCCCTGCAATCAAACCAGCCAAGAGCGCAACGATCAGCAGATCGTGCTGCAGATCGATCAACAGGGGAACACTCTGCCAAAATGCCAACCAAAAAGACAAACCAAAAGTTCCTAAAATCGTATACACTAATGAGCGTCGACCAAGAATTTTGCCACCGATCAAAATGATCGGAATATTTAAGATCAGTGTACTGATGGCAGGATTGATTCCCCATAAGGCTCGCAGGATCAAGGTGATCCCCGTCACACCGCCTTCTGCTAAGTCATTTGGGATATTTAGATAGACTAGACCGAAGCCATAGATACTTGTACCAAAAATAATCAAAACAATATCGCGAATCGTTCGCCATGAAAAAAATGCCCGCATCCTGTTTCCTCCGTTATTCAACTTCCACAAGTATCAATGTAGCACGAAATCATTGAATGCACAACAAATCCTGAAGGGGGCTCTATCTAGGCAGGCAGCCATTCTTTTGGTAAGATAAACGAGAAAGGGTGGAGAAAATGACAGAAAAACGTTCTTTGGCATCGATGCAAGAAGAAGTCGATGCGTATATTCAGCAATTCAAAACTGGCTATTTCAGCCCCCTCGCCCAAATGGCTCGTTTGACCGAAGAAGTCGGCGAATTGGCGCGAGAAGTGAATCACTATTACGGGGAAAAAAATAAAAAAAGCGATGAAGTTGAAAAAACAGTGGCAGAAGAACTCGGTGATGTACTCTTTGTGACGATGATCATGGCCAATTCACTAGACATCGACCTGACTGAAGTGTTTGAGGAAAATATGGCAAAATTCAATCAGCGGGATGCGTATCGTTTTGAAAGAAAAGATGGGAAAGTAAATGAAACTGACTAAACTACCAAAAGAATTTGCAGAAGCTGCACCGCTTTTAAAAAAAATCGAAGCCGCAGGCTATGAAGCATACTTTGTCGGTGGCAGCGTGCGAGACACGATCTTAGGCCAGCCGATTCATGATGTCGATATTGCTACCAGTGCATTTCCAGCCGAAATCAAGGCGCTTTTTCCTCGAACCATTGACATTGGCATCGAGCATGGGACGGTGTTGGTTTTGTGGGAGCAGGCGCAGTATGAGATCACTACGTTTCGAACGGAAGCAGCCTATCAAGATTACCGCAGACCCGACAAAGTGGATTTTGTCCGTTCCCTGAAAGAAGATCTAAAACGGCGGGACTTTACCATCAATGCGTTGGCACTTCAAGAAGATGGTGTCATCATTGATCTTTTCGATGGTCTGGCAGATATCGATAATCAGATTTTACGAGCAGTGGGTCACCCCCAGGAACGTTTCCATGAGGACGCCCTACGAATGATGCGGGGGCTGCGTTTTGTCAGTCAATTGGGCTTTGTTTTAGAAACAGAAACATTGGCTGCTATCCATGCGAATCATGCCTTGTTGGGAAAAATCTCTGTTGAACGGATCATGATTGAATTCGTGAAATTGCTGTTAGGCAATCATCGGAACCAAGCACTACGGGCGCTAGTAGAAACCGAATGCTATATCTATTGCCCAGGCTTGCGGGAATACGGTGAGGCGTTACTGCGGATGGCAGACCTGCCAGCGATCCCATTAGAAAACGAAACGGCGGCCTGGGTTTTGCTCATTGACCAAATGGGTTTAGCGCCAGAGGCAGTCCGCAGCTTTTTAAAAGCTTGGAAATGTTCCAATGACTGCATCCGCCAAGTACACACGGCTTATCAAGCACTGCTCGCGCGTCGAAACGGCGAATGGAATGACCTAGTGTTGTATCAGTTCGGTCTAGAAGCAACCTGTTTAGCCGAAGGATTATTGCGTTATGACAATCAGCCCAACGATCCAGCAAAAATCAGTCAGCGCTATCAGCAGCTGCCGATCCATTCACTGAAGGAGTTGGCGATCAATGGACGTGATTTACTGCAAACGATCGATCGTTCTTCTGGTCCGTGGCTCAAAGAAGTCTTGACCGCTGCCGAAGCTGCAGTCATCACACGAAAAATCCCTAATGAAAAAGAAGCACTATTAGCGTTTGTCCAAGCGTATTTAGCAAAGGAGGGATAACTGAAGAATGGAAAGCAAAAAAGAATTTATCGTGGGACAGCAAGACACTGCGGCTGTTTTGGGTTCTGGAGGATTAGACGTTTTAGCAACCCCGCGATTGGTAGCAATGGTGGAAAACACCTGTTGGGAAGCCCTTGAGCCTACTTTAGATAAAGGGTTTACTACCGTCGGTACAAAGTTTTCGATCAATCATTTGAAGCCTTCACCAGTTGGAGCGACAATCACAGTTCTTGTGCAGTGGGAAAAAGAACAGGGGCTCCAATTTCATTATCAGGTAATAGACGCGAAACAACAGATCATTGCCAATGGGACGCATCAACGAGCAGCAGTGGAAATCTCTCGGTTCATGAAAAAAGTCAACGAAAAACAAAGTTAATTTGTGTCCCGATGGCGACTATGTGTTAGAATTAAAGTGTATTACTAATAAAAAGGAGCGTTTTGTCATGGCTAGAGAAATGAAAGCTTTAAAATTTTATTTCCGTAATGGAGAAACATGGACGATTGAGCGCCGTTACATCGGTGACTTGTGGATCAAACAAATCACGACCAGTTTTGGCCGCATCCACGGAAGCGAATTTGTTGAGATTCATCCATGTGCTGGGTTCAAAATTGAAATCTTCCAAGAAGGCGATCATGTGGCAACGCATGACATCAACTTAGGTGGGCTTGAATTAGGGATGTTTGCCCGTGCGTTGAAATATGAAGATATCGAACGGATGGAAATTCTTTACCGTAACGGTACACCGGATCTTGTGTATTTCCCATATAAGGACAAAGATACGGAAGGATTGGATAACGTATACCAATCAACAAAAATCAGTGAGAAAACGAAGAGCCTTTATATCGTGATCGACCCGAACCAGACAGTCGATGATGTTTATAAAGAACATTTCGAAGAATAAGAAAAACGCAGAACCAGCTGGTTCTGCGTTTTTTTTTAGAATGATTCTTGGAACATATCCGTATACTTTTTTAATAAAAGATAATCTTCGGCATATTCATCTTTTAAAACGATCGTATCGCCAAAGAAACTCTTACGCGCATGTTGGATGATACGATGCTGAATATCTTTTTCTAAAAGGTAATCGATCTCAGACTGTTTCAGGTTTTGTGCAGCAGTCGCCCGATTCTTTTCTAAATATTGCAGCAAATCGTACTCAAGGTGTCCCGCACCGTTGATGACTCGTTTGTATTCGATTTTGTCAATTTTCATCTGCTCACACTCCTTGCTATTAAAGTACCTTAGAAAAGAACAAAGGGGGAGGTGGGCGAATCGAAATTACATAAATCTTTAAAAAATGGACCGTTTGTTAATGTTATCTTAAGATTTGTCAGCAAAAAGGAAAGAAAAACGAATCAAGTGCCAGTATTTTTCGAACCATCAGCAAACGGTTCTTTTTCCTTTTGCTGATGGACGGGTCCTATATTAGCGATCCCATCTAGACCACCGGCATGTCCGCCGACTAATTTGCTGCGAGCAATGGCGCGAGCGCCTTCCATTCGGCTTGTGGCATGAACGATCGAAGTGAAGCCATATTTCTCACGAATCTTATCGATGATCAAATCTAATTTACGCTGGCGCAACTGCGCTTCTGCTTGCTCAAAAAGATCCAGCTGGACATTTTCTGTATAAACCAATTTTGAATAGGTAATACCAATGTGGCGAACGACTTGCCCCGTATAAAATTTTCGAAAGAGAAACAGGCAATGAGCCACAAGTTTGCGGGTATTGTCAGTTGGCGGGATCTTCATTTGTCGGGAAAAACCAGAGGCAGTTTCACCAAAGGCTACGCCGATGTAAACATTGATACAAGCGGTCTGACAATGATGACGGCGAATCCGAGCGGCAACTTGCTCCGCCATTTCCTTGATGACGATCTCGATTTCTTCTTGTAAATAATAATTGCGATGTAAGACTTGGCTATTGCCGTAGCTTTTTTCCATCACTTGTGGTGTCGGTTCAGATAAAATCGTACGATCAATGCCATGGGCGTGATGATAGAGCTGCTCGCCAATGATCCCCATGCGACTGCGTAAAAGATCAGGACTGGCGTGAGCCAGTTGCTCGATCGTTTCAATCCCCATCAAGTGAAGTCGCTTTTCTGTACGCCGTCCGATCCCCCAGAACTCTGTCATAGGGGCGATCTGCCAAACTTTTGTCGGTACATCGTCATAGGTCCATTCAGCGATCAAGGAACGATTGTGCTTGGATTCGTTATCTAAAGCCAGTTTTGCTAACAATGGATTGTCGCCAATGCCGATGGTGACATACAATTTCGTTGTTTCGTAAATGTCTTTTTGAATTTGCTGGGCAATCAACCAACGTTTTTCTTCGCGAGAGATCGTTTTATCGGGAATGAAAAGATCCAGTGTACGGGTCAGATCCATCATCGTTTCGTCGATCGAATAGAGCAGCAAGTCGTCTTGTCCAACATATTTGCGAAAGACATTATTGACTTTGGTGTTTTCTTTGATATAAAAACTCATACGCGGCGATGCTTTGTACAAATCGGGATGTGTCGGCAGGTTGTCATTGCGAGTCACATTTGAAATCCCCAATACCGATTTTGCCTTGGGGGAAGCTGCTAAGACTAAGCCGTTACCAGTATTGTCAGAATGTGACATGACGACCAGCATCGCTTGGATAGGATCTAATCCGCGAGAGATGCATTCGACAGAAGCATAAAAACTTTTGACATCGATAAATAAGATATCGCGTTTTGGCTCGAGCGCATAATTAAAACCACCCATTTTTATCACTCCTTACCGAAATTATACGAACGTTTGTTCTTTTTTGTCAAGCGAACAGGAGCGAATGAGGGGGATTTGTTTTTTTATAGAGTAGTTATTTTTGTTTTATAATGATGGGAAACGTTGGTTTATAAGGAATACATTCATTTCAGATTAACAGAATTCGATTGGACATAAATACGGGGTTTTGTCTTTTTACCCGAAAAACGGATAAAAAAACAGCCGATCCATTGGACCGACTGTCGTAGCTTAAATCAATTTTCGGCAGGTAGGGTTGCAAACAAACTTAAGAGATTGCCGTCTATATCTTTGACAATGGCATAGCGTTGCCCCCAAAAGGCAGACCAAGGTTCTTTGAAAGACTGATACCCGGCAGCAACGACTTTTGCATGAAGGGCATCAACTTCTTCAGGAGAATCACATAAAAAGGCTAATTCAATCGTATCACCCACAGTCATTGGTGCATGTCCGTAGATCCCAGCAACCATCTGGCGGCTATTCAAGGAGATGCGAACCCCGTCGTTTGCTAATTCCATATAATCTTCTGAGTGCTGACCTAATGGCGTGAAGCCAAGTACTTGATAAAAAGCCAGTGCCTGTTCCATGTTTTTTGTGATAATACCGACCATATCTAGTTTCATTGTTTTCTTCCTTTCATGTGGGCGTTCTTTACATAACAGTCAATGCAGTTGCTAACAATGAAGATCACCTCGTTTCTGTCAGACGGTAATGGTGCAACCGTTCAGCCAACGCACCAGTATGCAATTCAAACAAATGGTTGTCATCGTCATAAAAATAAATAGAAGCACCTTCGCCTTTGATGCGGGAACGATCTTTTTCGATCTTCAATCCTAGTCCTTGGATGCGCGTAATCAAGGAATCGATTTGAGCTTGATCGATTTTAAAGGCAATATGGTTATACGTTTTCGGCAGCTTCTGGGAGGCATCCTCCATAACGGCAAGCCATAAGCCATCGATCAAAAAGAATTTTTCTGGGAAGTAAGAATGGGCCTGATCTTGACTATCATAAACTTCCTCTGCATCAAACAATATTTCCAGCATCGTTGTCGTCTTTGCTAAATTCTGTACGATCAACGTGATATGGGAAATCTCCATCGCATCAACACTCCTTTGCTATGACGAAATAGGGGAAAGAGAAACAATCAGTATCAAAAGAAGCATTATGTTAGTGATTGTTAAATACCAAGAGGAAGAGCAGAACATAAAACAGTGCATCTGTTGCGCAAGGAATAAGTTTCTTCGTGTATTTTGTCCAAAAGAAGACATTTATTAAGAAGAGGACAATCACCGTCGGTAGGCTAAAGGTCCAAGCAGGGTGTTTGATGAAAATGAAAAGCATATTTCCAATAAGAGCAAAAAGAAAAGCGCCATAAAACAGACGATAGTTACTAGGTAGATACGCAAAATTGCCAAGCATGGGTTCACCTCCTATAGGCAGTATAGCATGAAAGGGTCGATCGGAGATCAAAGTATACAGAAAAGGTGGCAACGGGAGAGAGCGGCTTCATATTGTGGTTATTGCCAAAATCATCTCGCGCATAATCGCGGGAGAGATACTGCAAAAAATTTCGGAAAATAAAGCTGCCGCTTAATCGCCCCTGAAATCTTTGTTGCTGCTCATGCGTTCTCCTGATGCTTATTCAAAAAAAGCAGCAATACATTCACTAAGTGAATTTGGCTACTGCCTGCTCTTTTTTATGATGGACAAAGAGAGACAATAAAACGATGAAAAGAATAGTTACTCGAGGTGTTCCAGGAGAAGCTTTTCTGAGCAATTTAGGCAAAGGATCGGTGCGTTTATCAGTGCTAATTCTTTTCTGGGTTTTAGTTGGTAAGCAGAAGCTTTCGGAGGAAACGGCCATTTTGTCCAAACGACTTCCCCTGTGCCGATCACTTTTTTGCAATGGTTGCAACGAAACTCTTTTTCTTCTTTGTTAAACATTTAATTTCTCCTTTTTTCTATACATTATACATTAAAATTTGTTTTTGTGACTTTACAAAGAAATGGTCTAAAAGTCCAAAGAAGAGAAGTCAAGAAGCAGCTAAAACAAAGAGCAATCAAGGAGACGATGCAATTACTATCTAAGTTTGAAAGAACAAGGGCTAATAGAAGGGGAGTTCCATTCAAAACTATCACCTCAAAGCTAGTTTTTACAAAAAAAAGAAGTTCGCAAACGCCTTGGTTATCAGCATTTGCGAACTTCTTAAATAGCATTATTTTGTTTCGCGGTGTAAAGTAACTTTTCTTTCGCGTGGGCAATATTTTTTCTTTTCCAAACGATCAGGATTGTTACGTTTGTTTTTGTTTGATAAGTAGTTGCGTTCTTTACAAGAAGTGCACTCTAATGTGATGTTTACGCGCATGATTTTCCCCCCTAACGATACAAGAATCCTCTAAGAAATCTCTCAGACTAAAATATAATAGCATGTTTCGTGAGGGAATGCTAGCTTTTTCCTGAAATTTGTTAAGTAGTTTTACTTGACGAATTTCTTGAAACGCATTAGTCCAATTTGCTCTGGATATCTTCGATCATTTTGGTGTAGGCGATCGGACCGTTGTAGAGCCAGCTTGATTCAGGGCCGAATTCCCATAAATGATTGTTTTTGACTGCATCAAGATTTTGCCAGACTTGTTCGCTGAAAAAATCAGCGCCTTTATCACTATTCACTAAAATCAAGTAATCGGCATCCAATTCTGCTAATTTTTCCAGAGAAACGGCAGACCAGTCAGCAGTGGCACTTTCACTGATTTCCGAAACCAGTGAGGGAACTTTAAAACCGAGTTCGTGATACAGCAGCTGACCGCTTGATTTTGTTTCTGAAACCATGAAGACAGAGTTATTGACCACCCATAATACAGCGATCGACTTGCCTTGGATTTGATCAGCGTACGTTTCCTTGGTAGCAGCGACTAATTCATCATAATCAGCTTCTACTTGGGCAGCTTGCTCTTCTTTGTGTAACACCTTTGCGATATCTGTCAGACGTTCCCGCCAAGTCACGTCTTCGCCATTTGTGACCACATAGGTCGGCGCGATTTTACTGTATTGATCATATTTGTCGCCTTCCACCATGGAATTGCTATCCATCAGCAACAGGTCTGGCTCAAAGCTCAAGACATCTTCAAAGGGCAGATCGTAGTTGATCCTTGGAACCTCCGCCAGTTTGTCTTGCAAGTATGCTTGATCACTGTCATTGCCGACGGTCCATTGAGCAACCGGTGTTACCCCTAAAGCGACCAAATAATCTTCCAAATAACTACCAATCACCCGCTGTGGTTTTTCGGGAACAGTGACTTCATTTCCCATCGCATCGGTAAAGGTTGTTGCTATTTCTGAAGAAGTAGTGGCTGATCCACTGCTATCCGTTGAGTCATTATTCGTGCTGCAAGCACCCAGTAGGGTAAGGGAGCAGGCAGCTAGCAGGGTAAGCCAAGTACTTCTTTTTGACCATTGTTTCATAGAAACACTTCCTCCTTTGTTACATGTTGAGCACTTATTGTTTTAATTGAGAATAGTTCTCATTTGCTGATAGCTATTATCACGAAGAAACGCTCCTTTGTCAATCTTATTTTTTTATTTCCTTTTTTTAGAACTATTGACGAATAGTAGGATTACATTCATAATTGATAAGCATTATCAATCATTTATTTTGGGGACGAATATGGCGAAATTACGAACAGTTGACTTGAGTGTCGGCTATCAAAAACAAAAAATTGTGCAAAATCTAACAATTGAGATGCCAGAAGGGAAAATCATCGGCTTGATTGGTCCGAACGGCAGTGGGAAATCGACGTTTTTAAAGGCACTTGCCCGAATTTTACAGCCATTGTCTGGTGAGGTCCTTTTAGATGCACAAAACCTGCAAAACATCAAAACCAAAGAAGTAGCGAAAAAGATTGCGCTGCTCTCACAAGTTAGCGATTCATCGATTGGCTTGACGATTCGCGAAATTGTTTCTTATGGTCGTTTTCCCTATCAAAAAGGACTAAATAGTTTATCGGAACAAGATCTTGCGGCAATCGACTGGTCCTTGCAGGCAACGGGTTTGACAGCACTAGCAGATGAAACGATCAGCACGCTGTCAGGGGGACAAAAACAGCGCGTTTGGATCGCCATGGCACTTGCGCAAGATACGGATATCGTGATTTTAGATGAACCAACGACCTTTTTAGATCCAGCGTATCAATTAGAAATTTTGCTCTTATTACAGCAAATCAATAAAACCTACGGAAAAACGATCATTATGTCGATTCATGACCTGAATCATGCCTCTCGTTTTTCTGATTATATTTATGCATTAAAAGGTGGAGAACTGTTGGTCTCTGGTACACCAGAAACAGTGCTGACCAAAGAGTGGCTGCAGCGTTTGTTTGAGATCGACGCCATGTTAGGAACCTTTCCTAATAGCACAAAGCCATTGGTCTTGACCTATGAGTTAGGAGCCCAAGCATGAAAAAGTTTTCTTGGTTGCTGCTGCTTTTTAGCGGCTGCTTTATTATCTGTTTCTTTTTGGCGATCACCCAAGGCGCTGCAGACCTTTCCTTTGAAACGATCTGGCATGCTATTTTTGCTTTTGACTATGAGAATCAGCTGCATCAAGTCTTGCGCAATATCCGATTGCCCCGTGTGTTGGCTGCTTTTCTAGTAGGAAGTTGTTTTGCTGTTACGGGAGCTATCATGCAGGGAATTACGAAAAACGCTCTGGCAGATGGCGGTCTTTTAGGTGTCAACAGTGGGGCTGCGATGGGATTAGCGATCGCATTTATCCTATTTCCTAGTATTCAACCGAGTCAAGCGGCGCTATTTTCGTTTTTGGGTGCCTTTGTGGCAACTGCGCTGCTTTTTTTACTGACTCGCTATGCCAAATTGGGTATGTCACCTACAGGTTTGATTTTGGCTGGTGTGGCACTAAGTTCTTTTTTCTCAGCCATCAGTCAGACCCTGTCACTGCAATTTGATTTAAATCAAGAGCTAGCCTTTTGGTTTATCGGTGGTGCCGCAAATGTGACTTGGCAGCAACTGCGTTTTGTGGGCCCCATCTATCTGATTGCCATCGTTTTTGTGCTACGTCTAGGAAAAGCGTTGAATCTGTTAGCGCTAGGAGATGACACCGTGATTTCATTAGGCAAGCACCCGCATCTGATTCGGGCATCTGCCTTACTGTTAGTCGTAGTTTTGGCGGGAATGGCGGTTTCGCTTGTTGGACCGGTCAGTTTTGTCGGCTTAATGGTTCCTCATGTCGTGCGGGGAATGGTGGGCAAAAACTATCAACTGATTTTGCCTTTGACGATTCTTGGAGGGGGAACACTGGTGATGGCCGCTGATCTGGCTGGCCGCCTGATCAATCCGCCCTTTGAGACACCCTTTGGGATACTGATGGCATTGATTGGTGTGCCTTTTCTATTGATCAAGATACGGAGGGAAGGCTGATGAAAAAAACACTCTCTGTTTTTTTCCTACTGCTGATGGTCGCTTTTTTAGGAAGTGTCATGGTGGGAAAAACAATTTTATCCTTTCAGGCATTAGGGGCAATCTTTCAAGGAACGGCATCTTCGAGTCAAGTACTGACTTTTACTGAGTTTCGACTACCACGGGCTTGTCTAGCGCTGATCGCTGGTGGTGCCTTTGGTTTTTCTGGGTTTGTCTTGCAAGGAGTAACGAGAAATGAGTTGGCTGATGCAAGTATCGTAGGAATCAACAATGGGGCAGGGCTCTTTGTGATGATCTACTTAGGTTTTTATACCCAAGGATCGCAGCTTTTGCCTGTCGTTGGGATCATCGGTGGTTTATTAGCTGCTGTACTGGTCTATTTGATTGCCTATAAGCACCGCCAATTGTTATCGATGGAGCGAGTACTGCTGGCGGGAATCGCCGTCAATGCAGGGCTGGCGGCGGCTACCTTACTCTTTACGGTGGAATTATCGAAAGACCGCTATCGCTTTGTAACAGCGTGGCTTTCTGGTTCGATTTGGGGAACTTCTTGGCAGCAAATCACTAGTCTGCTTCCTTGGGTCATCGTATTGTCTACCGCAGCTTTCTGGACCGTACCAAGGCTTAACTTACTTGGCTTTGGCGAGGAGCAGGCAATTAGCTTAGGGGTTTCTTTGACCCGTTTGCGGACGTGGTTTTTAGTGATCGCGGTTGGTTTGGCTGCCAGTACGGTTGGCTATACTGGTAATTTAGCCTTTGTGGGCTTATTGGCGCCTCATATCGCTAAGGGACTCATCGGCAGAGAATCTCGCAGTGCCTTTATCTTAGCGGGAATGATCGGCAGTCTGCTAGTCTTAGTCAGTGATACGATCGGTCGTTTGCTATTGACAAGCGGCGAGATCCCAGCTGGTATCATCATTTCTATCGTGGGGGCACCGTACTTTGTCTTTTTGCTGATCCGACGTAAAGAAGGATGAGCAACTAGTCATGATCTTGTCAAGAAATCTGCGATTCTAGTTTGCTATTTGGACACAGTTTTTGGTACTATTTCTGAGAGGAGTGATCCAATGGAAAAACCAGTCATTAGAGAGCACATGATCCAAACATTAAAACAAATGCCAATCAAACAAAAGCAGCAGAAAGAAACGCTGATTTTGCAGTTGCTGTTTTCTTCTCAGATTTGGCAAACAGCTGAGTCAGTAGGTGTGATCCGTTCGTTGCCATTTGAATTTGATACAGCGGCTATTTTTGCTAAAGGATTTGAACAAAACAAACGAATCGCAGTGCCGAAAGCACAACAGCAAAAATTGCAGTTTTATCATGTGGAGCCGACAACGCGTTATGAAGCGTCGGCATTTGGAGTTGAAGAGCCGATCAGTGAGCAAGAAGCCCATCACTTGGATTTGCTGATTGTTCCCGGTTTGGCGTTTTCTAAAAACGGCTATCGCATCGGCTTTGGCGGTGGCTATTATGATCGTTTCTTGTCAGCTTTCGATGGCAAGACCGTTTCTTTGGTCTTCGGAGAGCAATTCAACGATCAATGGACACCAGATGTATTCGACATCCCAATCGATAAAATCTATACGGATTCTCTTATTCGCACGTAAAGGAGCACGTCAATGAATTCTCAAATGAAAAGATGGCTGAATCAGCCGGTCTTCACGTATCTGTTTTTAGCTATCCAAACAATTGTGTTTATCTTAGGTTATTTTAGTCCCTCTATTCAATCAGGCGGGGTGATGTTTGGTCCGTTTGTCGTTTATTTAAATGAATATTGGCGTTTCGTTACCCCGATCTTTCTACATTTCGGTTTGGCTCATTTTGCGATCAATTCTGTGATTCTGTATTATATGGGGCAGCAAGTAGAAGCCATCTATGGTCATAGCCGTTTTTTTGCCTTGTATTTGCTAAGCGGCATCATGGGCAATACCATGAGTTTTGCCTTCAACCAAATAGGGGTTCAATCAGCAGGCGCTAGTACTTCTTTATTCGGACTTTTCGGGGCATTTTTGATTTTAGGTTGGCATTTTAGAAATGATTACCGCATCCAAGCAATGGTACGGCAATTTGCCCTATTCGTTGGATTGAACCTGGTTTTTGGTGTGTTTGATCAAACGATCGATATGTGGGGACACATTGGGGGGATCCTCGGTGGGTTATTACTAGGGAATCTTTTGGCATTGCCAAAGAACTACGGAAAATATTCGATCCACACCAGAATCCTCTCTGGCGTACTCTTTGTTTTCTTATTGGCTATTTTTGTGATATATGGTTTTAAAAAATATTAATTACTTGTATAATAAGCAGGAAGTGGTTAAATGGAAACGTTATATGACGTACAACAATTACTGAAACAATTTGGTGTTTACGTATATGTCGGCAAGCGGATCTACGATATAGAACTGATGCAAATCGAGCTGAAAAACTTTTATGACAGTCGCTTGATAGATCGGGATGTATATCTGACTGCCCGGCGAATTCTTACGCGGGAGCATCGAATTGAAGAAAGCCGGGAGGAAAACAAGTGATGGACAAAAAAATCATCGGAATTGATTTAGGCGGAACAACGGTGAAATTCGCTATTTTAACGAGCGAAGGCGAGATTCAGCAAAAATGGAGTATTGACACCAATATTCTTGATGAAGGCTCACATATTGTGCCAGAAATCGTGGCATCGATCAATCATCGCCTAGAATTATATGGCTTACAGCCAGAAACATTTATCGGTATTGGTATGGGGACACCAGGAAGTGTCGATCGTGACAAAGGAACCGTCATCGGTGCCTACAATCTGAACTGGAAAACACTTCAGCCAGTCAAAGAACTGATTGAAAAAGGCACAAAAATCCCCTTTGCCATCGATAACGATGCCAATGTAGCAGCTTTAGGTGAGCGCTGGAAAGGGGCAGGGGATAACAATCCTGATGTCATCTTTATCACACTAGGTACAGGTGTTGGCGGCGGTATCATCATGGAAGGGCAATTGCTTCATGGGGTTGCTGGTTGTGCTGGAGAAATCGGTCATATCACTGTTGATCCTGAAGGGTTTGAATGTACTTGCGGCAAACGTGGTTGTTTAGAAACGGTTTCTAGTGCGACGGGTGTTGTGCGAGTTGCTCGACAGTTGGCAGAAGAATATGCTGGCGATTCGGCATTGAAACAGCAGCTGGACAATGGGGAAGATGTTTCAAGTAAAGATATTTTTGAAGCGGCTCAAGCAAACGATCCATTTGGCTTGATGGTCGTTGATAAAGTGTGCTTCTACCTTGGGTTGGCATGCGGAAATTTAGGAAACACATTAAATCCATCAAGTATCGTTTTAGGTGGAGGCGTATCAGCAGCCGGTGAATTTTTACGTGAACGGGTTGCTGCCTACTTTGCTCAGTTTACCTTCCCACAGGTAACGGAAAGTACCGAAATCAAATTGGCAGAACTTGGGAATGATGCCGGTGTGATCGGGGCAGCATCATTAGCTTTGCAATTTGCAGCAAAAGCTTAGATGCCAAGCTGCTAGGCAATGATACATTCAAGCAGCATAAATCAAAAAAAGAATGATTGTTACAATAGAGAGGAATAGAAGAAATGACACCAATTATGTGGCTAAACTTGGTTTTGGGATTAATCATCTTAGCAATCGCTTTGAACTGGGCGTATTTTCAAATCATGGGACGCCGTTCAGCAACGATCATCTCAGAAGATGAATTCAAAGCAGGAATGAAGAAAGCCCAAGTGATCGATGTTCGGGAAAAAAATGAGTTTGACAGTGGACATATTTTAGGGGCGCGTAATATTCCTTTTACTGTTTTAACCAATTCCTTCAGCGCATTTCGTAAAGATCAACCGATCTACTTATATGACACGCGTAAATCGTTGAGTATTCGCGCAGCGAATAAATTACGTAAAGAAGGCTTTACCAATGTCTATATCCTAAAAGAAGGATATGAAGGCTGGAGCGGCAAGACGAAAAAGAAAAATAGTTTATAAAACAGAGAACTCAAGGCAAAAGAACACAAGCAAATTTGAATGAGTGACGAAACACCAAACGGAGTGTTTCAAGTAAGTCATTGTTCAATTTACATTGTGGGCTTTTGCCTTTATTTGAACTTAGGTCTATCAATAAGGAGAGTGTGCGTTGATCAAGCGAAAAAGAATTTATGAAGCGGCGGAAACGACAGATGGCTATCGGGTATTGGTGGATCGCATCTGGCCTAGAGGGATGAAAAAGGAAACAGCTCAGATCGATCTATGGCTCAAAGCAGTCGCACCAAGTACGGAATTGCGCAAATGGTTTGGGCATGATCCTGAACGTTTTGATGCGTTTAAAGACCGCTATCTACAAGAATTAGAGAAAGCGCCCGCAAAAGTTGCCCTGGCACAGTTAAACGCGTTGGTTGCTGAACAAGAGACCGTTACCTTACTATACGGAGCGAAAAATGAAGAACAAAATCAAGCCGTGATTTTGCAGGACTTACTGGAGAAGGAAGAATGATTACCTAAAAGAGCCGCCAGCCTATTGAAGGCTGACGGCTCTTTTGTAGCAAATGATTAACGGGCAACGCTTTTACGCATCGCACGTTTCCGTTTTTCATCATGATCCGCTTGTTGTTCATCAATTGGATCAATCACTTGTTTCTTGACCGTCATAACAACACTTGCAGCTGCAGCAACCGTTGCGACTGTTCCTACTAAAAATCCTGAAAGAAATCGTTTCATCATTAAACACCTCGCCTTTAGTTATAGGTTCATTATGAATGAAAACGGAAAAAATATCAAAAAAAATCACTTTTGGGATTGAAAACGCTTGAAATAATTTAGTAAATATTTTACAATAAGTTTACTAAAAAGAAAGTGGGAGTGAGAGAAATGGAGCAATTGCAACAGATATTTATTGATAAATTTGGAACAGAAGGCACAGGCATGTATTTTGCACCAGGGAGAATCAATTTGATCGGTGAACACACGGATTACAATGGCGGTTATGTTTTCCCGGCGGCGATCACATTAGGGACGTATGCAGTAGCGCGAAAACGTGAAGACCAGTTGATCCAACTCTATTCAGAGAACTTTCCAGAAAAAGGCGTGATCTCCTTTTCGTTAGATGAGCTGGATTACCGAAAAGAAGATGATTGGACAAACTATCCGAAAGGGGTCGTTCGTTTCCTAAAAGAAGCGGGGCAAGTGATCGATCGTGGCTTTGACATCGCTTTTTATGGTAACATTCCGAATGGCGCAGGTCTTTCTTCTTCGGCATCGATTGAATTGCTAACGGGGGTTTGTCTAAAAGATCTCTTTGATTTAACCCTGACGACCTTGGACTTAGTTAAAATTGGCAAAAAAGTCGAAAATGAGTTTATTGGCGTTAACTCAGGGATCATGGATCAATTTGCGATCGGAATGGGTCAAAAAGACCATGCACTGCTTTTAGATACGAACACGTTAAATTATGAAGTCGTACCAGCGGCATTTGGCGATTATGTCGTAGCGATCATGAATACCAATAAGCGACGCGAATTGGCTGATTCTAAATACAATGAACGACGTGCAGAATGTGAAGAAGCATTGGCTCGTTTGCAAAAATCATTAGCCATTGATTCATTGGGCGCATTAGACGAAGCAACCTTTTTTGCAAATACAGCATTGATCGATGATCCACGCTTGATCAAACGGGCGAAACATGCGGTGACGGAAAACCAACGGACATTGAAAGCAAAAGCTGCTTTGACTGCTGGTGATCTTGAAGAATTCGGCCAGTTATTAAATGCCTCCCATGCCTCCTTGCGAGATGATTATGAAGTGACAGGGCATGAACTAGATACACTAGTCGCAGCCGCTCAAGCGCACCCTGCTGTTTTAGGTGCGCGGATGACTGGTGCGGGCTTTGGCGGTTGCGGGATCGCATTGGTCAAAGCAAGTGAATGGGCTGATTTCGAAGCGTCAGTCAAAGCAGCCTATTTAGCAGAAATCGGCTACGCAACCGACATTTATCAAGCAAGTATTGATGATGGTGCACGAAAACTGTAGAATAAGAAACGATGAAGGAATGAAGAAAGAAGGCTGAAAATATGGCGATTTTAGTATTAGGAGGAGCCGGCTATATCGGTTCTCATGCAGTCGATCAATTGATCGAACAAGGAAAACAAGTCGTTGTCGTTGACAATTTGCTGACAGGACATCGCCAAGCGATCCATCCAGCAGCAACCTTTTATGAAGGAGATATTCGCGACAAAGCATTTTTACAATCGGTATTTGAAAAAGAAACGATCGATGGCGTGATTCACTTTGCTGCCAGCTCTTTGGTGGGAGAATCTGTGGAAAAACCATTGAAGTATTTCAACAATAATGTGTATGGGATGCAGGTCCTCTTAGAAGTGATGAAGGAACACCAAGTGAAACATATCGTCTTTTCCTCTACAGCAGCAACTTATGGGGAACCTGACCATAGTCCAATCACGGAAGAAACCCCAACAAATCCTAAAAATCCATATGGCGAAAGCAAGTTGATCATGGAAAAAATGATGCGTTGGTGCGATGAAGCTTATGGAATGAAGTATGTCGCATTGCGTTATTTCAATGTGGCTGGCGCGAAGTCGGATGCTTCGATCGGTGAAGACCATGATCCAGAAACACACTTAGTACCGATCATCTTGCAAGCTGCTTTAGGACAACGCAAAGAGGTAGCGATTTTTGGGGAGGATTACGATACTCCAGATGGTACTTGTGTCCGCGATTATGTTCATGTCGAAGATCTGATCGCTGCTCACCTGTTGGCATTAGAATATTTACAAAAAGGCAATGAGAGCAATGTCTTCAATTTAGGCAGCAATCATGGGTACTCTGTGAAAGAAATGGTGGAAGCTGCTCGCAATGTAACGAAAAAAGAGATCCCAGCCAGAGTGGCGCCTCGCCGTGCCGGTGATCCAAGTACCTTAGTGGCATCGAGTGAAAAAGCACGAAAGGTTTTAGGCTGGAAACCAGTCTATACCGACGTCGAAGCAATCATCGAGACTGCTTGGAATTGGCATGTCAGCCATCCAAATGGGTATCAAGGGCAGGAGGAATAACCAATGACGATCAGCCAAACAATCAGCGATTTCGTCACTTTAGCAATCAAGGCTGGCGGCTGGATGGAAATGGATCGTATTTATTTGCAAAACCGAGTACTAGCCATGATCGGGGAAGCTGTTTTTGAGCCTAGTGAAATTCGTTCTGTCGATCGTTCTTCCATTGATTTGATGGACGAGCTGGTGGCATGCGCTTTGAGCAATCAGCAAATTGGCGATTCTCACGCAGAAAGAGAAATCTTTGAAGCCCAGTTGATGGACTTTTTGACGCCACCGCCTTCAGTAGTCAATGCTTTTTTTGCGCAGCATTATGCCAATGATCCTAAAGAAGCGACGGATTATTTCTTTGAGCTGTGCCGTCAAAATGATTACATCAAGACTCGGGCCATCGCAAAGAATATCGTGTTCCCAGTTGATACCGAATATGGGGAGATCGAGATCACGATCAATTTATCAAAACCTGAAAAAGATCCCAAGCAAATAGCGAAAGAAGGAGCTGCTGCTTCTGTAGATTATCCGAAATGTATGTTGTGTTTGGAAAATGAAGGCTACCAAGGACGAGTCAATTATCCAGCACGGACCAACCATCGGATCATCCGTATGAATTTGGATAATGAAGCATGGGGCTTTCAATATTCGCCCTATGCCTACTACAATGAGCATTCGATTTTTCTCTCTTTAGACCATCGTCCTATGAAAATCAATTTGCAAACCTTCGCTCGCTTGTTGCAGATCATTGAAGTGATGCCGCATTATTTTGTCGGGTCCAATGCCGATCTGCCGATCGTTGGGGGTTCGATCTTGTCTCATGACCATTATCAAGGGGGACGGCACACGTTTGCCATGGCAAAAGCGCCGATCGAGCAACACTTTTCTTTAACTGGTTTTCCTGATGTCGCTGCGGGGATCGTGAAGTGGCCAATGTCGGTGATACGACTACAAGCGAAAAACAAACAAAAATTAGCCGCCGCTTGCCAATATGTGTTAGCCCAATGGCAACAGTACTCAGATCCAAGTGTTTCGATCAATGCCTTTTCAGAAGATGGAACGCCTCATCATACGGTGACACCGATCGCACGCAAGCAAGGAGAGCTGTTTGAAATGGACTTAGTCTTGCGGGATAATAATGTTTCCAAAGAACATCCTGACGGCATTTTTCATCCGCATCAAGAAGTGCAGCATATCAAAAAAGAAAATATCGGATTGATTGAAGTCATGGGCTTGGCAGTTCTCCCGCCGCGTTTAGCTCCGGAACTAGAAGAAGTGACTGCTTATCTATTGGATCAGCCCAATCAAATCGCGGCATACCATATTCCTTGGGCAGATGTGATCAAAGCCCAGCACCCAGAATGCAATGCCGAAAACGTGTCGCAGATTTTACGTAATGCATTAGGGGAAGTCTTTACACAAGTATTGACGCATGCAGGCGTCTTCAAGCGAGACCAGACAGGGCAAGCGGCCTTTGCTCGCTTTATAGCTACTTTATAAAAAAGTTCCCCGCAAAAAAAGGAGGCTGGAAGATGGCAACGATCAAAGATATTGCACAACAGGCTGGCGTCTCGCCAGCCACTGTATCACGGGTGCTGAATTACGATTCAGAATTATCGGTCAGTTCTGAAACCAAAGAGAAAATTTTTAAAGCCGCAGAAGCACTCAATTACACAAAACATAAAAAAAAGAGTCAGCCAGAAACCAGTAGTATGCGCTTGATCCAATGGTTTGATACCGAGGAAGAATTAGCGGATCTTTACTATTTAGCGATCCGTATCGGGATTGAAAACAAAACCGAAGAATTAGGGATTCGTTTGCTGAAAGAACCCTACGAAGGATTGACTGATACCGCAGTCGATGGAACGATTGCACTAGGAAAATTCGATGATCACCAGATTCGACAATTGAAAAAAAGCCAAGCCAATTTGTTGATGGTCGATTTTGACGCATTGGCTCAAGGCGTCAATTCCCTGGTGGTGGACTTTCAACAAGCGGTGGATTTAGTGATCGATGACTTTATTGCAAAAGGCCACCAAAGGATCGGCTTGTTATCAGGCGTTGAGTTTACCAAGGATCATCACCAAGAAATCGAAGACCCTCGGCGCCGAATTTTTGAGGAACGGCTCCGTCGGTTGAAGCTGCACCACCCACAATATCATCTCAGCGCACCGTTTACAGTAGAGGGCGGTTATGAGGCGATGAAAGAGTATTTGCAGCAAAACAAAGAGTTGCCAAGTGCTTTATTTGCTTCCAGTGATGCCTTAGCGATTGGCGCTATGCGTGCTTTGCAAGAAAAAAACATCAAGATTCCTGAGGAGATCGCAATTATCGGCTTCAACGATGTCAGTGTTGCAAAGTACGTCTTTCCGACGCTGTCAACCATCAAAGTTCATACGGAATGGCTGGGGGAGCTGGCAGTGACGACCTTGCTGGATATCATTACGAATGCAGCCCCCGTTCCTCGCAAAGTTACGATCGCAACGGAACTGATCACGCGCCAATCCTCCTAGCAACCAGTTGAATCACCGAAGGATGTCGTTACACACGTCAACTGAGTTTTAATGGAATAACAAAAAAAATGACTATCGTCTTACCCGAACCTTTAAACAGCCTCGTCGGTTTGCAGCTGCAGCCGTGCTTGCTTTTTTCAAAGGTTCGGGTATTGTTGTCCTATTGCTTTTTTTCTAAACGCAGGCATCTTTTTGGAGACTTGGTTGGGCATTTGATTAGAATATGGTAGAATATGAGAGAGTTTTTTGAATGGGGAGAAGATAGATGAAAACATTAGCGATTGATACCTCAAACCAGACACTGGCGGTTGCGGTGGTCGATGGTCAAGAAGTGTTGGGACAAAGCCAGACGATGGCGATCAAAAACCACAGCACAGCATTGATGCCTGCCATTGATGGATTGATGCAAGCGGTGGGGATGGCACCTAAAGAGCTGGAGCAAATCGTTGTTGCGAAAGGTCCTGGTTCGTATACAGGTTTGCGAATCGGCGTCACAACAGCAAAAACGCTGGCGCAAACATTGAACATCCCGCTGATTGGTGTTTCTAGTTTGAAAGCAGTCGCTGCCAATTGTGTGGGCGTATCGCAAGTGATCGTGCCGTTGTTTGACGCTCGCCGTCAAAATGTCTACGCAGGTGCCTACCAATGGCATAATGGGACCTTAGAAACAAGGATAAAAGACCAGCATATCTCACTGTCTGAATTATTGACCCAGTTAAAAGCAGTCGATGGTCAAGAAGTGCTATTTGTCGGCGCCGATACCATCAAATTTAAAGACATGATCGAGGCGGAACTGCCGACAGCCCATATCAATCAAGTGTCGTTATGGAATTACCCGAATGGCGTTGTTTTAGCTGCTATTGCGAAAGAAGAAGCGCCGGTCGCTTCGATCCATGATTTTGTACCAGACTATTTAAAATTAGTTGAAGCCGAAGAAAAATGGTTAGCCTCGCATGAACCGGGAGTGGATGCCTATGTTGAAAAAATTTAAAACGATGACGGGAAAGCTGGCTCTTTTCCGTCAGATTCAATACCCAGAGCGTAAAAAAGAGATACGAGGGGAAACGTACGTTGTTCGTGAATTAGTCGGAGATGACATTAAAGAGCTGCTGCAGGTGGAGCGTCTCGTGTATGCGGGGGAACTGCCTTGGACCAAGAGCGCCTTTTTGTCAGAGCTTTATTCACGGGTCAAACATCTTTATTTGGGCATCTTGCATAATGAGCGAATGATTGGGTTTATCGGGGTGCGGATTTTAGGCGCTGATGCCCATATCACCAATATCGCGATCATTCCTGATTATCAAGGAAAAGGGATCGGTTCTTTCTTGCTAGGAGAAATCGAACGTTATGCAAGGAAAAACAAATGTGACCGTTTGACATTAGAAGTTCGCCTGGGCAATCGTGATGCGCAACGTTTGTATCGGACCCTCGGGTTTGTTTCACAGGCGATCAAAACGGCGTACTACACCGAAGGCAATGAAGACGCATTGGATATGGTGAAATTTTTAAATGACTAACGAACAAGCAGATCAAACGATCCCGACACCGCAAATGCTCTGGTCATTGGCAGATCAGAGCTATCCCTTTGGCTCGCCTTGGAATGTGCAGCAATTTCAACAAGATTTGCAAAACAGCAACAGTCGCTATTTGTTCCGTTATGGAAAAACCAATCAAGAGCTAATTGGGTTTCTCTGTTTTCAGCAAGTGCTGGATGAAGCAGAGTTGTTTAATGTAGCGGTTTTACCAGCGTATCAAGGTCGTGGTTTGGCGAAAGAATTGTTGAAGCAAATGGAATCGCTCGTGGAACAAACCGATGGTCGGCGCATCTATCTTGAAGTGCGTGTGTCGAATTTGCAAGCACAAGCTCTTTATTTACGTATGGGCTATACAGTCATCGGTCGTAGAAAAAAATATTACAGTCAACCAGAAGAGGATGCGTTGATTATGGAAAAGAAAGTAGGCGGACAAAAATCAAATGAATGAATTGATTTTAGCCATTGAAAGCAGTTGTGATGAAACCAGTGTGGCAGTGATTAAAAACGGCGACACTATTTTAAGTAACATTGTTGCTTCGCAGATCAAGAGCCACCAGCGCTTCGGCGGTGTCGTACCAGAAGTCGCTAGTCGTCACCATGTCGAACAGATTACTTTATGTATCGAAGAAGCATTGACACAGGCCGACACCCAACCTGAAGAGTTGTCAGCTGTTGCTGTTACCTATGGTCCAGGGTTGGTTGGGGCACTGTTGATTGGGCTTTCTGCAGCAAAAGCCTTTGCGTGGGCCCACAGCTTACCGCTGATTCCGGTCAATCACATGGCAGGACATATTTATGCAGCTCGCCTAGTGAAGCCATTGGTTTTTCCTTTAATGGCATTATTGGTCAGCGGTGGCCACACCGAATTGGTGTATATGGCAGAAGATGGCTCTTTTGAGATTATCGGTGAAACGAGAGATGATGCCGCGGGTGAAGCCTATGACAAAGTCGGTCGTGTTCTGGGGTTGCCTTATCCTAGTGGGAAAGAAATTGATCGCCTTGCGCATCTAGGCAGTGATACGTATCACTTTCCTCGAGCAATGATACAAGAAGATAATTTTGATTTTAGTTTCAGCGGCTTAAAGAGTTCCTTTATCAATTTTGTGCATAATGCACAGCAAAGAGAGGAAGCTTTGTCAGTAGAAAATCTAGCAGCTAGTTTCCAAGCCAGCGTTGTCGAAGTATTGGTTCACAAAACGTTGCGGGCATGCCAAGCTTATCCTGTAAACCAGCTGATCGTTGCTGGGGGAGTCGCGGCGAATCAAGGCTTGCGTGACGCTTTACAAAAAGCGATGCAGGAATTGCCGGAAGTGGAATTGTTGATTCCACCGTTGCGTCTTTGCGGAGATAATGCGGCCATGATTGGAGCTTATGCCCATGTTGCGTTGAAAAAGCAGCGCTTAGCAGATCTTTCATTGAATGCTGATCCAAGTGTCAGCTTTGCCCATACGATTTCTTAAGATGATTGCACCTAAGATCCGTTCTTAGGTGTTTTTTTTTGGTTTCTTTATGAGCAAATAGAAGATTCCGTTGTATTTTATTTCATCATTTGATATCATAATGTATAATTATTAGTTAATTGAAGGGCGGGTATGCAATGACATCGGTTTTTAAAGGACGCAGTTTTTTAGCAGAAAAGGATTTTACAAAAGAAGAACTACAATATTTGATTGATTTTTCCCAGCACTTGAAAGGGATGAAGGCCAACAATCAACCACATCGTTATTTAGATGGCAAAAACATTGCACTTTTGTTTGAAAAGAATTCGACACGGACGCGAGCAGCCTTTACGGTTGCAGCGGTGGATCTGGGGGCACATCCGGAATTTTTAGGGGCCAATGATATTCAGTTGGGGTCTAAAGAATCCGTTGAAGATACCGCCAAAGTATTCGGCCGCATGTTTGACGGGATCGAGTTTCGCGGTTTTAGTCAGCAGGTTGTCGAAGATCTGGCCAACTATTCAGGCGTACCTGTTTGGAATGGCTTAACGGATGAATGGCATCCAACGCAAATGATCGCTGACTTTTTAACCATTCAAGAAAACTTCGGTGAGCTGACTGGCTTGACCATCGCATACTGTGGGGATGGGCGCAACAATGTCGCTAATTCTTTATTAGTGACCAGTGCGATTTTAGGGGTCAATATTCATGTCGTCACTCCGAAAGTCTTGCAGCCAGAAGCAACCATCATCGCACAGGCACAAGCCTATGCCAAGCAATCGGGCGCAAAGATTTTGATGACTGATGATGTGGATCAAGGTGTTCTAGGCGCTGATGTCGTGTATACCGATGTTTGGGTATCAATGGGTGAAGAAGAAAAATTCCAAGAGCGGATTGAACAGCTGCTGCCGTATCAAGTCAACCAATCGTTGATGAAAAAAACACAAAACGATCAAGTGATTTTTATGCATTGTTTGCCAGCATTTCATGATGATCAGACCACGTATGGCAAAAAAGCAGCGCAGGCGTATGGAATTTCTGAGATGGAAGTCACTGATGAGGTCTTTCGTAGCAAGTATGCCCGTCAATTTGATCAAGCCGAAAATCGTTTGCACTCAATCAAAGCGATCATGGCAGTGACTGCTGGAGATTTATTTATTCCTAAAGTATAAAATAATTTTTTTTGAAAATGCCAAAATCTCGCTAGCCAAACAAACATTTCTTTGCTATACTTTCTGGGAAGTAAATAGCCTTGATTTGATGAAACAAGAGAAGTAGCGATTCGAGTATCAGTTAGCGAGTTCGGGGTGGTGGAAGCCGAATTGATCAGATTGTGAAACGCACTTGTGAGAATTTGCCAAGCAAACGGAATTCTGCCGTTATCAGAAAAAAGTAGGTCCGAAAAGGACAATCAGAGTGGTACCGCGGGAAATCTCGTCTCTAGTGCATGTTATGCGCTAGAGGCTTTTTTTGTTTTTATCAATCATTTCTTGCATGAAAAACATACAACTGTTTGCTTGCTTCAAACAACGTTTCATCAAAAAATGGGTTCAGTCATTATAGGAGGGATACTATGAATAACAAAGAAATTGTCGCACAAGCGATCCATCAAGTAGTAAAAGAAGATCTATCGATCGAACAAGTTCAGCAATTACTGGAAAATCCAAAGTCAGCCGACCATGGGGATGTGGCATTCCCAGCCTTCTCGCTAGCAAAAGTCTATCGGAAAGCGCCGCAGCAAATTGCCGCAGACTTAGCAGAAAAAATCGATCAAGCGTCTTTTGAAAAAATTGAAGTGGTCGGTCCATATTTAAACTTCTTTATGGATAAAAAAGCAATCTCTGCCCACGTCTTAGAGATGGTTCTCAAAGAAAAAAATCATTTTGGCGATCAAACCATCGGCAATCAGCAAGCAGTACCCATCGATATGTCTTCACCAAATATTGCCAAACCCATCTCAATGGGGCATTTGCGTTCCACTGTGATCGGTAACTCAATCGGCTTTATTTTAGAAAAAATCGGTTACCAGCCAATTCGCATCAACCATTTAGGCGACTGGGGCACACAATTTGGGAAATTGATCGTGGCCTATAAAAAATGGGGGTCAGAAGAAGCAGTCAAAGCGGAACCAATCAACGAACTGTTGCGTTTGTATGTTGATTTTCACGAAGCTGCCGAGACAGATAAACAATTAGAAGATGATGCGAGAGCTTGGTTCAAGAAACTAGAAGATGGTGACCAAGAAGCAATGGATTTGTGGCAATGGTTCCGTGATGAATCATTA
Source organism: Candidatus Enterococcus avicola (assembly GCF_047470845.1). Lineage (NCBI taxonomy): Bacteria > Bacillati > Bacillota > Bacilli > Lactobacillales > Enterococcaceae > Enterococcus > Candidatus Enterococcus avicola. The sequence goes on along the minus strand of NZ_JBLGTY010000012.1, from coordinate 14,637 downwards.
AAAGAATTCAATAAAATCTATGATATGTTGGAAGTTTCCTTTGATTCATTGAATGGCGAAGCTTTCTATAATGATAAAATGACAGAAGTCGTGGAATTATTAGAGGAAAAACACTTGTTGAAAGAAGACCAAGGGGCAGAGATCGTTGATTTGGCTGCGTATGACTTAAATCCAGCCTTGATCCGCAAATCCGATGGTGCGACTCTTTACATCACCCGGGACATGGCCGCAGCGCTGTACCGCAAACGGACCTACAATTTTGCCAAATCATTGTACGTGGTAGGAAATGAGCAAAGTTATCACTTCAAGCAATTAAAAGCTGTTTTGAAGGAAATGGGCTTTGAGTGGGCAGATGATATGACCCACGTACCATTTGGATTGATCACCAAAGATGGGAAAAAATTATCTACGAGAAAAGGGAAGATCGTTCTTTTAGAAGAAGTATTGAATGAAGCGATCGATTCAGCGAAAGAACAAATCACTGAAAAGAACCCAACGCTTGAAAACAAAGAAGAAGTTGCAAAACAAGTCGGTGTCGGGGCAGTCGTTTTCCACGACTTGAAAAATGACCGTTTGAATAATTTCGACTTTACGCTAGAAGAAGTTGTCCGTTTTGAAGGAGAGACCGGACCCTATGTGCAATATTCTCATGCCCGTGCCATGAGCATTCTTGAAAAAGCCGACTTTGATCCTGCTGCTGTCAGCAGTTTGTCATTGGCAGATACTGAGAGCTGGGAAGTCATCAAATTGATTCAGCGCTACCCAGAAACCGTGCTGCAAGCAGCAGAAAAATATGAACCATCCGTCATTGCTAAACATGCCATCAAATTGGCACAGGCCTTTAATAAGTATTACGCCAATGTGAAAATCTTGGCTGAAGATGCGGAAAAAGACGCACGTCTGGCTCTAGTTTATGCAGTAACGACCTTATTAAAAGAAGATTTACGGTTGCTTGGTTTACATGCACCCGACAAAATGTAACAAAAAAAGCTGTGTCCTTGTTTCGACAAGGACACAGCTTTTTTGTAGTAAAAATACAGATAGGTCACATTTGTTCGGTGTCTTATAAGACCGCGTGGTTTCTGATAAATTGATAAAAAGTTTCGGCATCTTCGTCGCTACGGGAAATCACCGCTACTGTATCAAAGCCCGCCAACGAGCAAACTTTTTCTGGCATAGTCACTTCATCGATCGCAGCCGAAAGCAAAGGCGCATTGTCCGCAACGGTATGGATCAACGTCATAAATTGCACACGATCTACTTTAGTGACAACGTCTTCGATCATCTGTATCAAACGCTGCTCTTCTTCTTTTTCATCTTCTGACGATTGCATTCCTTGAAAAATGACAAACTTCGTCTGACCTGTTTCATCGGGCACTTTCACGATTTTCAAATCACGAATATCGCGAGAGATGGTCGCTTGCGTGGCGGAGACACCTTGGGCTTCCAATTGCTGCAATAATTCTTCTTGCGTGCGTACAGTATGTTCAGTAATGATTTGTCTAATAAGTAAATGGCGATCAGCTTTTCGCATAGGTAAACTCCTTTAAGCATGATTGATTAAGTCAGCCTTATCATAGCAGATAAAGCCGAAAAAACCTAGATATAATAAGAAAAGAATTAGAACGTTAAAAAAAAGCTGGACCACGAATCGTAGTTTTTCATTTGAATCAGTTGCATTTCTTTTTTAGCTACTGTATACTGTTTAAGGCGTGAGTTTTTCACGTCAATCCCACATCTTGTTCCATCTGCGAAGCGGTGCTGATCGATTCAGTTCTTCAAGGAGTAAAAGAGCAAGAGAGGAAAACAAAAAAACCAAATTGGAGGAAACACAACATGGCAGTAATCTCAATGAAACAATTACTAGAAGCCGGCGTACACTTTGGTCACCAAACTCGTCGCTGGAACCCAAAAATGAAGAAATATATCTTCACAGAAAGAAACGGCATCTACATCATTGATTTGCAAAAAACAGTGAAATTAGTAGACGCAGCTTACGACTACATGAAAAATGTTGCTGAAGAAGGCGGCGTTGCATTGTTCGTAGGTACTAAAAAACAAGCACAAGAAGCAATCAAAGAAGAAGCAATCCGTTCAGGTCAATACTATGTTAACCATCGTTGGTTAGGTGGAACTTTGACAAACTGGGAAACAATCCAAAAACGTGTTGCTCGTTTGAAACAAATCAACAAAATGGAAGAAGATGGCACATTTGCTGTTCTTCCTAAAAAAGAAGTCGTTGGCTTGAACAAAGAGCGCGAACGTCTTGAAAAATTCTTAGGCGGTATCGCTGATATGCCAAGAATTCCAGATGTAATGTACATTGTTGACCCACGTAAAGAACGTATCGCGATCCAAGAAGCACGCAAATTAAATATCCCGATCGTAGCGATGGTCGATACAAACTGTGATCCAGACGAAATCGATGTTGTTATCCCATCAAATGATGACGCTATTCGTGCCGTTAAATTGATCACTGCGAAAATGGCAGATGCTTTCATCGAAGGTAACCAAGGCGAAGACCAAGTAGCAGAAGAAGATTTTGCTGCTGAATCAACAGAAAACGCAACTTCAATCGAAGAAATCGTTGATGTTGTCGAAGGCGACAACGCATCAGCTGAATAATAAATGATGGAGCTGTTTCAAAGGCTAGGCGCCAAGCCTCACTCTCCTTTGAAACAGCTTTTTTTAAAGACAAGCAATCTTGTTTAAAAACATTTAGGAGGAAACAAAAAATGGCAGAAGTAACAGCTAAATTAGTAAAAGAATTACGCGATATGACTGGTGTAGGAATGATGGACGCAAAACGTGCATTAGTTGAAGTAGAAGGCGACATCGAAAAAGCCGTAGACTTATTACGTGAAAAAGGTATGGCAAAAGCTGCGAAGAAAAACGACCGTATTGCTGCTGAAGGTTTAGCATCTGTAGCGATCAACGGCAACACAGCAGCAATCGTTGAAGTGAACTCAGAAACTGACTTCGTTTCTAAAAACGAAATGTTCCAAGACTTAGTAAAAGAAATCGCTGAAGTAATCGCAGCAAACAAACCAGCTGATATGGATGCTGCTTTAAAATTAGAAACTTCTAAAGGCACAATGGATGCTGCGTTGATCGAAGCAACACAAGTAATCGGAGAAAAAATCAGCTTCCGTCGTTTTGAAGTTGTTGAAAAAGATGACAATGCTGCTTTCGGCGGTTACCTACACATGGGCGGACGTATTGCTGTATTGACTGTTCTTGAAGGAACAACTGACGAATCAGTTGCGAAAGACGTTGCAATGCACGTTGCAGCGATCAACCCTCGCTACGTGAACGAAGCACAAATCTCTCAAGAAGAATTGGATCATGAAAAACAAGTCTTGACAGAACAAGCATTGAACGAAGGCAAACCAGCGAACATCGTTGAAAAAATGGTTGAAGGACGCTTGAAGAAATTTAAAGCAGAAATCGCTTTGGTTGACCAACCATTCGTTAAAGACCCAGATATGACAGTTGAAAAATATGTTGCATCAAAAGGCGCAACTGTGAAATCTTTTGTCCGCTTTGAAGTCGGCGAAGGTATCGAAAAACGCGAAGACAACTTCGTTGAAGAAGTAATGAGCCAAGTGAAAAAATAATTCTGTTCCTCGAACAGATGGGAACGCATGGAAGTGCGCTCCCTTTTTTTAAGCAAAAACGGTTTTTGAAGAAATAGTGTAGATAATTTTCAACGAAAGAGCACCAATATGCTACAATAGTATTGGAGAATGTACGGAGGAATCATGATGGGCAAACCAAAATATCAACGTGTTGTATTAAAATTAAGTGGTGAAGCATTAGCGGGTGACGAAGGCTTTGGGATCAAACCACCGACGATCCAAGAGATCGTTAAAGAGATCAAGGAAGTCCACGAATTAGGCGTACAGATGGCGATCGTGGTCGGCGGCGGAAACATTTGGCGTGGACAAATCGGCGCGCAAATGGGGATGGAAAGAGCACAAGCTGATTACATGGGCATGTTAGCGACTGTGATGAATGCTTTAGCATTACAAGACACGCTAGAAAATGCTGGTGTACCAACGCGTGTCCAAACTTCGATCGAAATGCGTCAAATCGCAGAGCCTTATATTCGTCGCAGAGCAGAACGTCACTTAGAAAAAGGGCGGGTCGTCATTTTTGCAGGCGGAACCGGAAACCCTTATTTCTCAACTGATACGACCGCAGCCTTACGGGCAGCTGAAATCAACGCTGATGTCATTTTGATGGCGAAAAACAATGTTGATGGCGTCTACTCAGCAGATCCTAAAACGGACCAAAGTGCTGTGAAATTTGAAGAATTGACCCATTTAGAAGTCATTTCTAAAGGATTGCAAGTAATGGATTCAACCGCAAGTTCATTAAGTATGGACAACGATATTCCATTAGTCGTATTCAACTTGAATGAGCATGGAAACATTCGCCGCGCCATTTTAGGTGAACATATTGGAACGACAGTAAGGGGGAAATAACATGGCTGACAAAATTTTAACAGAAGCAAAAGACAAAATGAAAAAAGCAGCAGAAAACTTGCAGCGGGAATTAGGACAAATCCGTGCTGGCCGCGCGAATGCGAGCATCTTAGACCGCGCAATGGTTACTTACTATGGTGTACCAACACCCTTGAACCAAATGGCTTCAATTACGATTCCAGAAGCAAGAATTTTGATGATCACACCTTTTGACAAAACAATGATCCAAGAAGTAGAAAAAGCTATCATGCAAAGTGATATTGGTATCACGCCTGCCAATGACGGAACCGTCATTCGTTTGGTGATTCCTCAATTAACGGAAGAACGTCGTAAAGAATTAGCCAAAGACGTGAAAAAAGAAGCTGAAAATGCGAAAATCGCGGTCCGTAACATTCGCCGTGATGCGATGGAAGCTTACAAGAAACAAGAAAAAGCTGGCGATATTACAGAAGATGATTTGCGTGAATCTGAAAAAGAAGTGCAAACTGCTACAGATAACAGCATCAAAGAAATCGATGCGATCGCAGCTGAAAAAGAACAAGAACTACTTGAGGTTTAAAAGGAATGACGAAGAGTCGCTTCAGCGGCTCTTTTTTTATGGTCGAAAGTGCCGTATGTACTTGAATATCACGACTGGTTTTTTGTTTTTTCTTAATATGGAAATCTTTTCTTGGTTTTCATAGGCAAGAAATCTGATTATTGTTATAATGTAAAAGATGAATTTCAAGAATTGGAAGAGGAGCGAATACGATGCTGCGTTTTTTTCCACAAAAAGACAAATATATCAAAGAAGCGGCTGAACATGAATTTGATCCATCACTGCCGATTCCCCAACACATCGCGATCATTATGGATGGCAATGGCAGATGGGCGCAAAACCGGCGCTTGCCAAGAGTAGCTGGTCACAAAGAAGGCATGGAGACGGTAAAAAAGATCACGAAACATGCTTCACACCTTGGTGTGAAAGTATTGACTCTTTATGCGTTCTCAACAGAGAATTGGAAACGGCCAAACGAAGAAGTGGACTTTTTGATGCAACTGCCCGTCGACTTTTTCGACACGTTTGTTCCTGAGCTGATCAAAGAAAATGTTCAAGTCAAAGTGATGGGGTTCACGGAATCTTTACCCGAACACACACAAGAAGCGGTCAAGCGAGCGATTGACCAAACCAAAGATAATACTGGGATGATCTTGAATTTTGCTTTAAATTACGGCAGCCGCGCAGAAATTTTGACCGCGGTCCAAGCCCTTTATGAAGAGCTTGCAGCTTCGGAGGAAGCCCTGCCCAAGCTCACGGAAGACATGCTGGCGACACATTTGATGACTGGTTTTTTGCCAAACGCGTTACGTGATCCTGAATTGGTGATTCGCACGAGTGGCGAAGAACGTATCAGCAACTTCTTGTTATGGCAGATTGCTTACAGCGAATTATTCTTTACGAAAGCGCTCTGGCCTGATTTCGATGCTGCTTTACTAGAAGATGCGATCGGGAGCTTTCAACAACGAAACCGGCGTTTTGGCGGTTTGAAAACGAAGGAGGAAGAAGAGTGAGACAACGTGTAATCACTGCGGTCGTCGCATTAGCCTTTTTCCTGCCAATTATTTACGTTGGCGGCATTGCCGTCGAATTGCTGGCAGCAGCGATGGCAGGGATTGGTGTTTATGAATTATTTCGGATGAAAGGACTAGCTGTTTTCAGTTTTGAAGGAATTCTTTCAATCATCGGTGCGGTGATTTTAGTTTTACCTCAAGAACGCTGGTTTTTCTTTTTGCCAGAGGGCACAGATAAAAGTGCCTTGTATTATGTAATCGTCCTTTTATTACTAGGGATCGCGGTTATTTCTAAAAATACGTATACTATCGATGAAGCTGGTTTTCCAGTGATCGTCAGCTTATATACGGGTGTCGGGTTTGAACGTTTCTTGACGGCACGTTCAGCAACAGATGGCTTAGTCGTTTTAGTTTTCGGTCTGTTTATCGTGTGGGCAACAGATATTGGGGCTTACATGGTGGGACGGCGTTACGGTCAACGAAAATTATGGCCAGAGATTTCCCCTAATAAAACGATCGAAGGGGCCCTAGGCGGGATTGCTGCTGCGGTGGTCGTAGCCGGTTTGTATCTGCTGGCATTTCCAGGGAAAGATTATTTTGGACATGGTAGTGCCATCATGATCTTATTGACGGTCCTCTTTTCGATCGCTGGTCAATTCGGGGATTTAGTGGAATCGGCAATCAAACGTCATTATGGCGTGAAGGATTCAGGCAATCTTTTGCCAGGACATGGCGGGATCTTGGATCGCTTCGATAGCATGCTGTTTGTGTTTCCAATCATGTATTTATTCGGTGTTTTTTAGAAATTATTTAGAAGTGCAGGCTTGGCTTGCGCTTCTTTTTTTAAATTCTTGTTACAACGGGAATGTGAGTTCCTCAACGGGAATCGGTGTGATAAAATAAGGAAAGGCTGCCCTGAATGAGAGGGATGCTGTGAAAGAGAGGAACGAGCATGAAAACGATACTTGTATTTATCATTATCTTTTCCGTAGTGGTAGTGATTCACGAGTTTGGACACTACTTCTTTGCAAAACGGGCAGGTATTTTAGTAAGAGAGTTTGCCATCGGTATGGGGCCTAAATTGTTCGCGCATCAAGCGAAAGATGGGACGACCTACACGATTCGGATGCTGCCATTAGGCGGGTATGTCCAAATGGCGGGCTGGGGTGAAGATGAAACAGAATTAACACCAGGTATGCCAGTCTCCTTGGTTCAAGATGCAACTGGCAAAGTTATCAAAATCAATACGAGCAAAAAGATCCAATTGCCGCAAGCGATCCCTATGGAAGTGACCGACTTTGACTTGGAGGGGAAGTTGACGATCACAGGGTTCATCAATGGCAATGAACAAGAAGCGATTACGTACGCTGTGGATCATGATGCAACGATCATCCATGAAGATGGCGTTGAAGTTCGGATCGCACCTAAAGACGTTCAATTCCAGTCCGCAAAGCTTTGGCAGCGAATGCTGACGAATTTTGCTGGACCGATGAACAACTTTATTTTATCCTTGGTCTTATTCACTGGGTTGGTGTTTGCACAAGGTGGTGTTGCGAATCAAGATGCAACCATCGTGACAGGAATCGAAGCAGGAACACCGGCAGCTGAAGCAGGGCTGCAAAATGGCGATGAAATCTTAGCTGTCGAAGGTGTCGATGTTTCTAACTGGTCAGAATTAACGACTGAGATCCAAAAGTACCCAGATACTCAGATTGCTCTAGCAGTCAAACGAGGATCAGAAACACTTGATTTGACGGCAACTCCTGCGAGTCAAGAATCAGGGGAGACCACGATTGGTTTCTTAGGGATCACCGCTTCCTTAAAAACTGGGATCGGAGATATCTTACTGGGCGGCTTGCAAACGACCATTGACAATTCACTGGTGATTTTTAGAGCAGTCGGCAACTTGATTGCCCAACCAGATATCAATAAATTGGGTGGACCGGTAGCGATTTTCCAACTGTCTTCTCAAGCTGCATCGCAAGGGGTAACAACGGTGATCGCGATGATGGCGATGATTTCTATCAACTTGGGGATCTTTAATTTATTACCGATTCCTGGATTGGATGGCGGTAAGCTGGTTTTAAATATTTTAGAAGGTTTGCGAGGCAAGCCAATCAGCCAAGAAAAAGAAGGTATCATTACTCTGATTGGGTTTGGGTTTTTGATGCTGCTGATGGTTCTCGTTACCTGGAATGATATCCAACGTTTCTTCTTTTAAAAATAAGACGCACAAGCAAATCAATTGTTGATCGGGTGAACATGATTTTTTGTAGCAAAGGAGAAAAAAATGAAACAGTCAAAATGTTTGATTCCGACATTGCGGGAAACCCCCAGTGATGCGGAGACGTTAAGTCATCAACTGTTAGTTAGGGCAGGGTATATTCGACAAGTGGCGGCAGGCATTTATGTTTACTTGCCGCTAGCACAAAGGGTGTTAGAAAAAATCAAGCGGGTCATCCGTGAAGAATTGGCACAAATCGATGCCGTAGAGATGGCGATGCCTTCTTTGCTTCCGTATGAGCCATGGAAGGAGTCAGGACGTGCCTCATTGTATGGTGAATCCTTGTATCGATTAACAGATCGAAACGAACGAGAGATCGTTTTAGGACCTACTCATGAAGAGCCGTTTACGACATTGATCAAAAACGAGATCACGTCTTATAAACGGCTGCCATTGAGCTTGTATCAGATCCAAACGAAATATCGGGACGAACAGCGGCCGCGTTTTGGATTGATCCGCAGCCGTGAATTTATCATGCAAGATGGCTATTCTTTTCACGCCGATGAAGCCAGCTTAGATCAAACCTATAATCGTTACGAAATGGCTTATCATGCAATATTGAAACGCTGTGGGATCGAGTATCGGGCAGTGGTCGGGGACAATGGCTTGATGGGTGGCAGAGATTCGAAAGAATTTTTGGCATTGTCGGGGATCGGCGAAGAGCTGATCTGCTACTCGACCGAAAGTGATTATGTCGCCAATTGGAAATTAGCAACCAGTCAATACATCGCCAAAAAATCTCACGAGACCTATTTAGAATTACAAAAAGTCGTTCAGGATGAGCCTTTAACGTTAGAGGAGCTGGCGCAGGCATACGAAACAGACTTGCAAAAAATCGTTCAAGTATCTTTATTACTCGTTGACGAGCAAGTCATTATGGTGTTATTACGAGGCGATCACAGCCTCAATGAAACAAAGGTCAAGCATTACTTAGCCGCTGATCAAGTGAAGGTGCTGACTGTTGAGGAAGCGGAGTCTTATCTGACGAGTGAGACGCAGCTGCGCAGTCCCATTGCGCTTGCTGATTCGATCCAGTTGTACGCCGATCAGCATGTCCAAGATATGGCGAATCTGATCGTTCCAGCGGCAGAAAAACAAAGCTATTATCTCAATGCGAATGTGGGGCGTGATTTTCAACCATTAGCCTTTGCCGATTTTCGCTTGGTTCAAGAAGGTGATCCTTCCCCAGATGGAAAAGGAACCTTAACCTTTACGCGAGGAATCGAAGTTGGCCATATCTTCAAGTTAGGAACCAAGTACAGTGAGGCGCAAGAAGCGACGGTTGTCGATGAAAACGGCGATGAGCAACCAATCATCATGGGCTGTTATGGGCTGGGGGTTTCTCGGCTGCTTTCAACGATCGTCGAACAATACGGCAATGAATTTGGGATCGATTGGCCCCAAGAAATTGCCCCATTTGATGTGCATATCATTCAAACGTCGATTGAAGATAGCTATCAAAATGCCTTAAGTGAAGAAGTAGAAGAAATGATGAACCAAGTCGGCTATCAAGTGCTGGTAGATGACCGCAATGAACGTGCAGGGGTCAAATTTGCAGATGCCGATTTGATTGGCTGTCCGATTCGCTTGACTATCGGTAAAAAAGCCGTAGAAGGCATCGTAGAGATCAAAATCAAGCATACTGGTGCGACCGTTGAAGTGAGAAAAGAAGAAGTCGCTTCGACCCTGACGATTTTGTTAGCCAATCAGGAATAAACAGGAACGAACAAGAATGAATAGCAGATCGAGAGAGGAAATCCTTTCTCGATTTTTTAATGAAAATGAGGGCAAAAAGAGGTATACTAGTGAGTACTGAGAAAAGGAGGATCTTCAATTGTCAAAAGAAAGAGAGACCTTTGAGATATTATTAGACCAAATTGCAGCTGCCCCAAATCTTCGGCAGCATCCGTTGATGCAGACTGCCCAAATCAAACAAGTGACCGTGCATCGACAATCAAAAGCGTGGACGTTTTATTTCCAATTTGAACGTTTATTACCGGTGATGGTGTATCAGTCCTTTAAACAACATATTGAATTGGCGTTTAAAGAGATTGCGGAAGTTCGTATCATCATTGAAGCTCAAGATGGTTCCTTTGATGAGCAATTCATTCAAGAATATTGGCCATTAGCGTTAGCCAATCAAAATTGTGATCGACCATTGGTTCATCAAGTGATCAAAAACCAAATGCCTGTGCTGCAAGAGAACAAAGTGATTTTGCCAGTCAACAATGATGCGGTCATCACGATTTTGCAGCAGCAGTACTTGCCGATCATTGAGGAAAATTATAGTACCTTCGGCTTTCAAAAATTTCGGATCTTGCCGCAGCTAGACCAAGAGCAAGCGGAGGCGGCCTTAAAAGAACTTGAAGCACGCAAGGAAGAGCAAACAGCAGCGTTCCAACAACAAGCTGCTGAGAACTTAATGGCTCACGAGCAACGCAAAAAAGAAGTCAAAACAGTCGAATTTGACGGACCAATCGCCTTGGGACGTAATATTCCTGCCGATGAACCTGTGACACCGATGATCAATATCATTGAGGAAGAACGTCGGGTCACGATCCAAGGCTATGTCTTTGATAAAGAAGTCCGCGAATTGCGTTCAAAACGGAAGATTTTGATCTTAAAAATCACCGACTATACGTCGTCGTTTAGTGTGAAAAAATTCTCCAACAATGAAAAAGATGAACAAGTCTTTGATGCCATTGCTAAAGGTAGTTGGGTCAAAGTACGCGGTAGCGTCCAAGAAGATACCTTCATGCGAGATCTCGTTATGAATGCGCAAGATTTGCTGGAAGTCAAACACGAAGCCCGCAAAGACTATGCACCTGAGGGCGAGAAACGGGTCGAACTCCACCTGCATTCCAATATGAGTACGATGGATGCCACCAACAACGTGGCGGATTTTGTCGCTCAAGCAGGCAAATGGGGCCATAAGGCGATTGCGATCACCGATCATGGTGGAGCGCAAGGGTTCCCTGATGCCCATCATGCAGGAGAAAAGGCTGGTGTTAAAATTCTTTACGGTGTGGAAGCCAATATCGTGGATGACGGCGTAGCGGTTGCCTACAATCCTCAGCCTGTTCCACTGACCGATGCTACTTATATCGTGTTTGACGTGGAGACCACTGGGTTGTCTGCAGTATACGACACCATCATTGAGTTGGCCGCTGTGCGGATGCATAAAGGCAACGTGGAGGCATCCTTTGATGAATTTATCGATCCAGGTCATCCGTTATCGCGAACGACCGTAGAACTGACGGGAATCACCGATGAAATGGTTCGCGGATCAAAATCAGAAGAAGAAGTCTTACGTTTGTTCCGTGAGTTTTCTGAAGGAGCCATTTTAGTTGCCCACAATGCGTCATTTGATATGGGCTTCTTAAATACCAGTTATCGAAAATACGGTATTCCAGAAGCGGAGAATCCGGTCATTGATACATTGGAACTCGCTCGTTATTTGTATCCAGAGTTTAAGCGATTCGGTTTAGGTGTCCTTTCCAAAAAATTCGGCGTCAGCTTAGAACAACATCACCGAGCGATCTACGATGCGGAGGCAACCGGTCATTTAGCATGGATCTTTGTCAAAGAAGCAATGGAAAAACATGAGATGCTGCTGCACGAAGAGTTGAACCGACACGTGGGGGGCGAGAACTCCTACAAAGCAGCTCGACCCTTCCATGCCACGATCTTGGCTCGAACACAGGCAGGATTGAAGAATTTATTCAAGCTGATCTCGATGTCGAATGTGAAGTACTTCCATGATAAAGTCCCACGAATCCCACGTTCAGAATTGGTGAAATTGCGGGAAGGATTGTTAGTCGGAACCGCCTGTGATAAAGGAGAAGTCTTTGTCGCAATGATGCAAAAAGGGGTCGATGCAGCACGAGAACTTGCCAAGTTTTATGACTACATCGAAGTCATGCCCAAAGCAGTTTATGCTCATCTTTTGGAAACGGAACTCGTGAAAAGTGAAAAAGACCTAGAAGACATCATTCGGAATCTGGTAAAAATGGGGGAAGAGTTAGGGAAAATCGTTGTGGCTACTGGGAATGCCCATTACCTAAACGAAGAAGACGCCATTTATCGCAAGGTCTTGATCAATTCAATGGGAGGCGCCAATCCGTTGAATCGTCATAGCCTACCAGACGTGCACTTCCGTACTACGGATGAGATGCTGACCGCTTTTCAATTTTTAGGTCCAGAAGTAGCGAAAGAAATCGTGGTGACGAACCCGAATAAAATCGCTGATCTTTGTGAAAAAGTCATTCCGGTAAAAGATGATTTGTATACACCAAAGATTCCCGGATCTGAACAAGAGATCACCGACTTAAGTTACAACCGTGCCAAAGAGTTATACGGCGATCCATTACCAGAGATCGTGGAAAAACGTTTGAAAAAAGAGCTTGATTCGATCATTGGGAACGGCTTTTCCGTGATCTATTTGATCTCACAAAAACTCGTTCACAAAAGCAATGAAGACGGCTATCTAGTAGGGTCACGGGGATCAGTCGGTTCTAGTTTCGTGGCAACCATGACGGGGATCACTGAGGTCAATCCATTAGCTCCTCATTATTATTGTCCTGATTGCCAGTATTCTGAGTTTTACGAAGACGGTTCGTATGGTTCTGGTTATGATATGCCAGAGAAAAAATGTCCAAAATGCGGCACCCGTCTGAACAAAGATGGCCACGATATTCCCTTTGAAACGTTCCTTGGTTTCCACGGCGACAAAGTACCCGATATCGATTTGAACTTCTCAGGGGAATATCAGCCAGAAGCCCATAACTATACGAAAGTACTCTTCGGTGAAGAATACGTCTATCGTGCAGGAACGATCGGTACCGTAGCCGATAAAACAGCCTTTGGTTTCGTAAAAGGCTTTGAGCGCGATCATAATCTTCATTATCGAGCAGCCGAAGTCGATCGCCTGGCAAAAGGTGCCACAGGCGTCAAACGAACGACTGGTCAGCACCCGGGGGGGATCATCGTTATTCCCGACTATATGGATGTTTATGATTTCACCCCGATCCAATACCCAGCGGATGATCAAAATGCGGAGTGGAAAACGACCCACTTTGATTTCCATTCGATTCATGACAATATCTTGAAGCTGGATATCCTCGGACACGATGATCCGACGGTCATTCGGATGCTGCAGGATCTATCAGGCATCGATCCTAAAACCATCCCTACCGATGATCCAGAAGTGATGCGTATTTTTGGCGGCACGGATGTGTTAGGCGTGACCGAAGAGCAGATCTATTCGAAAACCGGTACATTAGGCATCCCGGAATTTGGTACCCGCTTTGTGCGAGGGATGCTGGATCAAACCCATCCATCGACCTTTGCTGAACTCCTGCAGATCTCTGGTCTTTCCCATGGTACCGATGTATGGTTGGGCAATGCGGAAGAATTGATCCGTCGCGGAGATGCCAGCCTAGCGGAAGTAATCGGCTGTCGGGATGATATCATGGTGTATTTGATCCATGCTGGCTTAGATGACGGGATGGCCTTTAAAATCATGGAGACGGTCCGTAAAGGACAATGGAACAAGATCCCTGACGACTTGCGGGATACTTACTTGCAAGCGATGCGGGAGAACAATGTCCCAGAATGGTATATCGATTCTTGTTCGAAGATCAAGTACATGTTCCCGAAAGCCCATGCTGCGGCGTATGTCTTGATGGCGTTGCGGGTGGCTTACTTTAAAGTGTACTTCCCAATTCTCTATTACTGTGCTTATTTCTCTGTCCGGGCGGATGATTTTGATTTGATTGCCATGTCAAAAGGAAAAGATGCCGTAAAAGAACGGATGCAAGAAATCACTGACAAAGGATTGGATGCATCAACGAAAGAAAAGAATCTGTTGACGGTTCTGGAGTTAGCCAATGAAATGTTAGAGCGCGGCTATGAATTCGGGATGATCGATCTGTATAAATCGGATGCGGAAAACTTCGTGATCGACGGGAAAAAATTGATCGCACCGTTCCGAGCAGTACCGAGTTTAGGGCTGAACGTAGCGAAACAAATCGTGGAAGCACGAAAAGATGGTCCCTTCTTATCGAAAGAAGACCTCGCCAATCGCGGGAAAGTTTCTAAGACATTGATTGAATACATGACGGATAACGGTGTTCTAAAAGATCTACCAGATGAAAATCAGTTGTCGTTGTTCGATATGTTGTAAGCCAACGGCTGTTCACTAAAAAAAAAATAAGCCCATCATTGCAGCATCTAGTATTGAAGCGACCCCCAAAAGTTAGACCAAAAAATCTAACTTTTGGGGGTCGTTATTTGTATGGCAAAATATCCTTTTGA
>NZ_JBLGTY010000011.1:0-110772 GCF_047470845.1 Candidatus Enterococcus avicola | reverse complement strand
TAAAATTGCGACTTCGTTATAATATCATCTGTCGAGCTGTGCGTCAACTACTTTTTTCAATTCTTTTTAGGAATTCATTTAGTCATTTGGCACATGTAATAATATACCAACTAAATCCCTTACGGTCAATCATTTTCTATGGCTTTTTTCAATTTTTACAAACCCGTCTAATCGCATTGGATCCAGCTTTTATCGTTCGCATTTAATCCGTTTTCTGGCAACTATCGTGGCGTTTTTCCCTCTAATTCCTCGCTGTTTTTCTCCCTGATCCAGCAGACAAGAAAAAAAGCCGCCCATCTCTTGCGAGTGGACGGAGTTTTTTTATCTCATTGTTGGGAATAATAAAACGTCGCGAATCGATTGCGCATCGGTCAATAGCATCACTAAGCGATCGATCCCGATCCCTAATCCACCAGTTGGCGGCATACCGTATTCAAGTGCTTCTAAGAAATCTTCATCCACCCCATGGGCTTCATCATTTCCTGCTTCGCGCTCTTTTTCTTGCCCTTCAAAACGTTCTCTTTGATCGATTGGATCATTTAGTTCCGTGAAGGCATTCGCAAATTCACGACCAACGATAAATAATTCAAAGCGGTCGGTAAAGCGTTCATCTTCTGGATTCTTTTTCGCTAATGGCGAAACTTCCACTGGATGACCGAAGACAAAGGTTGGCTGCTGTAACGTTTCTTCAACAAATGTCTCAAAGAATTCATTGATGATATGGCCAACAGTCATGGTATCAGTGATTTCAACATGATGTTCTTTCGCTAAGCTGCGGGCTTCTTCAACGGACATTGGTCGCCAGAAATCAACACCTGTTTGATTTTTGATTGCATCGACCATATGGATTCGTGCAAAGTCGCTAGCTAGATCTACTTCTTGTCCATCGTATTGGATCGTTGCTGTGTGCAAGACTTTTTCAACAGCATTACGGATAATGCCTTCGGTCAGATCCATCACATCTTTGAAATCTGTATATGCCGTATACGCTTCTAACATCGTAAACTCAGGATTATGGGTCGTATCGATCCCTTCATTTCGGAAAACGCGGCCGATCTCATAGACTTTTTCCATGCCGCCCACGATCAATCGTTTTAAGTGAAGCTCAAGAGCGATCCGTAAATACAGATCCATGTCTAAGGCATTGTGGTGGGTAATGAAGGGACGAGCCGCTGCACCACCTGCTTGATTATGCAATACTGGCGTTTCGACTTCGATATACCCATGACCGTCAAGGTAACGACGAATTTCGCTGATGATTTGGCTTCGTTTCATGAAACGATCAAAACTTTCTTTATTACTGATCAAATCCAAGTAACGTTGACGGTAACGTTGTTCTACGTTCGTCAAGCCGTGGTATTTGTCAGGCAATGGACGCAATGCTTTTGATAAGATCACGATTTCTTTGGCTTTGATGGTCACTTCACCGGTATCGGTCTTCATGATTTCACCAGATACGCCGAAGAAATCACCTAAGTCTGCGTGTTTGAATACTTCGTAAGGTTCATCCCCTACTTGGTCTTTACGTACATATATTTGAATACGGCCTTCGCGGTCTTGTAAATGCGCAAAACCAGCCTTACCTTTTCCACGTTTTGTAACGATTCTTCCTGCAATGCTTGCTGAAAGATTCATTTCGGCTAATTCTTCTTTGGTTCTTTGATCAAATAACTCATGTAACTCGGCAGAATTATGGGTGCGTTCGAATCGCTTGCCAAAAGGATCAATGCCTTCTTCCCGTAGTTTTTCCATCTTTTCACGGCGAACCAACATTTGATCATTCAATTCTTCTTGTGTTTGTCGTTCCTCTGTCACGAGTTTTCCTCCATTCTTAACTTGGGTTTCCTTCTTATAATGCCAATGATGACGCAAAAAATCAAGCCGAACTTTCGAATCGACTTGATTTGTTTCTTATTCCTTAAGAGTTGCTAGCGGCTGTTTTTCGGTCTTTTCCACAAATGCATCTAATAAATCAAAAATCGTCTGCTTATCTTCCGCTTGGTTAATTGCCGCTTTGACTTTGGCTGCCCGCGAAATACCTTTTAAGTAGTACGCAGCATGTTGACGAAATTCTCGCGAAGCGATTTTTTCCCCTTTTAGATCAGCCAAACGTTCTAAATGAAGTTTCGCTGTCGAAATTTTTTCTCGCGGTGTTGGTTCTGGCAATAACTCGCCTGTCTCCAAGTATTGCTTGGTGCGGTGGATCATCCATGGATTGCCTAACGCTGCCCGTCCGATCATCACTGCATCTGCACCGACTTCTTCCAACATTCGCTTGGCATCTTCAGGGGTTTTGACATCGCCGTTGCCCATAAAGGGAATCGTGATACTTTGCTTCACTTGTTTCAACACGTCCCAATCAGCCGATCCTTCATACATCTGTACACGGGTTCTGCCATGCATACCGATCGCTGCGGCACCCGCTGCTTCTGCGGCTTGGGCATTTTCAACCGCAAAGATATGCTGCTCATCCCAGCCGATCCGCATTTTTACGGTAACGGGCTTGTCGATCGCACTGGAAACAGCATGGACCATTTCATAAACCTTGTCGGGATCTAAAAGCCACTTCGCACCAGCTTCTGCTTTGATGATTTTGTTTACAGGACACCCCATGTTGATATCAATGATATCGGCAGTTGTGTTTTCTGCGACAAATTGCGCTGCTTCTACTAAGGATGCTTTATTCCCACCAAAAATCTGAATACTAAGAGGATGCTCGGTCTCGTCAATAAATAGCATCTCAAGGGTCTTCTTGTTCCGCAGTTGAATCCCTCGATCACTGATCATCTCACAGACGACTAAACCCGCGCCAAATTCTTTGACTGTCACACGAAACGCAGAATTGGTGATCCCTGCCATTGGCGCAACGACGACGCGGTTGGGAATCTCAACCGAGCCGATCTGCCATGTTTGTCTATCTTTCACTTACGCTTCCGCCTCTTTCTTCAATGCCGCCAATTCCGTTTCATCAAAATGATACTTGTTGCCACAAAACGAGCAGACTGCCTCTGCCCCGTGGTCTTCATCGATCATCGCTTGGATCTCATCAGCCCCCAAGGTAATGATCGCCGTCGCAAATTTTTCTTTCGTGCAATCACAATGGAACTGGACTGGCATTTTTTCTAGTACTTCGATCGTCGTGTCTGGCAACAATGTCTCTAAGATCTCTTCTGGTGATTGTCCTTCATCGATCAAGGTTGATACTCGAGGCAATTCTCCCAAACGTTTTTCGATGGCATCAATGATCTCTTCACTGGCACCAGGCATGATCTGCAGCATAAACCCACCGGCTGCCCGAATCGAATCATCGGTTTCTACTAATACACTCAGACCAACAGCAGAAGGAATCTGTTCTGACACTGCTAAATAATAAGTAAAGTCTTCCCCAAGCTCCCCAGAGACGATCGGTGTTTGTCCAGAGAAGGGTTCTTTTAGCCCTAAGTCTTTGATCACAGTAAAGATCCCTTGGTCACCCACTGCGCCCCGAACGTCCAATTTCCCTTGAGGGTTCAACGGCAGACTGATCTGCGGATTTTTTATGTATCCTTTTACGTCCCCACGGCCATTGCTGTCTACGACGATTGCCCCAGCAGGACCATTTCCTTGAATTTTGACGGTCAATTTGTCTTCCCCTTTTAAGGTACTGCCTAATAACAAACTTCCCACCATCGCTCGCCCTAAAGCAGCGGATGCCGTATTCCATGTTTCATGGCGTCGTTGTGCTTCGGCGATCGTTTCTGTTGCCGATACTGCATATGCTCGGACGAAGCCGTCATATGCTAGTGCTTTTACTAAATAATCCTTCATCTTGATTCTCCTTTTTATTCATTAATGAATCATACTAGGAAGCGCCGCTTTTTTCAACTGAATGTGTTTGAATTTAAGGAAAGTCTTCTTAAATAGAAACAAAAAGGCACCGAGTTTCCTCGGTGCCTTGATACGTCTTATTTTAGGCGTTATCATCTTTGTTTTCTTGATCAGTCGGTTGGCTTTCGCTATTGCGGCGAACATCTTCCAATTGTTGATCAAAATCGTTTGATGGTGCATCTTCGCTGTGTTTTTCTGCAGCTTGCTTCTCTGCATCTTTTTCTTCCAGCGCACGTTTCGCTTCTTCAAACGTTTGAGCTTTTTCACTAGGATACTCAGAGCTTTCGGTTCCTTCAGGCATTTTGCCTTCTTCAAACAAGGATTTGATTGCTTTTGCATCTAATGTTTCATGTTCAAGCAGTTTTTCAGCGATCAATTTGTGCTGCGCACGGTGTTCTTCAATGATTTCATGGGCTTTTTGATGGGCATCCATTAAAATCTTGCGAACTTCTTGATCGATTTCAAAGGCAACTTGTTCAGAGTACGCTTTTGTTTGACCATAATCACGACCGACAAAGACTTGATGGTTTCCTTCATATTGAACTGGACCTAATTTGTCGCTCATTCCATATTCTGTCACCATGCTTCTTGCAAGCGCAGTTGCTTGTTCAAAGTCATTGGAAGCACCTGTTGATTGTACACCGAAGATGATTTCTTCTGCCGTACGTCCGCCAAGCAACCCAACGATTTGTTCAAACATATCTTCTTTGGTCATCAAGAATTGATCTTCTTTCGGTAAGGCGATCATGTAACCACCCGCACGTCCCCGAGGAATGATCGTTACTTTGTGTACCACACGGGCACGACTCAAGACTAACCCAACAATGGTATGTCCTGCTTCATGGTAAGCAACCATTTCACGTTCGCGTTTGTTGATGACCCGATCTTTCTTCGCTGGACCAGCGATCACGCGGTCTTCTGCTTCATCGATATCTGAAGCATCGATTTTTTTCTTGTTACGACGAGCAGCAACTAATGCCGCTTCATTCAAGACGTTTTCCAGATCCGCACCGGCAAAGCCTGGTGTTTGTTGGGCAACGACTTTCAAATCAACATCATCTGATAAAGGTTTGTTGCGGGCATGGACACGGAGGATCGCTTCACGACCTTTCACGTCTGGACGACCAACCAAAATCTGACGGTCAAAACGACCTGGACGTAGCAACGCTGGATCTAAAACATCCGAACGGTTCGTTGCGGCAATGACGATCACGCCTTCATTCCCATCAAAACCATCCATTTCAACCAACAACTGGTTCAATGTTTGTTCCCGCTCATCATGTCCGCCACCCATACCGGCACCACGTTGGCGACCGACTGCATCGATTTCATCGATAAAGATGATGGCTGGTGCATTTTTCTTCGCTGTTTCAAATAAGTCACGCACCCGGCTTGCACCGACACCGACAAACATTTCAACGAAATCTGAACCAGAGATCGAGTAAAACGGTACGCCAGCTTCACCAGCAACGGCTTTGGCTAGTAATGTTTTCCCGGTTCCTGGAGGCCCCTCAAGTAAGACACCTGCTGGGATACGAGCACCTAATTCAACGAAGCGTCGAGGGTCTTTCAAGAATTCCACGACTTCGACAAGCTCTTGTTTTTCTTCTTCTGCACCGGCTACGTCTGAAAAACGCACGCGGTTGGCTTTTTTATCTGCTTCTTTGGCTTTTGATTTGCCAAAGTTCATCACACGGCCGCCACCGCCACCGCCGCCACCTTGTTGGCTCATCATCATGTAGAAGAAGAAAATGATGATCACAAGTGGTAAGAAGCTAACCAAAAGCGATAACCAAATGCCGCTGTTGGATTCTTCTTCGATCGTGGTTTTGACCCCTTCTGCCGAGGCCAAACTGGTGACTTCGCTTAGTGTGGAATCATTCGGTAAAATGATCGTTGAAAAGCGGGTCGAACTCGCCTGTGTATTACCTAAAACAGACAAGCTGTTGTCATTGCTGACGGTTTGTTCTTCATTGTATTCACCCACGATTCGATACACACCGTTAGCGGGTTGAACAGTAAACTGTTTGATCTTCCCGTCTTTCAGCTGCTCTGTAAACGTGGAGTACTCGATCGTTGGGGTCTGCTGATTGCCATTTCCAAAAATGAAATATACGACCATGACCATCGCCAACAAGACAAGTACATAATATAAGGTATTTTTTACCATACCGTTATTTTTCTTATTCATGCGTACCTCCCTGGCTATTTTGTTTTATCAATCCTGACCATTTAATTGTATCACAATTGATTTAGAACAGTCACTAATTTGACTGATAAACACTAGGTTTTAAGACGCCAACGTAAGGTAAGTTTCGATATTGCTCTGCATAGTCCAGTCCATATCCAACAACAAACTCATTTGGCACATCGAAGCCGACATAATCTGCATCGATCTCAACAACACGACCTTCTGGCTTATCTAATAACGTTACGATTTTCACTGATTTCGCTTTACGGTATTTGAATAGATCCACCAGATAAGCCAATGTGCGACCGCTGTCAATGATGTCTTCAACGATCAAAAGATCGCGGCCCTCAACATTTGTATCTAAATCTTTGATGATCTTGACTTCTCCAGATGAAATCATGGCATTGCCATAACTTGAGACATCCATGAAGTCTAACTCCAAGTAACAATCCATCTCACGAACGATGTCTGCCATGAAAGGAACGGCACCTTTCAGCACACCTACGACTAGAGGATTTTTATCCGCATAAGCCGCCGTTAATTCTTGACCAAGTTCCACACAACGATTTTTGATTTCGTCACGGGAAATCAAAATTTTCTCAATATCTTTATCTAGCATAAAGTTCTCCTTCCAACTCTTACTTCTGGTATTTATAAAGAAGTATGTAGTGTATTTTATCAGTTTCTGGCGCAATACTCAAATAGGAAAATGTATGAGGTAGTAAGGCAATCACCTCTTTTTCAAGGTTTGTGACGACCCAACTTTTTTCTCGCACTTCATTAGGAATTTTTGAATCGATAAAAAAACGACTGATCTTTTTGGTCAGACCACGCGCCAAGCGGATTCGGTCTCCCGGCTGGCGCTTACGCACCACCAGCTCAGAGGAATAGTTTAGCGGTAAATCTTGGGAAAACTCTGACCAATTTGTGATTTTTTTGGGAATATGCTGTTCATTTATCGGAAAATACCCAATCCATTCCTTTTCAGAAAGATAGATCCCCTCCCCTAAAACCAGTCGCTGACTAACTTCTGTCAACGGCGCTGCAGGCCTTTGGGAAACAGTAACAGGTTCCAATAACAATTGATCATAACTGCGCCGCAGCTGCCACTGTTTGTGCAACGCCAATTGCCATTGCCCTTTCTTTTCATCCAGTAGACGCAATAACTGCGGCAGCTGTTTTTGATTGAGGGGCTGCTTCGTAAAAGCTTCTGCTTGCTGTAAAAAACCCGCATAGAAAAAATAGCGCTGCGCTGGAGAAAACGTCGGCAGCTGTTGCAGATCGATCACTAAGCGAGCAGCTTGCTGTTGAACGAACGCAGACAACCATTGCTGCTGCTCTTGTTGGATCAACTGATTGGCAAACTGTACTTCTTCAGAAAGCTGTTGAAAATGCGGCAGCAGCTGCGGATTTTCCGCTTTTAAGGCTGGCACTACTTGCTGGCGTAGTCGGTTTCGCAAATACAGCGGTTCGTGATTGCTTTCGTCTTCAAAGTAGGGAATCTGCTGTGCTTGCGCATAGTCGTAAATCGCTGCCTTGCTGACAGTAAGCAGTGGACGCAACAAGATCCCTGTGTGAAAAGGCTGCTGCTGTTTCATCCCGCCAGCCGATCGCAAACGACCTTCTCGCATCATCTTCATCAACATCGTTTCTACTTGGTCATCACTGTGGTGAGCAGTTAGCAAAACATCATAGCCTTCTTGAGACATGACATCGGCAAAAAAGGTATAGCGAAAGTTTCGAGCGCTAGCTTCTACGCCGGTTTCTGGCGGATTTTCCCAGCACCGTTCATAAAAAGGAATGCCGCGTTCTTGGCAGTACTGCCGTAAAAAAGCCGCTTCCTTGGCAGATGCTGGGCGCAATTGATGGTTCACATGTGCCACACCAAAACATGGCTCTTTTTGCATTTCAGGAAACAACTGACAAAAGATCTGCAACAAGACCATCGAATCGACGCCCGTCGATACCGCCAACAAAAAGCGGCGTTTTTTTTCAGGATCGATGGCACTGAGTTGCGCTCGAACGGTTTGAATGACCATCATTTGCCCTCCTTCTCATATGGTAATCCCACAAGAAAGAAAGCTGAAACAAAACGAACCAACAGTTTTGTTCCAGCTTTTTCCAACTTGCTATTCATGTTTAGTTACGGCGTCCGCCGCGGCCACCGCGTTTTCCTTCTGTATTTCGACGTAATGACGAAAGACGATCATCACTATCTTTTAGAAAAGAACTCATCAATGAATCGAAGTCTTGTTTATTTACATTCGTATTTTGATTGCGTGAAAAAGATTTTTTCGGATTTGGTCGATTGAATTCTTTTTTCGGGTATTCACGTTTTTCTTCCGGTTTATCTTCTGCTTTGCGGATCGATAGGCCGATTTTTCCATCGTTGCCGATTGCCGTAACAAGTACTGTCACTTCATCCCCAACAGACAACACGTCGTGAATGTCTTTGACGAATCCGTTTGATACTTCACTGATATGCACCAAACCAGTTTTCCCTTCACCAAGATCAATGAACGCACCAAAATTTGTAATACCAGACACTTTGCCCTTTAGTTTCGCTCCAACTTCGATTGACATATAAAAAATGTTCCTCCTAATTTTTACCCATTTAAAATAATTCAAACTACTGCGCTGAGTAGGTATGACATTGCTTAATCTTGTGACTCTGTGGATGATGATTCTTGTCCGCTTTGCGAAGAACGCTCATTGGTGTTTTGAGAATCCGTCCCGTCTGGCAAGACTGGATAGATTTTTTCACCATCTTTTGAGTAGAAGAATCGGCTGCGGGCCAATTTTGCCACATACTCATCGTCTTGCAGCAAGGCAACGTCTCGCTCCAGTGAAGCCACCTTTTGTTCTGCCTCTTTTTGTTCGGCGACTGTTTCCGCCTTATATTCCTTTAGCTTTTGCAGGCGCATTTGATCGTTGAACATTTGAATCCCTACGATCGCAAATATCGCTAATGCCGCCACGAAAAACGCCACCAGCCGACGTCGGCGAAACACCACTTGCCGCCGCTCTTTTTCAAACTTGGCAAATTGCTCTTTCGCATAATCGGTCTGCAATAGTTCTATTTTTTTATTTGATTCTTTTGCCACCTGAACTCGCTCCCGTCGCTGTCTTTGTTTTTTACATTATACCAACATCCGCAAAGCTTGTCTAACTGAAAATGCCGTAAAAATCAAGCATTTTCTGAGATTCTTTCCTCTGAAACGATCTCATACATTTTTGCAGCGTCTTCTTTTTTCGTCGATTCATGCAATTCATTGACTTTTACTTCCAAGACCTTATTCCCGAATTGAATGCGCATGGTATCGCCTACTTTGACGTCACTGCTTGACTTGGCTAATTTGCCGTTGATCTGAATGCGTCCCTTGTCTGCCACTTCTTTGGCCACAGAGCGACGCTTGATGATGCGGGAGATTTTAAGAAATTTATCTAATCTCATGTTTTTCACCTCTTCTTAATAGTTTCTTTCCAAATGGAACTAACAGCCATTCGCGAATCGTTAACAATTTGATTTTGATCGCTGCCCCGATAAAGGCTGCGCCTCCCAGACCGACACCGCCTAGGCAAAAAAGCAGTGCCTGTAGTCGATGGGTCAAATGACCGTTCAATAAGATCGCAACGAAGCTATAATATAAGAATAGCACGCTTGCCATGATCCCTAAACAAATAAATAGTTTTTTTCCATAATTTCCTTCATGCCAAAAGTGATTGATGCTGCTTTGTGCTCGACGCTGTTCGGAAACCACAAAACAGCATAAGGTCGCGCCTAACCCCAACAGTGTACTGATACTCGCTCCTGCAGTCCCATAAGAAGCAGTCAGCGGCCACATCGATAGACATTTGATCAAAAGACCGATCCCCGCAGCGAGCAAGCCGAAGGTGTAGGTATTGCGACTTTGTTGAATGCTTTGATAGGCTTGGATCGTCGCCATCAGAGCGATGGAAAAGACAAACAATACCAGCGCCGCATTGCCAGAACCGTCTTTGAATAAGGCAAAGTTGATATAAGGCAGCAAAATCGCTAAGCCCACGGCGGAAGCCGAAGCAATCCCGATCGTCAGGCGCAAATACATTTTTGCCGACTTTTCAAACAGCTGCTGATTTTTTACCGTCAAATACTTGGTCAACGTTGGCAAAAACGTCGAGCTTAACGCCATCGCCACCACAAGACCTAGTTGGACGAGGGGTTGTCCGCGATCATAGATCCCTTTTGAAATTCGGGCTGCTTGTGCCGTCATCCCCCCCGCTTCTAGCGCATTGGTCAATAAAAACGAATCCGCTAACTGGAACAAGATCAAATAGCCGCTATAAATCGTCAACAGACCGCCTTCTAAGAAGAACCGTTTCTTCAACGAGGCGGATAAAACAGCGGGATTTTCTCCTGTACTGGTGACTGGTTTATGCCATAGCGATAGGCGTTTACCGTTGATTTGTCGGCTATAATAACTTAAGATCCACCACGCCGCAAGGCCCCCGACTAAGGCACCCATCATGGCGACAGTCCCCGTTTGATAAATCGTCCAGCCCAATTGCTGGAAAGCTGCCGCAGCACCTAAAATCACACCAACTCTAAGCAGCTGCTCTACGACTTGGGAAACTGCTGTCGGCACCATTTGCAAATTTCCTTGAAACATTCCTCGATAAAAGGTCAAAGGCGGGACAAATAAGAAGGTAAAAGAAACGACTCGAATCAAGCCCGCCAGTTGGTGGTCCCCCATCACTTGCGCAATCGGACCGGCAAATAAAAAGGTCACCGCCCATAAACCAATCGCAGACCAAAGCACGAAAGGCGTCAACGCTTGCAGCCGTTCCTTGCTTTTCAAAGGATCGGGTTCTTCAGCGACGATGCGGGAGATAAACTGTGGCAACCCTGACAACGCTAACGTCATCGCCAATCCATAAATCGGATAGACTTGTTGATACACATAAAACCCTTCGTCCCCTACCAGGTTCTGAAAAGGGACCCGATAAACGGCACTTAAGATTTTTGCGATAAAGGAAGCGATCGTTAAAATAAACGCCCCTTCCATCGTACGCTTCAATTGTGATTTCGGCATCCCGCTGGTTCCTTTCTAGCCTTGGCTGGCGTATTTTTGTTCCCGTAACGCTTTGACAAAATCTTGGATTTCTAATAGCCAGGTGCTTTCCTTCATCACTGGCGGAATCTGTAATTTGATGGTCATTTGCTCATGATCGACACCCATCGTGGCTTTTAATTTAGTAGCTTTCAATGCTTCAAACAGCTGCTCCACCGAATAATTTTTCGTGCCGACTTTACTCAAAGTAAACGACACCGTCTGCTGCTGCTTGCGGATAGTTTCTAACAAGGCACGATCGCCGTTCATTTTGATCTCGCCCACCGTTAAGAGATGCGCCACTTCTACAGGGTATTCACCGAAACGGTCTAACAGATCATCTTGAAGTTCATCAACTGCTTCTTGGGATTCCAGCTCACGAATTCGTTTGTAAATCTCGATTTTTTGCCGTTCGTCTTCAATATACGAAGTCGGTAAGTAGGCATCGATCCCCAGATCGATCTCGACGGTCGTTTTTTCTGTTTGGGTATTTTTCCCTTGTTTACGAGTGACTGCTTCAGAAAGCATTTGCGAGTACATGTCAAACCCGACTGCATCGATAAAGCCGTGCTGCTGCGCCCCCAATAGATTTCCTGCCCCACGAATCGAAAGATCTCGCATCGCGATCTTGAATCCTGAACCTAACTCCGTAAAGTCCTTAATGGCTTGCAGCCGTTTTTCACTGACTTCGTTCAACACTTTTTGCTGTTCATACATGAAATACGCATAAGCGACTCGATTGCTCCGACCGACACGGCCACGCAACTGATACAACGTCGAAAGCCCCATGTAATCGGCATTTTCCACAAACAACGTATTGGCATTGGGAATATCCACACCGGTTTCAATGATCGTCGTCGTCACCAACACATCGTATTGCCCTTCAATAAAGTCAAACAGGGTATTTTCCAATTGGATCTCGGTCATTTGCCCGTGGGCATACGCGATTCGTGCATCTGGCACTAACGCCTGCAGTTCTTCGACTTTTCGCTCGATCGTATCGACACGATTATAGAGATAAAACACTTGGCCCCCGCGTGCCATCTCCCGTTGGATCGCTTCTCGCACCGCTCCTGGATTCATCTCCATCACATAGGTTTGGATCGGGTAACGATTTTCCGGTGGTGTTTCGATCACAGATAAATCCCGCACCCCTAGCATCGACATATGCAATGTTCGTGGGATCGGCGTTGCCGTCAACGTCAACACATCGACTTGCGAACGCAGTTGTTTCAAGCGCTCTTTGTGTTTGACCCCAAAACGTTGTTCTTCATCAATCACCAACAAGCCCAAATCAGCAAACTCGACATCTTTTGACAATAATCGGTGGGTCCCCACCAAAATATCGACTTGCCCTTTGCGCACTTGCTCGATCGTTTCATTCTGCTGTTTTTTCGTCCGAAAACGACTCAGCACCCCAACATTGACGGGGAATCCTTCAAAACGATCGACCATCGTTTCATAGTGCTGCTGCGCCAAGATCGTTGTCGGCACTAAGAAAGCCACTTGTTTGCTTTCTTTGATCGCTTTAAAAGCAGCCCGCAGCGCCACTTCTGTTTTCCCAAAACCGACATCCCCAACTAACAAACGGTCCATCGGCTTTTCTTTTTCCATATCCCGCTTGATCTCTGCCGTACTGCGCAGCTGATCATCGGTTTCCGAATAAGGAAAGGCATCTTCAAATTCTTTTTGATAGGCATCGTCTGGTTGAAAAGCATAGCCTTTTTCTGATTCGCGTTTGGCATACAATAAAATCAAATCATCCGCGATGTCTTCAATTTTAGCCGTCACTTTGCGCTTGGTCTTCGCCCACTCGCTGCCACCTAATTTATTGATTTTCGGTGTTTTCGATTCGGAAGCCACATATTTTTGAATCAAATTCAACTGGGTGACTGGAATAAAGAGCTTGTCTTCGTTTTGGTACAAGATCGTCATGTAATCTTGATGGACGCCATCGACTTCTAAGGTTTCCATGCCGATGTACTTCCCGATCCCATGATTCGCATGGACGACATAATCGCCGGCTTTTAACTCATTGTAGCTTTTGAGCCGTTCCGCATTGGTGACATTTTGCCTGCGGGCTCTTTTTTTGTTCATCTTTTGGAAAATTTCTTTTTCCGTAACCACCACTAGCTTGTCTTGCGGCATTTCAAAGCCGCTTTGCAAACGTTCCACCACGATTTGGGTGCGTCCCGTAAACAGGCGATCTGGTTGCGTCTGCACGGCATAGATATCATGATCTCGCAGATCTTGCTCTAACTTCTTGGCCCGTTCTTGGTCACTGACCAGAAAAATCACCGTTTGCTGTTGCTTCTCCCAGCGATCGATCTCAACTTTCAAGAGACCCATTTGGCTGAAAAACTGTTGCATCGGCCGGTATTGGAATTGATGGATCGCTTGGAAGCGAATATTCCCCATTCCTTTTTGGAATAAAGAAAAGAAGCTGGTCACAAAGGTTTCTTTTTGCAGCAGCTGATGGACATCGATCCCGAATTGCTGTTCAGAAAAGACCCGCAGCTCCGCTAATTTTTGGGTATGCCACTCCGCCTCTTCCCGTTCGATCTCACGATTGGTCTCCATGATCCGAGCATAATCATCGATCATCAAAAAGGCATCTTCAGAAAAATAATCTAAGACGCTCGTTTGCTGACGATACAGTAAATCCGTGTAATAACGGGCACTTTCACCAGGAATCCCTGCTTGCCATTGAGAAGCCAACTGGCCAAAATAATCTTCTAAAAAGGCGCGATCGGTTGCTTCTTTGGTGACTGCCAAGCGTTTGTTCAATAATTCTTGCAGCTGCTTTTGCCCCGCCGCTAAATCTTCCGCTGAGAAAACCAATTCAGTAGTGGGTAAAATAGCCACTTGCTGCAGCGTTTCTACTGAGCGTTGCGTTTCCACGTTGAAAGAACGCATCGAGTCGATTTCTACATCGAATAACTCGATCCGTACGGGGTATTCGGCGTTTAATGGATAAATATCGAGGATGCTCCCACGAATACTGAATTCGCCAGGTTTGCCAATCATTGACTGACGTTCGTAACCCATCAAGATCAATTGTTGCGGCAAACGCTCTAAATCGATCTCATCGCCGATCTGCCATTGAAATTGATTGGCTAACCAGGTTTTCTTTTCAGGCAAATACTTTCGCAAAGCCGCTACCGGCAACACATAGATCCCCGTTTTCCCTTGAGAAACAGCATTCAGCGCTGCCACTCGTTCTTCTCGTGCTTCTGGTGAAGAAAAAGCCATTTCGGCTGACAACACTTCATCCACTGGAAAAACATAGACATCTTCCGTCACATTGCGCAGATCTTCGGCTAGTTGATTTGTATAATAGAGATTTGGTGTCACGACGATCACTTGTTTTTGAAATGCCTGATACACACCAGTGATCGCTAATGTTTTTGCCGATCCAGCTAGACCGGTCAGTAATTGCCGGGGGGCCTGTTCACGTAAACCTGTATGCCAAGCCGCCACTGTCGGCACTTTATTTATTAATTCAATTAAATCCATCTCGGCCCTCCTTAGTTAAATCGATTCATTGTGGCAAGAAAGTCGCCGTTGGTCAAGTAATCACTACTTGCCTCGACCGCTTTATCAATACTTTGTAAAACGATGGGCAGATCGTCTTTTGCAAAAGGACTCAGGACATGATTGACCACGGTTTGTCCTGGACGTGGACGATCGATCCCGATTTTGATCCGGTCAAAGACTGTTGAATCCAAATGAGCGATCAAACTCTTGATCCCATTGTGGCCACCTGCACTGCCTTTTTGGCGCAAACGAATTTTCCCTAATGCTAAATCGAGGTCATCATAGACCACCACTAGTTCTTCTTGGTAGATACCAAAATAGGTCATCAACGGGCCTACCGCACGACCCGATTCATTCATGAAGGTTTGTGGTTTGACCAAAAGGATTTTTTCACCCTTCAAGAAAAACTCTGCCACCTCTGCTTCAAAAGCCGACTTTTTAAAGGTTGCTTGGTACTTTTGTGCCAACGCATCCACTACCATAAAGCCAACATTATGTTTGGTTTTTTCATATTTTTTGCCAGGATTTCCCAAGCCTACAATCATTTTCATTTTTATTTACGCTCCATTATTTCTAGTTTCAAGCTGATTCTTCATCTATTTTATCGGTTTTCTTATCCAAACACAAAATACTGGGCACACAAATGCGCCCAGTTCTTTTGCTTAGGTAATTATAACACGAAATGGACTGTTATGGTGGCACCCTCTTGCTCAGTTTTTATCTTTCTTAACGAATCTTAATAAAACCTTGATATATCTTCTTTTTGACGTAATAATAAAGAAAGCATTTACAACTGAAACAGCGATATTTTGTGTAATATTGTTGTGCAAATCACATGACAAACATACTTGAAAATGGTAGGATGATAGCGAGTAAAACAATTATGCGGAAGGAATGATACACAGATGACTGCAAAAACGAACAAAAAAGATCACCAAAAGGTAATTCTTGTTGGAGACGGTGCGGTTGGTTCTAGTTACGCGTTTGCGCTGGTGACCCAAAACATTGCGCAAGAAGTCGGAATCATTGATATAAATACAGCAAAAACAGAAGGCGACGCAATTGACTTGTCCCATGCTTTGGCATTTACTTCCCCTAAAAAAATCTATGCCGCTTCTTATGAAGATGCACATGATGCTGATTTAGTCGTTATTACTGCTGGTGCGCCTCAAAAACCAGGCGAAACCCGTTTAGACTTAGTTCATAAAAACTTGAAAATCAACCGTGAAGTAGTTACCCAAATCGTTGATTCAGGCTTTAACGGAATTTTCTTAGTTGCAGCAAACCCAGTCGATATTTTGACTTATTCTACTTGGAAATTCTCAGGCTTCCCGAAAGAGCGCGTTATCGGTTCAGGTACCTCATTAGACTCTGCCCGTTTCCGTCAAGCATTGGCTGAATTGGTCGATGTCGATGCCCGTAACGTCCATGCCTATATCTTAGGGGAACACGGCGATTCAGAATTCCCTGTTTGGTCTCATGCCAACGTAGCTGGCCTACAAATCTATGAATGGGTCAAAAATAACCCAGACATCGATGAAGAAGCAATGGTCAACATTTTCTTCAGTGTTCGTGATGCAGCCTACACCATCATCGAGAAAAAAGGTGCGACCTTCTACGGGATTGCGGTAGCCTTAGCACGGATCACTCGTGCGATCTTAGACGATGAAAATGCTGTTCTCCCATTATCTGTGTACATGAACGGCGAATACGGCTTAAACGACTTGTACATCGGTGCGCCTGCAGTCATCAATGCTCAAGGGATTCAAAAAGTAATTGAGATCCCATTAACAGATGGTGAAAAAGACCGGATGGCCGCTTCAGCAAAACAATTAAAAGATATTCTTGATGAAGCTTTTGCAAAATTAGATGCGGAAGACAATCAATAATTTCTTTTCCCTCGTGTTAAATAGTCAATTTTAGTTAGTCAATTATGCGACTGAACGAATCCTCCAGCTCACTCTTTTTCAGACCCCTTTGATCAAGATGGCTTGCTGCCGATTCGTTCAGTTTTTTTATCGTAAGAAATGCGTTTCTACAGCTTGCCTAAAGATAGTTTAAGAATTTTCTATTTTTCATGGAAGTTTCATTTGCCATATTCGCTTTCCCGTGGGAATATGGTATGATTTAAGCGTTATTATCTATTATGCCATTAGAAAAAAGGAGTAGTTGAATGACTCGTTCAAACAAACATACTGACGCCAAGAATAATACGAAGAAAATTGTTCTGATCGTTGTGGCTGCTTTACTCGTCGTGATCGCTGGCGGCTATACCTACCGAAGTACATATTATGCAAACCGTTTTCTACCAAAGACTGAAATCGATGGAATCGACATCAGCAACAAAACCGTTGCCGAGGCCAACGACCTGCTGCATGATCGCTATTCACAAGAAGACTTTACCATCAAAGATGGTGATAGCGAATGGAAAACAGTCAACCTTGCTCAATTTGGTTTGCAGACGGATTTCACCGATGAGCTGCAATCATTAAAAGATGAACAAAATCAGTGGAGCTGGGGAATGGCTTACGTTTCGGCTGCCGAAGAAAAGAAGCTAGACAATCTCTCAGTAGACCAAGACACCTTGACTAGCGAGACCAACACGATCCAAAAAGAACTCGAAACCTTAAATGAAGATCGTACCAAATCGGCTAATGCCACGTTGGAAAAAGGCGAAGACGGCTTTTCTATCAAACCAGAAGTTGACGGCGATGCCATCGATGTTGACAAAGCAGTGGCAGACTTGCAAGAAGCCATCGTCAGCGGCGAAAAGGAATTGAATCTCGTTGATTATGTCACAAAACCAAGTGTGACCGCCGATGATCCAGACTTAACGAAAGAAATGGATTCGTTGAATAAAATCGCCAAAGTAACCGGCAATTATACGATCAACGGAAATACGTTTCAAATCCCAAGAGAAACGATCATGGATTGGCTCTCTTATAAAGACGGCAACACAACGATCGACGAAGACAAAGTACGAAGCTATGTCACATCGATCGGCGAACAATACAATACTAGCACCAATTCTTCGACCTTCAAAAGTACCAAGCAAGGCGAAGTGACAGTCCCAGCCGGTACTCTTAGCTGGACGATCCAAACCGATGCAGAAACAGAAGCATTGATCGAGGCGTTAAAAGCAGGTGAAGACTTCACCCGCACACCGATCGCTCAAGGAAGCACCGATGCAGGCAGCCCGCTGTTTGGCAACACCTATATCGAAGTTGATCTAAAAAACCAACACATGTGGTATTACAAAGACGGACAGCTTGTTCTTGAAACAGCCATAATTTCCGGAAAACCAGCCACACCAACACCAACTGGCGTCTTCTATGTCTGGAACAAAGAAGAAGATGCAACCTTGACTGGTGAAGATTATGCGTCCCCTGTTGATTACTGGATGCCCATCGATTGGACCGGTGTCGGTATCCATGATTCTGATTGGCAGACGGAATACGGTGGCGATCTTTGGAAAACCCGTGGTTCTCACGGCTGTATCAATACTCCGCCAGGCGTGATGAAAGAATTGTACAGCAAAGCCGAAGTCGGTACACCCGTGATCGTGATTTAATCAAAAAAGAATCAAACCTTTTTATAGACGAACCAAAAGCTGCAAAAGAAAGATCTTTTGCGGCTTTTTTGTTGTCTCCCAAATGTTCCTATTTACAAAGAACCATTTAATTAATATACTTAATTAATCATTTTAATTAATAAGGAGAATCATTTTGGAAAAAGTCGTTTTTATTGATCGTTCTACTTTGGCTGGAAGTCTAATTAAAATTTTCGCCCGCAACATCCAACTGCTGTCCGAGGATCAAATCAGCGTAACTGTTGTGACACCAGAACGTCTGGCGAATTATCGTTTTGCGCAAGAAAAACTCGTTTTGGTCGATCCCTTGCTTTCTTTAACAGATCCGATGATCGAGCAGGCCATCCCACCACGCATCAAGCGCTTTTCGTTTCCTGTCAATCATTACAGCGGGATGAATACTGAAGCCATTCTAGAATTGATCCAACAAACATAACCTAAAAAGGCCGACGGAAACCAATGGTTTCTGCCGCCTTTTCTCATGCCACTTGCCCTTTGTTAGACCATCGCTTCTTCTTGTTCTAACAAAGTAACTTGCTCTCCTTTGCCTTGCAGTGCAGCAACGTGCATCGTGCCCCACTGGCAAAGAGTATCCAATAAGCCGCCTAAGGTTTCTCCATATTCACTCAAGGAATACTCAACTTTGGGTGGTACTTGATTATAGGATTTGCGAGTAACGATGTCAGATTCTTCTAATTCCCGCAATTGCTGGGTCAACATTTTTTGACTGATGCCAGGGATCTTCCGCCGTAAATCACTGGGACGTAATGCCCCATGGCGCAAATTACAAAGAATGATGGGTTTCCACTTCCCACCGATGATATCCATCGTTGCTTCAACACCGATATTATAAATTTTTTCTGCCATTTTTTCCACCTCATTACGCTTGATACCACACAAAGGTTACCAAAAGGTGGGTATCAAACAAAAAAGTACGTACTATACAGTATCACCACCTCATTATATGATGATACCAGAAAAAAATAAAGGAGATGTTTTTATGATCGAAAAATTATCAGATACCGTCACCCTGAACAACGGCAGCAAAATCCCTGGTTTAGGGTTAGGTGTCTTTCAAATCCCTGAAGCTGACACAGCAGAGGTTGTGAAGCAAGCGATTATCAATGGCTATCGCTTGATTGATACGGCGGCTATCTATGGCAATGAAACAGGAACAGGGGCAGGAATCAAACAAGGCTTGCAAGAAACGGGGTTGGTTCGTGAAGAACTCTTTGTCACTTCCAAACTTTGGAACGATCATTTAACTTATGATGAAACGATCCACGCCTTCAATGAAAGTTTGGCCCGCTTAAACCTCGAGTATCTCGACTTGTACTTGATCCATTGGCCAGGAAATCAAGCATTTCAAGAGTCCTGGCGTGCCTTGGAAGACCTCTATGCGGCAGGAAAAATCAAAGCGATCGGGGTCAGCAACTTCCAGATCCATCATCTGGAGCAATTATTGGCCGTTGCTAAGGTCGTTCCTGTTATCAATCAGATCGAACTGCACCCCAAACTGACGCAACAAGACCTGCGGGCTTTTTGTGCCGAAAAAGCAATTACGATCCAAGCCTGGTCACCTTTGATGCAAGGCAAACTGCTGAAAGATGACACCGTCTTGGCGATCGCCGATGCACAGCAAAAATCAGCGGCACAAGTGCTTTTACGCTGGGCTATTCAACAAGGGATCTTAGTCAATGTCAAATCGACACACCCCGAGCGAATGATCGCCAATGCAGCGATTTTTGATTTCCATTTATCAGAAGCTGACATGGCCCGCTTGAACGCATTAAATGAAGACTTACGAGTGGGTCCAGATCCAGACACATTCGATTTTCATTAACCAAACGATATACTAAACAAAACCTTAGGAGGAAGTATAATGACAAACACAAACACAGGCTTTTCAATGGTTAACCACGTGGGAATCACCGTCAGCAATCTCGAACGTTCCATCCAATTTTATGAAGCATTAACGGGAAAAAAAATCGCCAATCAAGATACGATTGGCGGCAAACGCATGGCGCAAACGCAAGGATTAGAAGATACACTGATCAAATATGCCAATCTTCATTTAGACAATCTCAACATCGATCTTTTAGAATACGTCGAACCAAGATCCAACAAAGCTAGCTATTCCAATGAGCAAATCAGCGCGATGCATCTTTGTTTTGAAGTCGAAGCTATCGATGAAGCCGTTGCTCGTCTAAAAGCCATTGGCGTTGAGCCTGACGGCACCCCCATCGTTTTTGAAGAACAAGATGGTTTAAAAAGCGGTTTCGGGACAGGTGTTGCCTACTTTACAGATCCAGACGGTACCAATCTTGAATTGATTGCACCAAAAGGCCCTTTTCAACGGGGATAAAAAACCGGATGGCGCTGCAAATCGCCAGCCGTTTTTTTGCTAGAAGCACGTATTTTTCGATTGTTCCCCTTCATAGAAGCGTTCATAGCGGATACAATAAGTATGTACTCATCTTTAGTTGCTTCACTTACTTATCCAACAAATCGCACGTGAAAGGTAGTGATCTCGATCGATATTGGACTTTTGTTGTTGATTTTTACGGGTATTTTTTTCATCGTCTTCTGGTGCTTTTTCCGAGAAGAACCCAATTATGTATTCGGCTTTCGCACCAAGCGCAGTACAGCCAGTGTCAGCAATTGGCGTTTTGCCCAGCAGTGGTTCTCCTTGTTAGCGATGCTCTTTCTAGGCGGGGTCGTTTTATTGCATCACAACGAGCTGATCGCAGAGGCTTTTTACCAAGTAGCCGTTTTTGGCAGCTATCTTCTAGCAGCGCTACTCGTAGAAACGGCACTGTATCTCAAAGATTCACGCACAAGCACCAAAAAGTAAGACAAAAAAGACATTCCAGCGAATGTCTTTTTTCTATTGTTTATTTTGATGATGGATCGTGATCCCCAACACCAAGGCTAAAATCCCTGAAACCACCCAGATAGTGCGGTGGAATAAGAAAATCCCTAGCAAGCTGCTTAAGACTGCACCAAAAAAGAAGCCGCCGATGATCAAGGAAATAGAAATGATCTTGGGTGTCACTGATCGGTCCTTTTTAAACCAGCGCATGTACACATAATCAGCCAGTGAACGTAAGTTGCCGGTGGTCATCGTGGTGGCATAGGGCATCCCTGCCAATCGACGATAGGCGGCATATTGAATCGCTGCAAAAAAAGATAACCCCGAATCGATCATGACATTGGGGAATGATCGAGCAAAAAAGCCCAGAACCAAAATACCGATTGCTTCAAAAATCAATGCGGCATTTTGCCAAACGATCCAGCCCCCTGTCGGAAAATGATGCTGCAGATAATTCGTCACTACGATCCCCACTAAAAACATGAAGATTGGCGGCAGATATCGAAAGGCTTGTTCAAACTGCCCCGTTGAAAGATTGATCCCTAACAAAATGACATTCCCCGACTGCATACTTGCAAATACTTCCCCGTGAAACAAGTAGGTATACGCATCTAAAAAACCACCTGCCATCGCAAGAAGAATCCCCACCGGCAAACTTTCATGCACGACAAACTCCGATTTGCTTTTAACACTGCTCAAACTTTTTTCCATTGGTTTCGCCTCTTGTTTTTTATACTTTCTGACAGCTTACTGCTTAAAAAACGTCGACAACTCGTTATGTTTTGCGGCGTTTAGGTGACTTTTTCGATAGCTGACAAATCAACCACCCCAAAAGAACGGCGGTCAGTGCTCCAGCTGAATCCAGCATGACATCTTGAAAAAGCGGCGTCCGTCCTCCCGTCAGCATTTGATGGTATTCATCGATCCCAGCGTAGCCGGTGGCTGCCAACCAAGCAAAAAAAGCGGCTAGCCAAAAAGGCTGTTTTCGCAAACTAAGCGTTAAGAACAAACTGCCCCCTAAGACAAAATAAGTGAAGAAATGCGCACCTTTGCGAATGAAAAATTCCACAAATGAGAAATAGCCTTTTTCCGCAATACTGATCTCCGACCCAGCATAGGAAAAAGAGATCGTCTCCAACCAATCTTTCAATGGTTCATTTTTTAAGATTCGTGAAAGCAACCCGATTTGTGATTGCTGCTCATAGGTTTGTGAAGAGCTGATAAAGAGGATGACCATTACCGCAATTGCGATACAAAAGTAAAAGTTCGGTTCTTTCAGTAATTTTTTCATAGTTTTCACTCCTCATTTTCCTATCTTACCATTTTCATTTGGTGATGCAACTGTTTTTCCAGCAAACCGTGGAGACATTGCACACACAAAAAGAGTGCTTCCGTCAAGTTTAGAAGCACTCTTTCTTTTTAAAAATAGCCATCGGTATGAAAAGCCGTCACCCGTTTGGTTGTGAGATCTTTGGGCTTGTGACGTTCAGCTTCCTCAACGATTCTCAGGGCTGTTTTGCGTTTTTTTCTCCAGTAAATAATGACGAACCCATCTCGTAGCCTTCTACATAATGATTCAACCGCTCGACGACCTCTGCTGCCGCTTCTTGTGACGGCGTGATGATCAATAAAATATCAAACCCTGCAATCGTGCCGACAATTTCTGGCAGCTCCATTTCATCAAGATAATTGGCGATCACATCGGCGCCGTTTTCAGCCGTATGAACGACAACTAAAAAGTCAATCTGCGTAATCTTTTTTAGATACTCATACATCGAAAACGCAATTCTGTCTTCTAGATCCTGCTCTTTGGATTCAAAGATCGAATAATACGGTCGGCCATTTTTGGCATACGTTTTAGCGATGTTCATTTCCCGCATGTCTCTAGAAATCGTGGCTTGGGTAGCTGAAACATTTTCTTTTTTTAATAAATTCATCAATTCTTCTTGAGACTCAATCCGATGCAGGACAAAGAGTTTTTTGATAATTGCTTGTCGCTCTTTTTTTTTCATTTACTTGATCCGCTCCTCTCAAGTCGCCTCGCTTACTGAAATAGTTGATCCGTCTCGTTCACTTCTTGAAACGCAGCTTACAAGAACAGCATCGAGAAGATTAAAATGGCAAGATTGGAAATTCCGATAACCAGTAACGGTTTGCGCATAAAGCGAGTCCAAGTAGAATAGTTGACCCGCGCCAGCTCCAATCCGCCCATCACGACGCCAGAAGTTGGTGTGATCAAATTCACTAATCCGCAACCAGCAGTAAAGATCATGACCATGACGTTCGGATTGAGTCCGATGCTTTGCGCCAAGGCACCCATGATAGGGATCGATACATATGCCAGTCCTGAAGTCGATGGAATCAAGAACGATAAGAGCAGATACAAAATATAGGCGCCAATTACGAACAGGACAGGTGATAACCCTTCTAAAAGATGGGAAGCCCGATCCAAAATAAACAGATCCAAGTACGTCGTTTGCATAATGTAGGAAGCCCCCCGTGCCACAACGATGATCAAGACAACGGATAAAATGTCTTTGACCCCATCGATAAAGTTGGTCACGATTTCTTTTTCTGAGAATCCTTGAATCAATGCAATGATGATACTGATGTAGAAGAACCACATAGCCAAATCACCAAAATACCATTCACCGAAGCTATTACCGGTCAAAAAGGCGGTCCAACCGTCAAACACGTGGATATCAAAGTCGCCCCAAGGAATCAAGGAAACCACCATGATCACAAAGGATAAGCCAAAAATCGTCAAAATCAGGCGATGCTTTTGCGTAAACGCTAAGTCTTCGTTCGTATCTTTGACAAAATGTTCTTCCATTTCTTTTTGCTCTTGCAGCGATAAGATCGTGGAGCCTTTGTCGGCTTTAACTTTTTTGGCATAAGACATCACCACAAAGATACAATACGCGGTCGTGACTAGCCAAAGCAATGCGCCAACTACTAGGATCGTGCCATTATTCGGAGCAATATCGATGCTTCGTAAAGCATCCATTGCCACCCCTGTAGCAAAGGGATTAACGGTGGAGCCGATCACACCGGCACCCGCCCCCAACATGACGGTTCCTGCTGCGACGATCGTATCAAAGCCCGATGCCACCATTGTGATTGCTAATAAGGAATAGAACGGAATCGTTTCTTCCGCCATTCCATAAGTTGAGCCACCAATCGAAAACAACACCATCAAAATCGGGATCAAAATCAACTCGTTGCCTTTGAGTTTTTTGACCAAATGCTGAATACCAGCTTCTAAAGCGCCTGTTCGTGTGACAATATTCAAAAAGCCACCCAAACAAAGAATAAACACACAGATCTCGATCGCATCACGAAATCCGTTAAAAGGCGCCATAAAGAAATCAGAAAACTTGGCACCGACGACTTGGCTGACCATCTCTTCTTGCCCTGCTGGTAATGAAGGTGCAAAGGGCTGACCGGCTAGTAGCCAAGAAGCGACCGTCAACGCAATAATGATCAGAAATAAGATACTGAACGATGTCAGCGACTTTTTTTCTTTTTGCTTTTTTTTCATCTTCGTTCCTCCTCTATTGAATCAATCTTAGATGCAAATTGCCAACAGCTAATCTGTCTGTGGTCAATTCGCAACATGGGAAAAATAATCTTTGTCATAAATAATGAGTTCTTTGTAACGATAATAAATCTTTCTTTTATGCACGAGCGCCTTGATGGTTTGACTGACCGTCTCTCGCGTCGTTCCACTGTATTTAGCAATATCATTGATAAAAACTGGAAAAGGAATGCGAATCTGCTCTCCTTGTGACTGTCCGTGCTCGATCATCAAGAGACCGATCGTATTGACGACTCTTGTCTGCGCGCTAGAGGTGACACAGTACTCCACTCGGCGTCTTTGCTTCTCCAACTGCTGGCTCATTTGCTGATTCAGCCACAGCAACTGACTTGTAGATGAAACAACCAGCGGTTCAAACAGCGACATCGCTGCAAACTGCACGACAATGTCTGTTGCAGCGAATGCCGATACATCATAGTTGTCTCTTTCAAACAAGCCAATCAAAGGAAATAACTGATCAGGCCCAACAAAATCTACATAACAATAGGAATCAGTTCCGTCGGTTTTTTCGATCCGTACGAGACCTTCGATCACATGGAATATCCGATCTCTTACGTCGCCTTCATAAAAAAGCACTTGGCCTTTTTTGTACGTACGGCAGTAAATATGCTCCTTCAATCGCTGTTGATTTTCTTCTTCCAGCCATTGAAAGCTATTCGCTCTTGTTGATGGATCTTTTATTTGGTAGTCGATCATTTCTCTCACTCCAATGTTTTGGACTTGCTTTGCTACTTCGCTTATTTCCAGGTGATCTGTGTACCAGCGTCTTCAATTTCTGCCAGCTTATCTAAGGAAGTAATCACTGCCCGTTTCTCTGTGCCCATTTTGACAAAATTCAAAGCTGCTTGTACTTTCGGTAACATGCTTCCCGGTGAAAAATGCCCTTCATCGACATAGGTTTCCAATTCAGCGGCGGTCACATGATCCAACCACTGCTCATTTTCCTTGCCAAAGTTCAAAGCGATTTTTTCCACGCCCGTCAAAATGATCAGCTGATCCGCATCGACTAAACGAGCCAATTTTTCAGAAGCAAAATCTTTATCGATCACGGCTTCAACCCCCAGCCCATTATCTAACACGGGAATGCCCCCGCCGCCTGCGCAAATAACGATCGTGTTTTGTTCAATCAGCGCCTTGATGCTGGCAACTTCTTGAATCGCTTGTGGTGCAGGACTGGCAACGACTTTCCGCCAACCACGACCAGCATCTTCACGATAGATGGCATCTGTTGCTGCCATGGCTTCTTTGGCAGCTGTTTCCGTTAAGAAAGGACCGATCGGTTTGGTCGGATGGGCAAATGCTGGATCTTGCGCATCGACTGTAATTTCCGTCACCACTGTTACCACCGGCTTAGCCATTTGGGCTTCTTTCAACTGGATTCTCAGCTCATTTTGCAGCCAATAGCCAATACTGCCTTGCGTCATTGCCACGCAAGTATCTAAAGGCATCGCTGGGTTTTTGCTAGAATCACTGGCTTGTTGCTGCAAAACCAAATTTCCCACTTGAGGCCCATTCCCATGGGTAATGATCAAATGAACGTCTTTTTGGATCAGGGGAATTAAATACTCGACGGTCTGTTTAAGCCGTTCTTTTTGCCCTTTGGCACTGGCATCATCTGCTAGGATAGCGTTGCCGCCAAGGGCGACAACGATCGTTGGTTTCTTTTCACTCATCTGCTCACTGCTCCTTCTTACACTCTAGGAATAAAGAGATCGCCTAAGGTTACTGCCATGATTGCTTTGATCGAGTGCATTCGGTTTTCAGCCTCTTCAAATTGACGGCCCCAGTGACTGCGGAAAATGTCGTCTGTGATCTCCATTTCAGAAATGCCGAATTTTTCTTCGATCATTTTTCCATACGTCGTATTCGTATCATGGAACGCTGGCAAGCAGTGAAGCACGATCAAGCCATCGTCTTGTTTTCCAGTCGCCATTACCATTTCGCGGTTGATTTGGTAATCTTTCAACAGCTTCACCCGTTCTTCAAACTGGTCTTCTTCCCCCATTGAAACCCAAACATCGGTATACAGAACATCGGCATCTTTGACGCCTTTTTGAATATCGTCTGTTACCATCAGCTGACTGCCAGATTCTTTGGCAAATTTGTTGGCATAGTCTGTCACTTCTTCAGCTGGGAAAAGTTCTTTTGGTGCACAGATGCGAACATTGACACCTAAAATCGCCCCCGTCACTAACAAACTATTCGCCATATTGTTTCGGCCATCGCCCACATAGACTAACGTAATGTTTTCTAATGTACCGAAGTTTTCTTTGATCGTCATGAAGTCAGCGATCATTTGGGTTGGATGCCATTCATCGGTCAAGCCATTCCAAACAGGAACGCCAGAGAATTTGGCTAAATCTTCAACGACTTGTTGGCTGAACCCGCGGAACTCAATGCCATCAAACATGCTGCCTAAAACTCTGGCGGTATCTTCAACGGATTCTTTTTTGCCTAGCTGGATATCATTCGCACCTAAAAATTCTGGATGGGCACCAAGATCGATGGCAGCCGTCGTAAATGCCGCCCGTGTCCGAGTCGACGTTTTTTCAAATAAGAGGGCGATGTTCTTGCCTTCCAAATAGCGATGAGAAATATTTTGCTTTTTCAACTGTTTCAAATAGATTGAAAAATCAATCAGGTATTCTAACTCGGCTTTCGTAAAATCTTTTTCTGCTAAGAAGCTTCTTCCTTTAAATACTTGTTTCATTAGTAATTCCTCCTCTAGATTAAATATCTTCTCTAATAAATGGCATGCTCATGCAGCGAGGGCCGCCACGGCCGCGAACCAATTCACTGCCGGAGATTTTATGCAATTTGATGCCGGCTTCAGTTAATTTTTGATTGGTGATCGTGTTGCGGTCATAGACCACGACTTCGCCAGGTGCGATCGTCAAGGTATTGGAACCGTCATTCCATTGTTCCCGAGCTGCAGCGACCAAATCGTTCCCCCCACAGCGAATCAATTCCACTGCATCTAATTCTAAGTAGCGGCACAAAATGTTTTCTAACGTATCTTTTTCTTCTTTGATGGTTACGCCATCCCCGTCACGTGAGATTGAATAAACGGTCAGTTCTCCTTCAATTTCTGGATGGATCGTAAATTTGTCATAATCAACCATTGTAAATACCGTATCTAAATGCATGAATTTGCGTTCTTGACCAATATCAAAAGCTAAGACGTACTCAAAACTTGGTTCATGTTGGAACACATTACGAGCCAACTGTTCAATGGAAGTGGCATCTGTTCGTTGGGAGATCCCGATCGCTAACACTCGTTTTGACAGAACCAATTCATCGCCACCTTCAATTCGTGTTGGCTGATCACGGTCATAAAGCAAGTGCGGTG
The DNA here is from genome assembly GCF_047470845.1 of Candidatus Enterococcus avicola. Classification (NCBI taxonomy): domain Bacteria; kingdom Bacillati; phylum Bacillota; class Bacilli; order Lactobacillales; family Enterococcaceae; genus Enterococcus; species Candidatus Enterococcus avicola. The sequence continues at coordinate 82,679 of NZ_JBLGTY010000011.1, read as the reverse complement.
GCTGTTGTTGGAACATTGGATGATGAGCAAAAATGTATTTGCCATACAACGTTTCACGACGTCTTGTTTCTGAATACATGCGATTCAAGGAAACCCCGTTACCGATCGTCGCAAACGGATCACGAGTGAAATACAAATTCGGCATTGGATCGATCAAAAACGGATACTGGTCATCCACAGCACCAGCTAAGCTTTGACTATGGGGCAATTTCAGTTCATTTTTCGCTAGACCTGCCATCGTTTTATCGATGAATTGACGGTTATCTTCAAAAGATAAGAAATAATCGGTAATTTCAGCAATGATTTCTGGGCTTTGTAACGTTGTTTCTTCTAAATATTCCTTGATAAACTGCTCTTTGATTTCTTGACTAGTTAACGCTTCTGCTGCTAAATCTTCTAAATACAACACCTCCACATTATTATTACGCAATACATCGGCAAATTGATCATGTTCAGCCCTTGCTTGTTCCAAAAAGGGAATATCATCAAATAACAAGCGATTTAAATGATCAGGCACGAGGTTTTCTAATTCTCGACCAGGGCGATGGAGCATGACTTGCTTCAAGCGGCCGATTTCTGAAAAAACATGAATAGCATTTGACATTTCTTTACATCCTCCTTTGTTTTGATTACGCCTACATAGTACAAGAATGTATGCGCTTACCAAGCGACGTATTTCGCCTTCATTATGCAAAGCATTTGTCATTATGCAATAAAGAGTGAATATCTTCTTGCGAGCGTTTTTTTACTCGTTGTTATTTTTTTTATGTAATATTTATTCAGCAATTTTTAAATAAGAATTTGATGAGAATCAAAAAATGATCGATTTTGTTCTTTTCTTTGATTTTGACCTCCCCGCCCAATGCAGGCAAAGCTTACGAAAGAAAAGAACTTTTTCAACCAATAGCTTTCCTTTTTCGATTAAAAAAATCCGATGGTTGCGACTAAATGTGGCTATGCTATACTTAATAAGATCGTAGGAAAAGAAAGGGGTTTGATAGGAATGACCTATTCAATCAATTGGGATCTAGAAACAATTTTTCCAGGAGGCAGTGATTCTGTTCAATTAAAAGAACGCATGAACCAACTGGAAGAAGAAATCAAAACTTACCGTGAAAAAGTTGACGCTTGGGTACCAAACGCTTCAGACAATGCGACAAAATTAGAGGAATTAATCGAACTTTCTGGCACAATCAATCAAGGATTTTCACAATGTGGCAGCTTTATCAATGCCTTGCTTTCAGCGAATGTCAACGACAGCAAAGCCAAAATCCTGACCGGCGACCTCTACGCAAAACTGCCAGCACTGCAAGCAGCACAAACCGTTTTCTCGAAAAAATTGACAGAAATTTCTGAGGATGATTGGACCGCATTACTTACCGCGGAAAACTTAGCACCAATCGCCTTTCGTCTAAGCGAGATTCGTCGCGACGGCAAAGAATTGTTATCCGAAGCAGAAGAAACCATCATCAACACGTTAAATTTAGATGGCTTAAATGCTTGGAGCCAACATTACGATACGATCGTTGCCTCAATCGAAATTCCTTTCCTTCAAGAAGACGGCACGACGATCAACTTGTCCGCTGGTCAAGCCTTCAATAAAATGATGGGTGATCCAGATCCAGAAGTTCGTGCGCGTTTATTTGACACTTGGGAAAAGACGTGGGCAGAAAAAGAAGATCTCTTTGCAGATACCTTGAACCATTTAGACGGCTTCCGCCTTTCTACCTTCAAGCTTCACGGGGTCACTGATTACTTGAAAGAACCATTAGAATACAATCGTCTGCAAAAAGCGACATTGGATGCTATGTGGGGCACGATCCAAAAGAACAAACAGCCGATCGTTGATTTCTTGACCCGCAAAGCCCAGCTTTTCGGCAAAGAAAAAATGGAATGGCAAGACCAAGATGCACCGATCATCCTTGGTGACATGGAAGAAAGAACCTACACCTTTGATGAAGCAGCTGACTTTATTTTGACCAACTTCCGTAAGTTCAGTCCTAAAATGGCTGACTTTGCCCAAGTTGCTTTTGAAAAAAGCTGGATCGAAGCAGAAGATCGTCCTGGCAAACGTCCTGGCGGCTATTGCACCAGCTTGCCAGAAACCAAAGAGTCACGTATTTTCATGACCTACAGCAATTCAGTCAACGAAGTAGCGACGCTTGCCCATGAGTTAGGTCACGCGTTTCACAGCAGCGTTCTTTGGGAGCTGCCGGAATTAAACCGCAACTATGCCATGAACGTTGCCGAAACAGCAAGTACCTTTGCTGAATTGATCGTTGCTGATGCAACCCTCAAAGAAGCGACAACGAAGGAAGAAAAAATCAATCTATTGGATGCCAAAATGCAAAATGCGATCGCGATGTTCATGAACATCCATGCACGCTTTATTTTTGAAAACAGCTTCTACCAAGCCCGTCAAAACGGCTTAGTTTCAGCGGAGCAAATCACGGAAATGATGACAGCGGCGCAAAAAGAAAGCTATGCGGATGGGTTAGCAACTTATCATCCACATTTCTGGGCAGCCAAATTGCACTTCTTTATTGATGATGTGCCGTTTTACAACTTCCCTTACACCTTTGGTTACCTCTTTAGCATGGGGATCTATGCGTATGCCAATGAAAAAGGGTCTAGCTTTGAAGAAGAGTACATTGCTTTATTGCAAGATACTGCTTCAATGACGACGGAAGAACTGGCGCAAAAACACCTTGGTGTTGATTTAACAAAACCAGACTTCTGGCAAGCAGGGATCGATATGGTCCTAAAAGATGTTGCCAGCTTTATGGAATTGACTGAAGACTATATCTAAAAGAAAAAACCCTCTTCCAACACGACGCTTGGAAGAGGGTTTTTCTATCAGGCATTCAATAAAGTTAAGCCAATCGTTAAGTAGCCTGCGTACAGACACCAAATCAAATAAGGAATAAACAAGTACATTGCTTTTTTGTCGATGCGAGCAAAGAGGATCATGCAAATAATCACTGATAGGACTAACAAGACAATAATGACCGTTCCTGCCCAGTAAGCATTCCAGCCAAAGAAAACGATACTCCACAAGAAGTTTAGTACTTGCTGGATCGCAAAGAAGATATAGGCATTCTTTTTAAGCGCTGGATTGACTTTGGCTACGATCAACAGATACAACGCTGTTCCCATAAAGGCATACAAAATCGTCCAAACGATCCCAATGATCCCACCAGGAGGGGCTAAAAAAGGTTTTTCCATTTGCGCATACGTTCCAGCGATGTCTCCTGCAAACAAACTCGAGATGATTCCTGTTGCTTCGATGCCGATCACACAGACCAGCCAAATCAAAAATTTCATGTTCTCCACTCCTTCTTTTTTCATGACTCTCTCATTTAATCGTACCATCGAATCGAAAAAAAGCAGAATAGAACGCTTAAAAAAAGAAACGGCCGTGTGGACGTTTCTTTCAAGGTAATTTTGATTATATTCAATGACAGCTACTTTGATTGTTCCTCTTCAAACTTCCGGCGTTCATTTTCTACATATTTGTATAGCGCCCCGTAGCGGCTGCGGTAGCCTTTTTTCCATGGCTTCTCTTTGCCGCAAAAATGTAACAAAACGGTATGCTCGATGACCCAATCCAAACTCCATTCCCCTAAACTGATCGTTTCATACGTACGGTTTTTCCGTACATCATAGTTATAGAGCTGATCAGGAATCGCCAGCACCCGATCGCCGTACAACCCATTCAAAATGTCTTGATCTGGCAAAAAGAGGTTCAAATGATTTTTCTCAATGAACGCAGCGATCTCTGTTTCTTTGACCTCTTGCCGCAGCTGGTGCACATTCATCAGCAAGACACCTGAATTATAGTAGCCTTCTGACTCATAATTGCGCAAACGGACTTTATTGATGACCGTCGTCACTTCTGTCAGCTTGGAATGACTGGCAGCGGCATACAGAAAATCCCCTAACGTCAGCTCATACAAGGGGCGCAAATCATTGATGCACAAAATATCCGCATCCAGATACAGGATTTTTTCCACTTGCTGCGGCAAGTAATTTTGTGCCAATAATCGATAGTAGATCGACTCAGGGTAGCGATCACTGACTGGCGCGGTTTTAAAAATCGAGCCAGAACCGATGATGATGGGATGATAGGTCATCGCCAGCTTTTGACAAAAAGCCTTGAGCTCTGCACCTTGTTTCAATTCTTTTTCTTGTAAGACATAGACATCGAAAGATGCTGCTGTCGTATGACGTTTGATTGAATATAACGTTGTTTTTAATTGTTCGCTGAACCGATCATCAATCGCAAAAAGTAGATTCATGCTCTTGTTCACTCCTCTGTTACTGGTTGCGTGCTCGTTTTTGGAAAAATCGAAAGCAGTTGCCCGCATCTTCTGTTCTTCTAGTATACCCGATTTTTGGTCTTTCTTTCAGTGAAACACCCTTGCCAATCGAACCCTTGATTGGCAGACGCCAAAAAAGCTGTTCCATCCATGGGATGAAACAGCAAAGGATCGCTTATAAATGATTGCGTCTTAAAAACAGATCAGCGAATCGTGGCAAAAGCCGTTGACCACAACAACAATTCATCTAGCATATCATTGACACCCGCAGCCATGTGCTCACCGGGTTTGAAGGTACTGAAACTTTCAAAATCAGTAAATAAGTTGAAGGCTGGGTTGGTCCGCACGGTGGCAACTTTTTGTTCAGCTAATACGTTGCGCAATTGTTCAGCGGCCCGAATCCCACCGCCAGAACCGTAGCTGACAATCCCAGCAGCTTTATCAAACCATTCTTCCCGAGCAGAATCTACGGCATTTTTCAAGGAAGCTGCAAAACCGTGGTTGTATTCTTGCACGATGAAGATATAGCCATCTAATTCAGAAATTTTTTTGTTCCATGCCAAGTTTGGCTCAGCCGTTCCCATAAACGGTAAATCAAATGCCTTTACATCAACGATCTCAAACTGATGCTCTGACCGTTGATTAGCAATTTCTTGAATATATGCTCCGACTTGCGGACTTACGCGTCCTTCTCTTGTACTGCCTAAAATAATACCAAATTTCATGATAGGTTCCTCCTAAGGTTGTCTTATTTTGTTTTCTTAACGATTGGCAAATGTGTCTGCCCAGTCCAATAATTCCGTCAACATGTCGTTCATTCCTACAGTCATATGCTCGCCAGGGGTAAAGGTGGCAAAGTTTTCAAAATCAGTAAATAAGTTGAAGGCAGGATTGGTGCGCACCGTGGCTACTTTTTGTTCCGCCAAAATCAAGCGAACTTGCTCAGCGGCACGAATCCCTCCTGCCGAACCATAGCTGACGATCGCTGCTGCTTTGTTGAACCATTCCTCTCGAGCGCTGTCCAACGCATTTTTCAAGGAAGCTGATATGCCATGATTGTATTCTTGTACGATGAAGATGTAGCCGTCTAACTCAGCGATTTTTTCGTTCCACGCTTGGTTCACTTCACCTGTACCCATAAAGGGCAAGTCATAGTCTTTGATATCAATGATTTCAAACGAGCGGTCGCTATGCGCGCGTGCTGTTTGTAAAACATAATCGGCTACTTGCGGACTCACGCGGCCTTCTCTCGTACTGCCAACGATGATCCCGATTTTTTGCGCTTTTTTCTTTTCAGGGGTGCGATACACCTCTTTAATTACTTCTTTTTCAATTATTTGTTCTTTTTTCCCAAATCCAAAGACCATTCTTTTGTACTCCTTTTGTTGTGGTTTCTTTAACGATGGACTCAGCATACCAAACTTACTTTTAGTAAGTCAATCATTCTGCTTACTTTTTGTTAGAAAAAAATCTCAGCTGCTTCTTATTGACATTCATTCGGTACCGAACTATAATCAACTCATCGATATCGTTAGGTACCGAACGATAAACCAAAAGGAGTGTACACCATGAGTACAATGACCGACCACTTAATGAAACAGCTTCGTTTTATCAGCGAAGCCAGCAATGCCTTTATGAGTCAAAACAACCAGCGCCTTTCGGGACAGCAACGTGTCCTGGCCGTTTTAAATTTAGAAGACGGCTTGGTGCAAAGTTATCTTGCAGAAGTCTTAGACCTACGGCCAAGCTCTCTAGCGGAACTATTGAAGAAAATGGAAAATAGTGGCGATATTCAGCGCAAAGAAGATGCTGCTGACAAACGGATCAAACGAATCTATCTGACAGAAACTGGCCGAAAAAAAGCAGAAAAATTACTGGCACAAAAAGAAGCAGCCAGCAGTCAGTCGTTTTTTGCAGGGCTCTCAGAGGAGGAACAAACCGAATTTGCTCGTCTTCTTGAAAACATTGCTGCTGGATGGGAGACGGACTTCCAACAGCAGGCACAACGCTTTATTGACCCAATGGATCGTTTGCAAGCCATGCAAGAGATTCGGGAAGAAATGATGAAGCAATGGGGCGGAAATTGGCAGGAAATGTCGAATGACGAGCGCCGAAAAATGAGGCAACAAATGAAAGATACTTGGCAAGAAATGGGCGTTGATGAGCGACGCCAAACGAAAAAACAGATCAAGGAAGCCATGCGGCAAATGCCGTTTCCTGGACATCGCGGCATGTTTGGCAATCGGCCATTTGGGCCGTTTGGGCCGTTTGATAATAGCGAGGCGAATGATCCACGGTACACATGGGTAAAAGGCAACTTTTTTGATGCCTATGGGTTTGGACAAGACCGCAAAGCAAGACCGACTTCCGCTTCTAAAGACGAAGCAGCCGAGGAGGATTGGCAGGATTTCTAATAACACCTAATTAAAAAGAAAAAGCGGTGAGCCATCTTGCTTGCTGCGGAGGAAAACGAATGGAAACAACGACACCAACAGTGAACAAAAACAAATTTAAAATGAAAGACTTTATCCACCTGATCGTCAGTGTCAATCCTAAAAAAGGCTTGTTTCTTTTAGGGATGCTCTTTAGCCTGATCACAAGTGCCGCCAGTTTGGTCGTGCCGCAGCTGACGAAAACACTGGTCGATGCCAGCGGCACCCCCACGTTTAGCACCTCCATGCTGGTCGTTTTGATCCTAGCCTTTGTGCTGCAATTAGGCGTAGGGACTTTAGGCGGTTTTCTCTTGCGCTATGTGGGAGAAAGTGCTGTGAAAACGTTGCGGGAACGTCTTTGGAAACATCTGCTGCATTTGCCAGTCAGCTATTTTGATGACCACAAGTCGGGGGAAAGCAGTTCGCGACTCGTCAATGATACTTCCGTGATCAAAGAACTAGTCACCTCGCAATTTCCCAGCTTTGTCACTGGCTTGATCCAATTGGTCGGTTCGATGATCATCTTGTTTTTGATGGATTGGAAGATGGCTGCGATCATGTTCAGTGCGGTGCCTTTGATCACCTTGATCATGTGGCCAATCGGCAAGATCATGTCAAAACTAGGACGCCAGTTGCAAGCAGCGACCGCCGATTTCAATGCGGATGCCAGCGAAAAGCTCTCAGAGATCCGTTTGATCAAAGCCAGCAACGGAGAAGCCAGTGAACAAGAAAACGGTCGGCGCAACATTGGGGCAATTTTTACCCTCGGGGTCAAGGATGCGAAAGTCAGTGCGATTTTGCAGCCAATCATGACGACGGCCATGCTGGGCTTACTCGTAGGAATCCTCGGTTATGGCGCGATCCGTGTGCAAGCCGGCACCTTGACGAGCGGCGCATTGATCGCTTTTCTACTGTATCTCTTTAATATTATTGCGCCTGTGACGACGTTTGCGATGTTCTTTTCACAAGTCCAAAAAGCGATGGGTGCTACGGAACGGATCCAAGAAATTTTGGATACGCCGCTGGAGCCGATCCAGGCAGCACCCAAAGCCGCCATCGATGGCGCAGTCTTACGAGCAGAACAAATCGATTTCAGTTACGATCCCAAACGGCCGATTTTGCAAAACATTTCTTTTGAAGCCAAACCCAACACCGTGATTGCTTTTGCAGGACCAAGCGGCGGCGGAAAATCCACGATCTTCGCTTTACTAGAACGCTTTTATGAACCCACCAGCGGGCGCTTGCTGATTGGAGATCAGCCGATAGCTGACATTGATCTACAGGACTGGCGGGCACAGATCGGCTATGTTTCCCAAGACAGTGCGGTCTTTGCTGGTACGATTCGGGAAAACTTGCAATACGGATTGGGCCGAACACTGTCAGAGGAGGAATTGTGGCAAGGACTGGCATTGGCTTATGCCGATCAGTTCGTCCAAGAGTTCCCCGAAAAACTAGAAACACAAATCGGTGAACGCGGCGTCAAACTATCTGGTGGTCAAAAACAACGGATCGCCATCGCTCGAGCATTCTTGCGGGATCCCAAGCTGCTGATGCTGGATGAAGCGACTGCCAGCCTAGATTCTCAGTCAGAAGAAAAAGTCCAGCGGGCGTTGGATCATCTGATGGAAGGGCGCACGACATTAGTGATCGCTCATCGCTTATCGACCATCGTGGATGCCGACCAAATCTACTTTATAGAAAAAGGCACCATTACCGGTCAAGGTACCCATGCACAATTGATCAACAACCACCCGCTTTATGCTGCCTATGTCAATGAACAAATGATCAACTAATCGAAAAAACTGCTTATTGACGGATAAGCAGTTTTTTTCTATTAGCCAACGGCTGAATGTTGCTTCCCTTCACGCGTCCCAGGCACTTGATTCACTCGCTGCAATTCTTTCAGCACCTGATTTTCTGCCCGCAAAAAATCCCGTTCGCTTTGGGCAGTAGCAAGCTTTCCTTGATAGACCAAGACTTCTTCTTGGTAGGTTTTGGCGGTCTTTTGGACTTCTTCTTCTAACTGATCGATTTTATGGGTCAATTCTTGATTGATCTGTTCATATTTTAGGTAAAGCTTTTGGGCATTTTCGATATTCGTTTGTTCCAAATTCGCTTTGCTGGATACTCGGGTAGCCAAATAAGTAAGTACACCAGTAATGAGTGACGGCAAGACAACTGTTACGATCGATGTATCCATGATCCTCCCCCATTCTTTTTGATACAATTCATATCATCTGTTTCCAGTATAAAAGATACGATTCGTATCGTCAACTGATGTGATATTTTTTATATCAAATAATACAAAAATAGATACAAATTATATCTAACGTGCTATACTACAAAAAAGGAGGCGATCACTCATGCTTGGCGAACGGCTAAGAACACTCAGACTACGAACCAACCAAACACAACAGCAGATCGCAGATCAGCTAGGGATCACCCGCGCAGCGTATTCGCATTTCGAAAATGATCGTAACGAACCCGATGGCGAGACCATCGTCAAACTCGCGGAGATTTTTCAAGTATCCACCGATTTTTTATTAGGCAGACAAGTCCCGGCAGGCTTCACGCCACCCTCTGCAAAAGTTCAAACCGTTGCGGCCCATATTGATGATGACGTCACCGATGAGCAGATGGAAGACATCCTCAGCTATATTGAATTTATAAAACAGCGGCACGCCCAAAAGGAATGATGGAAATGGATAAAGTAGAAGAACTGATGGCCGCCTACCCAGACTTGCACTTTATTTTCGATAAAAATATGCCTGATGGTCAGCAAGGATTGTACATCGATCACCATATTTACTTGAACCCTGACCAATCACAAGAAGACCTCTTGAGCACCATCGGTGAAGAAATCGGTCATTATCTGACCAGTGCTGGCGACATTACCGCCCAAGACACCAACGAAAAACGCAAACAAGAACGCAAAGCCCGCGACATTGGTTCTGCGATCGTGGTCACGCCCTATGATATCATCGCTTGTTTTGAAGAAGGCTGCAAAACATTGGCGGCATGCGCTGATTATTTAGGGGTTCCCCCACAAACCTTCAAAGACGCGGTCACGTATTATGCTCGCCGCTTTGACGGTATCAAAACCGAAGAGAACTATACCTTGTTTTTCCATATCGACGGCACGATTGAAGTTATCAAAACCTTTGGCAATCAAGGCTAAGCCTTTTTCACACAAAAACAGACGTTCCTTTTCTGCTGCTAAGTGCAGCGTTGACGGAACGTCTATTTTTTATCCTTGCATGTTGACCCGCATCAATACACGGTTTGGTCGATAGTTTTCTGAGGATTGATGAACCAATGCACCTTCCTCAAAACGATACAAATTGTATCCATAGCGTTCTTCAAAACGGACCATCCCATCGCCTTCATCTTCCCCGACAAACGACATACTTGCCACAGTATAGTAAGGAATCCCTGCGATCGTTCCCGTAAACGCATGATGGGTATGTCCACTGAGAATACAAGAGATTTGATACTGCTGCAATAATGCCACCAAACGATTGGCACCGGCCCATGCCGGCGTGCTTGCTTGGTCGGGCAACAAATGATGGTGCGTCACAAAAACGATCTTTTTCTCTTTGAGCTGCGCCAGCGTGGCTTGCAGCCATTCAAACTGTCGCTCATCCACGATACCGTTGGCATAGCCATAGCAGGAATTATCGAAAGTCACGATCGCCAATGTCTCCGTTTCATAGACTTGATTAAAAGGTGTATCACTGGCGGTTTCTACTGACTTGCCTTGCCAGCCTTGGCGAAAATGCCGTTTGATATCATGATTACCTAGCGTTACTACGATGGGCACTGAGCCAAAGGCTTTTTCTAAATATCGCTTCAAAGAGGCATAATCGGCAGGCGCGCCATCTTCGGTCAAATCGCCACTGATCACCACCAAATCGATCGCTACTCGCGCCTTGGCATCTTGGATACACTCTTCAAGAGGAATCAAGGGATTTTGCATAGCTGCCAGCATTCCTTGATACCCTTCTTCACAAGGCAGGTAACTTTCTCGAAAATGGATATCTGATATATGCAATACATTCATAGGTTTATCTCAATTTCTTTCTGATGATTCCAGTCAACTGGTCTAATAAGAAGACGGTCACAACGACGCCCAACAAAATAATACTTACCTTGCTCCAGGTTCTGGTTTGAATAGCAAAAATCAATGGTGCACCGATCCCGCCAGCACCGACTAACCCTAACGTTGCCGCACTGCGGACCGCAATTTCAAAATGATTCAGTGCAAAGGAACTATAGATAGGCGCTAAGTAAGGGACCCGCACGAAAAACATCGTCTGCCAAAAGTTGGCACCGACGGCTTGCATCTCTTCCGTCAAGCGCTCATCCATGGCTTCCATTTCTTCGGTAAACAACTTGCCCAGCATACCGATCTGGTGGACACCGATCGCCATAACTCCAGCAAAAGGTCCTGGACCTACCACACGGACAAAAATAATCGCATAAACCAGCTCGGGAAATGCCCGCAAGATATTGCAGATCATTTTGCCGATTTTTGCGACCCACGGTGCAGAAGACCATAGGTTGGCGGCACTCAGCAAGGTCACCGGTATCGCGCAGACTGTTGCGATCATCGTTCCTAGACAAGCGATCCCGATCGTCAGTAACAATAAGCTCCACAGATCCTCCCCGCTACCGTCGTAAAAGAAAGACCAGTCTGGCTGACTCAACCCTTGCAGGACATCTCTTCCCATCGCTAAGGAAAAAGTACTCAATCCGGAATAATCCAGCGTCGCTGCAGATAATGCCAGTAAGATAGCAAAGAGTCCCCATAACAGCCAAGTCGTTTTCTTCACTTCTCTGATCATCATAGGAAAGACCTCCTTACCCGCTCACTGAGAAAATCAACGATCGCTACCGTCAGCAAAATCGTCAAGATAATGATCGAGACCCGCTCATAATTCAACAATGCCAATGAGGCGTTCAAGATGACCCCGATCCCGCCGGCACCAACATACCCTAACACCGTCGAAGCTCGAACATTGACTTCAAAGGCATAAAAAGTATAGCTGGCAAACTGGCTGATGACTTGGGGAATGATCGCCCAAACGGTCACTTGAAATTTATTCGCTCCTACCGCTGCTGCTGCTTCGATCGGCGCAAAATCAATGGTTTCGATCGCTTGGAACATCAGCTGTGAAACCATACCAAAGGTAAAGACCGCGATGGTCAAAACACCAGTGGCTTCACCGATCCCAAAAATCGCTACGAACAATGCCGCCAACAATAGATTGGGGATCGTCCGCACCAGCCCTAAGAGAAAACGCATCGGCACCGAGACCCAACGGCTTTCTGTCACGACTGTTGTCGCCAACAGACTCACCGGTATCGCTGCGACTACTCCTAAAACGGTGCCTAAAAAGGACATCTGCAATGTCTTGATCAAGGGCATCATCAGTTGCGGTAGATAACTAAAGTCTGGGTGCAAAAAGCGAGCCATGAAAGCCGTCATCTGGCTGCGATTCGACCACACTTGGGCAAAATCAGCCCCTGTGATCCAGGCACTGCTTTGAAAAAAGAGCAGCAATAAAAGAACCAGCAGCAGGTGTTTGTACCAATTAAAATGAACTGTTTCTTTCAGTTTCATCGATTTCTCCTGCCTTTTCTTCAAAAATTGCTTTGCCATAGATTTGTTCTAAACGCTGATCTGTCAAAGCGGCTGCGTTGCCGTCAAAAACGATCGCACCTGCTTTTAAGGCAATGATCCTTGTCGCATACTGACGAGCCAAGGGAATCGAATGCAGATTGATGACAATCGTTTTGCCCATTTCTTGATTGATCTTCTTCAGATCCTCCATCACTTTCTCTGTCGTGATGGGATCTAGTGATGCCACGGGTTCATCTGCTAAAATCACCGGCGCTTGTTGGACCAAGGCACGGGCGATGGATACCCGCTGCTGTTGCCCACCACTCAACTGGTCACTTCTCGTTTGCAGTTTGTCTGACAAGCCGACAGTCGCTAGCGCTTCTTTCGTTCTTTCGTAGTCTTCTTTCGTAAACAACCCTAAAATACTTTTCCAGGTCCCGTAATACCCCAAACGCCCAGACAAAACATTTTTTTGAACGGTACTGCGTTTGACCAAATTGAAGCTTTGCGAGATCAATCCGATTTGTCGACGAATCAAGCGCAATTCTTTTTTATTGGCTTTCGTGACTGATTTGCCGTCTACTCGGATATCTCCTTCAGTGATTGGCACTAAGCGATTGATCGAGCGCAAAAAGGTACTCTTACCAGCACCGCTCAAGCCAATGATGGCCACAAATTCACCTTGCTCAATCGTTACATCTATGTTCTGTAATCCTTTGACCCCATTTGGGTAGACTTTGGATACATTCTCAAAAGTTATCATCTGTTTTCTCCATTATGTAGGGACCGCGGCAAAGTTTCCCCAATCGGTCACGGTCTATCTCACTAAAAAATGCACTGGTACTGCGTATTCCACCTATTCCCCTAGTAAATCGCTGCACATCTCCGTGTCCCGTTATCCTTCTACCGCAATCCCTGATTTTTTACTCTGCTGCTCGTTGTGTATAATCGCGAATGGTATCGTAAGCAGAATCTGCTGCTTCTTCATACCCTTGGTGTCCCCACAAGCTCATTGCTTCGGCACCCTCTTCATCATCTGCCATGTTCAAGAACACTTCTTTGATCTGCTCTTTTAGTTCAGCATCCATTGATGGTTGGACGGCAATGGCGTCATTTGGAATATCCCCTTCGGTCAAGTAAAGGACTTTTAGGTCTTTGAATAAGTCGTTGTCTGGGAAGCTTGACGCAAAGACATTTCGTGCCCCTTGGAACACAAAGGCGGCGTCCATCTGACCATTCAAGACTGCAGTGATCTCACTTGGAATATCATTCACGGTCGTTAATGTAGCATCCGTCGTTGGATCAACTCCTGCATCTTTCAACTCGGCAACTGGGTAAATATAGCCGCTAGCAGAGTTTGGACTCAATGTAGCGATTTTTTTCCCTTTTAAGTCCGTCAATTCTGTCATGTCGCTATCCGCACGGACCAAGATCTCCCCTTTGAAGGTATTGGTTTTTTCCCCTTCTAATGGCAAGCCCGTCTCTGGATCATAAGCACCTAATTGAGAAGTCAAAATCGCTTCAGCTGCATCCATGTCTTTGGCTTGAACATAAGCGGCTGGCGGCATGATCCCTAAATCAACTTGTCCAGAAGCCATAGCTTCTACGATCGTCGAATAATCCGTTGCTAACGTTACTTCTACTTCACGGTCTAATTTTTTTGATAAATACTCAGCAAACGGTTTTGCTTTGGCTTGCATCGAGCCGTCATTATTGGTCGGTACGAATTGTACCACCAGCTTTTCTTTTTCGGCTGCGGCACTGCTGTCGCTGCTGCTGCTCCCATTCCCACAGCCGGTCAATGCGGCAACTAACGCAATTCCTAACATTCCTTTAACAATTCGTTTCAATGGCATTTTTTCTCCTCCTAATGGTTTGAAGCATTCTTACATTCAAATCATACCAAGTATCCCGTCAAAATGAAGTGACACATGTCCTATTTTACCTTATTTTTACATACAATTTACATTAGTTTTTATTTATCGTTCGTGTTGAGTCAAAAGGGGAACTAAGCTATACTTAAAGAAAACCATTCAGGAGTGGCTGATTCCCATGAAAAAAATCGATGATACCGCACGCCTCAGCAATTACATTGACACATACGATCTGCAATCTTATATGGACAATGATTTGTTAGCGATGGCCACTTTGCATTCCTTTGAAAAAGAAGAGCACCTGATTCGAACGGGCACGCCTTCTGAATACTTGTATTTTCTCGTAGAAGGAACCGTGATGGTCTACTCCTTCTCTTCGGATACCCAAACGATTTGTATTGATTACGCTAAGCCGGCTGCACCTTTAGGGGAAGCTTCCTCTTTGTGGGAACTCTTGCCGAAAAGCAGTGTCAAAGCCGCTTCTGCTTGCGTCTGCGTCTGCATCCCTTTGAATCGCTACCGCAACACCTTGCAACAAGACGTCCGCTTTTTGCAAACCATCTGTCAGTTGCTAAGTTCCCGCTTGAATTCGGGGATCAACTTAGCGAATTCATTGACGGAACCTGTAGAGACACGGTTGGCCAAATTTATTCTTGCGCATCAAGAAAATCAACACTTTTCCTTTCAGTTGACCACCTGTGCCGCGATCTTGAATGTCAGCTATCGCCACCTGCTGCGAACCTTTACCAGCTTTCGGGAAGACAAGCTGATCGAAAAACAAAAACAGGGCTATGCGATTCTCGATTTCCCCGCTTTAGAGTCGCTTGCCGAAAATTTAAGCCATGTGTAAGGAGCAGTCCCCAAGAATGTTCGGGTTTTCCCTGAGCAGGCGTTCCTGATGTTGGTCTTGCCCTTAACTCGCGCTGTGACAAGCGTTTGCTACCGTGTCAGGCAAGCGAGAAGGGCAACTGCGCCTTATTTTCTTACAAAAAACCCGATCCTTGCTGATATTCAGTCGAGGATCGGGTTTTTTTTGCTTATTTCACGATGGCTAAGAAGTCTTCTCCTTGCAAGACATCGGTTTGGTTCATATCCATCACATCTAAATATTGCGGGGTGTTCGTCACAACGATCGGTGTGATCGTGGATAAGCCAGCTGCTTTGATCGTATCTAGATCAAACTTCACTAACAAATCGCCGCGTTTGACTTGATCGTCTTGTTTAACAAAGACCTCAAAGCCTTTGCCGTCTAGTTCCACAGTATCCATACCAATATGCATCAGAACTTCGGCTCCATCCGTGGTGGTCAAACCAACGGCATGGCCGGTAGGAAAGAGCGTCGTGATGGTGCCATCTGCTGGCGCATATAAAGCCCCGACAGTTGGTTCGATAGCGATACCTTTTCCTAATGCACCAGAAGAAAAGACTTGGTCTTTGACTTCTGCTAAGGGAACCACTTTGCCTTCTAACGGACTGCTGAGGATCACACGTTCTTTAGACGAACTATCGGTGGGTGTAACTGGCTCTTTTGCTGGTGCTGCACTGGCATCGGTTGCTGGCTGATCTTCAAAACGTAAGAAGAAGGTCAAGACAAACGCGGCGCCAAAAGCGATAGCCGTTCCGATCGAAGCGGCGATCAGACCACTTAGATCTTTCGTATCTTGTGGGATAAAGGAAGGCAGACTTAGTAAGCTGACTAACCCAAAGGTATAGTTTTCGACTTGGCTGAAGCCGATGAAGGCTCCCCCGATGGCACCACTGATACACGCGGCGATAAATGGTTTTTTCAATGGCAAGGTTACCCCATACACCGTCGGTTCTGTGATCCCAAAAATTGAGGTGATCGTTGAAGAAAGGGCCAACCCTTTCAATTTCACATTTTTTGTCATAAAGAACACTGCTAGCGCTGCACCCCCTTGAGAAAGGACAGCTGGCAACAGCATCGGCACCATGGTATCGACACCGGTTTGACTGAGATTCAACATCATGATCGGTACAAAGCCCCAGTGCATGCCAAACATCACAAAGACTTGCCATAAACCACCCATGACAGCGCCAGCGATCAGTGGGCTGAAGTGGTAAATGCTGTCGTAAGCACTACCTAACAAGTTTCCTAAAATCGTTCCTAGTGGACCGACGACAATAAAGGTCAACGGCGCCATGATCAAGAAGACCGCTAAAGGCACGCAGATGATCTGTAAGAAGCTAGGAATGACTTTTTTAAAGAAACGCTCCACATAACTTTGTAAAAAGACCGCTAAAATAATCGGAATGACGGAAGACGTATAAGCACTCGCACCAATAATGACAGGGAGGCCTAAGAAACTCAAGGTTTGTCCAGCCAAAGCGGTAATATTTGGATGAACCAATGCCATCGCTAAGGAAACCGCTAGAAATTCATTGGTACGAAACTTCTTCGCTGCAGTAAAAGCCAACATCACTGGTAAATAGGTAAATAACCCATCAGCAATCGCATACAATACGGTGTAGACCCCAGAATCAGCTGCCAGCCAATTCAAGGTGACTGCCAGCGTCAAGAATCCTTTTAAGACCCCGGCACCTGCCATTGCGCCTAAAAATGGCGTAAAAATCGACGAAATAATATCCACCAGTTGATTCAAGAGGTTGCCTTTGTCGCCTTTGCTGTCTGCTTCGCCATCGAAGTTCGCTACTCCATTCAATTCACGGTAAACGTCGCTGACATGACTGCCGATCACCACTTGGTATTGTCCGCCGCTTTGAACGACTTGGATCACGTCGTCGTCTTGATTCAAGCGTGCCGTATCCGCTTTGTTCTCATCTTTTAATTTGAAACGCAAGCGGGTCGCACAATGCACCACGCTGTTGACATTTTCTTTGCCGCCCACCGCATCGAGGACGCGAACTGCAATTTCTTTATTTGAACTCATTTTTTCAACACTCCTTTTTTAATAAAAAAACCCAGATTGAAAAAACGACCGTCCAACGAGTCTTTTCCTCGCTGACTGTTGTCTTTTCAATCTGGGTATTGCCTGCCTGACAGTAACAATCCGTTAATGATTGAATGTTAATTGGTTTGATCATTGACGACACGTTCGATGTGGATCGTTAAGTAGATCATTTCTGATTCACCGATCGATTTGTCGTAGGTTTTGATCAAGTACTCGTTGATCCGTTGGACCGTTTGAAACGCTTTAGGGTACTTCGATTGCACAAGGGCAAATAAAAATTCATCTTTTTCCCCCGAAAGTTCATCGCTTAAATAGCGCTGCGCAAAATACTGTAAATGCGTGGTGATCCGTTGATAGTTCAAGGAATCTAGGTTAAAGACTCGTCCATAAAAACGACTGATGATCGCCAGTACGTCACGAACGATCTCTACCGCTTGCATCGTGGTTTCCATCGTACCATTGGCTTGTTCGCTATTGACGATATGAAAGGCGATAAAGCCAATTTCCGATTCCGGCAATGAAATCCCGAAGACTTTTTCAAAATAAGCAACGGCATCTGCTGCAACCGCATACTCTTTCGGATAAAATTTGCGGGTCTCAAACAACAATGGATTCGGCAGCTCAATGCCTTCACGTGCCCGAACCAGCGCATAATGGATATGGTCGGTCAGTGTCAAATAAATATTTGGCGACAGCTCGATCCCCAAGGACGCTTCTGCATCATCCACCACTTGCTTGACGGCTTCGACTTCTTCCACAGGAATGTCTGAAAACAATTGCTGAAACTGATTTGCGGTAAAGGTATCCTTTAACACAAATTCTTTTTCGACAAAGGCTTCATCCACTGGATCGCCGACTTTTTTCTTAAACGCAATGCCGCGACCCATATAGATCACTTCCTGACCGGCATCATTGGTCGAGATGACGACATTATTATTTAAAATTTTTCCAATAATCATCGCTTTCCCTCACTCCAAAATAAAAAAACCTAGAATCTCCCCATTAGCGCGCTACGGTCAATTCTGGTTTTGCCTGCCGAACAGTAACAATCCTTGTAACTGAAAGAATAATAACACACCCCTGTGGCAGATGCAACCCTTTTCAATCAGAATTTCTGCAACGTGCTTTTCCTTTGTTATACCATTGAACAATTCTCCTTGCAACTTCCTTCACTATCTAAATTGAGTTGTTTTTTAATAAAAAAAGGAATGGCTCAGCTGCAGCCATTCCTAATGTATCAAAGTTGCTTTCTTTGCTGTCCCATGCGCCGCTCTTTCATCGCCGTTCCTAACGTACCATAGGTGAAGACAGCGATCCCCAGCCAAATAAACGCAAAGGCGGAAAATTGGGCCAGTGAATAGGTTTCGTGAAACAAAAAGATGGCTAACAAAAGCATGATTGTCGGGTTGACGTATTGAATAAACCCAAGCGTAATGTAAGAAACATTTTTCGCGGCTTCCGCAAACAGCAATAGCGGAATAGCCGTCACGATCCCAGCACCCATCAATAAGAGATTGGTTTGCAAGGGATAATTCATAAAGCCGACGGTTGAAAATCCTAAAATATACACGAGGGCAAAGGGGAAAATCACCATCGTTTCGATCGTTAACCCAGTAACCGAACTAATGGGGATCCTTTTTTTGATCAAGCCATACGTACTAAAGGAAAAGGCCATGATCAGTGAGGCATAAGGAATCGTTCCTGTTTGGATCGATAATAAGATCACCCCGATACTTGCCAGCAGACACGCCAGCATGCCAGTACGACTAAGACGTTCCTTCAAAAAAACGGTCGCTAACAAGACATTGACAAGCGGATTGATATAATAGCCTAAGCTGGCTTGCATCACGTGGCCCGCACTCACCGCGAAGATAAAGGTGAACCAGTTGATGGAGATCAGCACAGAAGCTAAAACGATCAGTCCAGCAAATGCTTTGTTCTTCCACAGCAGACGCGCTTCTTGTAAAAATTGCGTTTTCTTCCCAGAAAGCACGATAAACAACACCATAAAAACAAAGGACCACACGATTCGGTAGCACATCGTTGCTAATGGCGAAACCCCAACGATTATTTTCCAATATAGTGTGACCAAGCCCCATAATACATAGGCAGACAACCCAAAATAAACGCCTTTATTCTTCATTTTCTCCCTGATTTTTTTCCATTAAAACAAGTCTTTCCTGAAAAAAAATACTCCTCCTAAACCATAAGTTATCTTATTATATCGAATTTTTTGGTTTTTCATAGAGTTTCATGAAATAAATCAAGAAAAGCACCCTTCAAAGAAAGGTGCCCTCTTTATTCCAGTGGTTCTTCTGCACCTTCCAGCCACACGGCTTCTGGCTTCTGATCACGAATCAAGAATACCCCCGTTGCAAACAACATTCCCGAAGCGATCGTCATCAATAAGAAAGAAACATTCATCCCATGAAGCAGTGCACTTGTTCCTGTTAAGGTCGTGCTTTTTTGCGCCACACTATTCATGATCCCGACAAATAATGCTGTCCCGATGGCGCCTGCCACCGTTCGCAAAGAAGTCAATAACGCTGTTCCATGCGCCGTCAGCTGCGGCGGAATATTTTTATTTCCCCACGTCACGAAGGGCATCAACAAACAGCCTGTGGCGGCACAGCGCAGCATGTTCAAAACCACTGCTACCCAAATACCCGTGTGCATATGGATGAAATACATACCGATGTTGCTCAAGACCAGTGAGCCGCCGCCAAAAAGTGTCAACAGACGGATGCCGACTTTGTCATAGATTCGCCCAGCCACGGGACTTAAGAAAGCCGAGACCAGTGAGCCTGGCAAAACGACTAATCCCGAGATCGTCGCTGATTTGCCTAAAATCGACTGCACGTAAAGCGGCATCAGCATCGCCGAACCCATCAAGACCAAGTAAAGCATGATACTGCCAAAGACACTGATGGCATACTCTTTTGTTTTTAAGACCCGCAGATCCAAAAATGGGGTTTTCGCTCTTAACTGACGGAAGACAAAGAAGACCCCTGCTACCAAACCGATCCCTAAGGTTCCTAAAACCGGCAAGCTGAAAAAGCCATAGCTGCCGATATTGCCAAAGCCTAAAGTGATCCCACCAAAGGCGAAGGCACTCAAAACAAAAGAGGTCTGATCAAATTTACTGTTGCTTACTGGCAACACATCATCAAAAACCTTTATGGCCCAAATCAGTGAAATCAAAACGATCACGGCAACGATATAAAAAATCGCATGCCAGTTCAAGCGGTCCACGATCACCCCAGCAAGAGTCGGTGCGATCACGGGTGCCGCGGTGATCGATAATCCATACCAGCCCATCACCACACCGATACGATTGATCGGATAGATCGATAAGAGGATCACTTGCGCCATCGCGGTCAAGATTCCATTGCCTACGGCCTGCAAAATACGAGCAAGCATCATGACTAGAAAATTGGGCGCTGCAGCACAAAGCAGCAAGCCCACCAACGCAATTCCTAAGGCAGCGAGATACAGCTTTTTGGTTGGCACACGATTCATAAGATATGCCGTCAAGGGCATAACGATCGCCATCGCCAAGGAATAACCGCTAGTCAGCCATTGGCCCGTAGTGACGGAAATCTGCAGGTCAGTGACAATGGCGGGTAAAGCCGTCGTCAAGGCGGTCGCCAACATGGATACGGCAATACATGTAATCATTAAATTAATAAAAATCAGCGTCCGCTGACGTTCCGTTCGTTGGACTGTTTCACTCAATCAACGTCCGCCTCCTTCTCAAGATAAAACTGTTCGATTTTTGCTAAGGCTTGACCAAAGGCTTGTTTTTCTTCTGCCGTCAAATAGGTCAGCATTTCTTGGTGCGCCTTGCTGCGTTTTTCTTTCATTCGCTGTGCCTCTTCCTTGCCTGCTTCCGTCAGCGAAATCAGATGGCTGCGTTTATCTTTCGGATCGACTTCTTTTTGGATCAGCCCTTTTTCAGCCAGTTTTTTTAGTAGTTCGCCAGTGGATGTCGAGCGAATCGCTAAATACGCGGCGAGATCTTTTTGGGTCAACGTCCCTTTTTCGTCCAATACCAGTAGGCAATTGAACTGTCCCCGACCTGGCATAAAACGCCCATATTTTTGTTCCGCATACCGCCGATTTAATTTATACACTTCAAACAATCGTTCCACGATTTCTTGTTCGGAAACCATCGACCTTCAGCTCCTTTCGCCTCTTCACTATTTAGATAGGTACCTAATTAAAAGTCTGTTCTCCATTTTACATAGGTACCTACCTATTGTCAAGGAAGGATTGACAATGAGAGCGGGTACAGCAACCAAAAACGAAAAAAGCATTGAAACTTACGCTTCAATACTTTCCTCGTGGTTCTTTTTCTCCGCAAACTCTGCCAGCAGTTGCCGGACTTCATCCGTTGATTTGGTATTCATCAATTTTGCCCGCAAATCACTGGCTCCAGGGAAGCCTTTGACATAGATTTTAAAGAAACGATGCAATCCTGCGATCGAGCGTGGCACCATTTTGGCGTAATGGTCCTGCAGATCTAATTGCAGCTGCAACAAGCCTAATAGCTCTTCTGAGGTATGCTCTTTCGGTTCTTTTTCAAAGGCATAGGGATTCTTGAAAATACCCCGGCCGATCATGATTCCGTCTACGCCATATTTTTCTGCTAGCTCCAAACCTTTGGTACGATCAGGGATATCGCCGTTGATCGTCAGCTTCGTTTGTGGGGCGATTCTATCCCGCAAGGCAACCACTTCAGGAATCAATTCCCAATGGGCATCGACCTTGCTCATTTCTTTGCGGGTTCGCAAATGGATCGAAAGGTTGGCGATATCCTGTTGCAGGACATGGGTCAACCAAGCTTCCATTTCTCCTAGTTCGGTATAGCCCAAACGCGTCTTGACACTGACCGGCAGACCGCCAGCTTTGGCTGCTTGGATCAGCTCTGCAGCAACTTCTGGTCGCAAGATCAAGCCGCTGCCTTTGCCTCGTCCAGCAACGTTTGGCACTGGGCAGCCCATATTTAAGTCGATCCCTTTAAAGCCCATCTCCGCTAAGCCGATACTCATCTCACGGAAATACTCTGGCTTGTCGCCCCAAATGTGGGCTACCATCGGTTGCTCATCTTCGGTGAAGACTAAACGTCCCCGCACACTGTCGCGTCCTTCTGGATGGCAGTAACTATCGGAGTTGGTAAATTCCGTAAAGAAAACATCTGGTGCGCCGGCAGCTTGAACGACATGTCGAAAAACGACATCGGTGACATCTTCCATTGGTGCTAGGATAAAAAAAGGCTTCGGCAATTCAGCCCAAAAATTTGTTGTCATGATTTACGCTCCATTTCTTTGTCCAAGGATCTTATTTTATGACCCCACTTGCAAAACAAACCCCATTATACTAAGAATGCGTCAAAGAAGCAAAAGAGCAAGACGACACCCGCCGGTGCTTCGCCTTGCTCTTTTACAACAGATACTTAATACTGCCGAATAACTGGCGGTTCGTAGGCTTGAATAAAAGCTTCAAGCTCCTGGGTTGTTTGCGCAAAACCGATTTTTTCGCGATCGGCCTGCGTCAAGAACTCATTTTCCACCATATTGTCATACAAGGCTCTCGTTGCGCGGTAAAAATTGTTCACATCATAAAAAGCACACGGATTCGGGTTTTGACCGATTCTTGACCATGAGATCATCTCCGTGATTTCTTCCAGCGTACCAGGACCGCCTGGCAGTGCGACAAAGGCCTGCGACAATTCGAACATTTTTCGTTTTCTTTCTGACATCGTCTCGACGACATGGAGTTCGGTCAATCCAGGATGTGCTAGTTCCCGATCTTTCAAAAAGGTTGGGATCACCCCGATCACCTGACCGCCATTTTCTAAGACAGCATCTGCCAGCACGCCCATCAAGCCCGCTTTTCCGCCGCCATAGACCAGCGTATTTTGCCGTGAAGCGATCCACTGCCCCAATTCTTGGGCGGCTGTTGCAAAACTAGGTTCATTACCGACACTGGCACCACAATAGACTGCAATTTTCATAAAACTCTCCATCATCCTTCTCAATCATTTTGAAATAGTATATCATGATTCTGATAAAGGTTCTGGGAAAGGATGGAAAAAAAATTATGAACATTGAGGAATATCAACGATTTATCAGTGACTTCTACAAAGCCCGCAACTGGTATCAATATGATCCGTTTATTCGGGCGAATTTTTTAGCAGAAGAAGTCGGGGAAGTGAGCCGTGCCATTCGGACATTGGAGATTGGCCGTGACCGTCCCGATGAACAAGAAGGCTTGCCGGAAGAAAAACTGGCAAATCTGACGGAAGAATTGGGCGATGTACTGGATAACTTATTTATTCTCGCCGATAAATACGATATTTCTCTAGAAACGATCATGCAAAAACACAAAGAGAAGCTATTGTCTCGCTATCAAATGAACCATATGACAGAAAAAAATAGCTAACGGGATACTTGTTGCGGAACGGGCAGCGGCAAAGGTTGCTTTTCTTAAATACAAAAAACCAACGTTTCTGTGGTCGATCGGCCAGTGAAACGTTGGTTTTCTTCTATTATATAAAAAGTTGGTTCTCCTTTTTATGCAATAGGAGGTGTTTATTGTGCCATTTGCTCTACCAGTTCTTCCAAACCAGTCAAGGCTTGGTAGCCGTAGCCAAAGAGATAATTGTAGTCCATGCTGTAGACTTGTTTGTTTTTGATGGCTTTCATGCTGGAGAGTTTGTCATTTTTGTACAAGCCTTCAATGATTTCTTGACCAGAAACACTGCCTTCGATCGTTGACCAGTCGCCGACGATCAAGACATCGGGATCCGTTTCGATCAAGGTTTCGACACTGACTTCTCCTGAATAGTCTTGAAACACATTGTTCAGTTTGATCATGTCAAAGTTACTGTTGAAAAAAGACTCGTCTTGAGCGGCATAGACACTGACCACACTTGGATCAGACATAAAGAGATGGGCAAATGTTTGCTCTTCTTTGTCTGCTACTTTTTCTTCCAAGGCACTCTGGCGATCCTTTAATTCTTTTTCAAAAGCAGCGGCTGCCTCGGGGACATTGAAGAGCTTACCAAGGTTTTCAATGTCTTGATACACAGAATCAAACGTCGCCCCAGTGACAGAGGTTTCTTGGACGTAAGTCGGAATGCCCATCTCGTTCAAGGAATCAACGGTGCCAACGCCCCAATCTTGATTATCAAAAAGTCCTCCGCGGCCAAAAATCAAATCTGGATCCACACTGAGCGCCGTTTCTTTACTGATATAGTCGCTGCCCAGGTCGTTTAGTTCTGCGTAATCAGCAGCAACTTCCTTATCAGCGGCACCAAAGGTTGCACCGACACCCGCAATCTGATCCTTGAGGCCGAGATGCAGCAGCAATTCCGCTGCTGGTCGTGTGTTGGCTACGACTTTTTTCGGTGCTTCATTAAAGGTTTGGTCCTTGGCGGTCCATTGCGTACCGCCTTCTGCTTTGGTGTAGTTGCTGATGGTTAAGGGATACGTACTTTCTGCCTGTGAGGAAGAAGCCGAAGTTCCTTCATCCTTCGTATTGCCGCAAGCGCTTAATGTAAAGACTGCCAATCCTACCCCAATCATTTTTCCCCATTTATTCATCTGTTTGCTCCTTTTCAAAATAATAATGAAACCCTAATCCGCCTGTGATCGGATGATGGTAAATACTGCATTTCACGCCATAGATTTCTTCGATCAGTTCTTCTGTCAGCAGCGTTTCTGGTTCGCCATACCCTACGACCCGACCATCTTTTAAGGCATAGATGATGTCGCAATAATTGGCTGCTTGTTCCAAATTGTGCAGCGCCGCCAACAAGCCAATCTTCAGATGCTTGACGGTCTCTAAGATTTCCAGTTGATATCGGATATCCAAATGATTGGTCGGCTCATCGAGAATCATAAATTTCGGTTCTTGGGTGATGGCACGAGCAAGGACGACCCGCTGTTTTTCGCCTCCTGATAATGAGAGGTAGCTGCGTTTTCTGTAGGCACTTAACCCTGTTTTGGCTAAGGCTGCGGTGACCAGCTCATGATCGGCTTTAGTGTCTTGTTCCAACAAACCCTTGTGGGGCGTGCGGCCTAAAAGCACCATCTGTTCTACTGTTAAATCAAAGCTCAACTCATTGAACTGACTGACGACGCTGACTTGCTGGGCGACTTTTTTTTCGGAACTTTTCAAAATATTCATCTCACCTAAATAAATGTCGCCGCTGTCAGGTTTCAACGTTTTGTAGATAGCTTTTAACAATGTAGACTTGCCGCTGCCGTTGGAACCAATCAAGCCGACAAATTGCCCCTGTGCGGTTTGGACGGAGATGTCTTTTAGAATCTGTTGGTCCCCGATCGTTAGATTGAGCTTTTCAACTGCTAATTTCATTCCGTCACCCCCCAAAGTTGTATTGCCGTTTGACAATGATATAGATAAAGATCGGTGCGCCAATCAGCGCTGTAATGATCCCGATCGGCAGTTCGACTCCTTGCAGGGTCGAGCGGGCGATCACATCCGCCCAAATCAAAAACAACGCGCCTGTCAAAGCGGTCAAAGGCATCAACAGGCGATGATCCGACCCGCTGACTCCACGTACGATATGAGGAATGATCAAGCCGACAAAGCCGATCATACCAGAATTCGCAACGATGATACTGGTTAATAGCGCTGCTAGCAGCATGTAAAAACGACGATAGAAGGTCAGCTTGACCCCTAAGGTGGAAGCAACTTCATCTCCCAGCAAAAGCGTATTCAAAACACGGTATTGCGTCAGGAAGAACAGCGTGATCAAAGAAACCAGAACCACGATAAAGCCCAATTTGTTCCAAGAAGCCGAGGCTAAGCTGCCCATCGACCAAAACGCCACAGTCTTCATCCCTTCTGCATTGCTAGCCAGATAGATGATCAAGTTTGAAACAGAGCTGCATAAGGCACTGACGATCGTCCCCGACAGCACGAGTTTTGTGGAAGTCATTTTCCCACCGATACTAGCAAGCAGCAGCACCAAAATGGTGGCAATCCCCGCTCCTGCAAAGGCACCAAACGATAAGCCCAGCTGCAAGACTAGCGCCGAGCCGCCAAAACCGACTAAGATGGCGAAGGTCGCCCCTAAGGATGCGCCTGAAGAGATCCCTAAGATATAGGGATCTGCCAGCGGATTTTGGACCACCGCCTGCATCACTGCCCCGCTGATCGCTAACCCCATGCCCACAAAAATAGACAGCAAGACCCGCGGTGCCCGAACAAACCAGACGATATTGATGTTTGCGTCTGAAATGCCTGAAAGATCACCAACCAATCCATGGCTGATTTTATAGAAGAGAATTTGATAAACTTCGCCAAGGGTGATATTGGCTTGTCCGTTTGCCAAAGCAACTCCTGCAGATAAGAGAATGGCGACAACTAAAACACAGCAAATGATTGTCGAAACCATCCAACGATTTGATTTAATCAACCCTACCGACATGTGATTCTCCTTTATTCAGCACGATCCTCTCCTGATTTCACAGCAAAAACAACCTGACTGTTGCCTCGCCACCATCATAAAAGAAGCATCTGTGCGTTTTTTCG
Organism: Candidatus Enterococcus avicola; assembly: GCF_047470845.1. Taxonomy (NCBI): domain Bacteria; kingdom Bacillati; phylum Bacillota; class Bacilli; order Lactobacillales; family Enterococcaceae; genus Enterococcus; species Candidatus Enterococcus avicola. The sequence goes on along the minus strand of NZ_JBLGTY010000011.1, from coordinate 55,937 downwards.
CTTATAACAGTTCTTCTCATGAAAAGCGCCAAAGCCATGTACTGCTTTGACATCTATTTGCAAATGAGAATCACTCTCAATGAATAGAGTCATTATAAGGAACCTTTTGTGAAATGTAAATAATTTTCTGAAAATTTCCTTAAATAAGAGTTATTCTAATGTTCGTGATTGATTGGGCGTTTTCCTCTCCATTGACCTATCGAAAATACGGTACCCGTGAAGAAGCGAATCCTTTGGCAAAAATAATCCCATGCTTTTAAATGATGAAAAAAAGACAGACTTCATTTTGTACGAAGTCTGTCTCCAGTCTGATGCCTATGCTCAGGCAGGCTTGTTCTTGTAGCTTCCCTTTGTTCGAACGTGAAACCTATGCGTTGCCAAGGATTTGCTGATTCAACGAAATCATCTCCAAAAGACCTTGAGCGGCTTCACTGCCTTTGTTGCCGGCTTTGGTTCCCGCCCGTTCAATGGCTTGTTCGATTGTTTCAGTCGTCAACACACCAAACATGATCGGAATGTCGGCATTCAGACCAATTTGGGCTACGCCTTTCGCCACTTCATTTGAGATCAATTCATAGTGAGTCGTTGCTCCGCGAATCAAGGCACCTAATGTCACGATCCCATCGTATTGCTTGTGGTCAACGATTTTTTTGGTAATATACGGAATCTCATAAGCCCCTGGTACCCAATACACATCGATGTTTTCTGCTTTGACTCCATGACGCAGCAAATTGTCTTTGGCGCCTTCCACTAACTTGGAAGTGATAAACTCGTTGAATCGTGAGACCACGATCCCTACTTTGACTGCCTCTCCCTGAAACGTTCCTTCAAATACTGTCATCGCTCATTCTCCTTTGGTTGATTAAATAGATAGGTAATGGTGAAACTTTTCTTTCTTCGTTTTCAAATAGCTGCTGTTTTCTTTATGCGCAGGCATCTCCAGCGGTACCCGTGCTACTACCTTGATCCCTAAGCTTTCTAATTCCTTCACCTTGTCAGGGTTGTTGGTCATCAGTTGAATCTCCTGCACTTCTAAGGAACGTAAAACATCGGCGGCAAACGTGTAATGACGAGCATCTGCTGCAAACCCCAATGCAATATTTGCTTCATAAGTATCCATGCCTTGTTCCTGCAGCTGATAGGCACGGAGCTTGTTCCGCAAGCCAATACCGCGGCCTTCTTGGCGTAGATACAAAATCGCACCGCGGCCTTTTGCTTCGATCTGCCGCATCGCTTCTTGTAGCTGTTCGCCGCAATCACAGCGATGAGAGCCGAAGACGTCGCCTGTTAAACACTCTGAATGGATCCGTAGTAACAGCGGCTCGGTAGTATGTTGAATCTCGCCTTTGGCTAGTAAAAGGTGTTCATTGCCGAACTCATCTTCAAATAAGGTCAATTGGAACGCCCCATAAGCCGTTGGCAGATCCACCGTGATAGGCGTGGTTCCTCGTAGATATTCCGCCAACTCATCAATGGTCAAAAACGGCAGCTGCCATTTTTCTGCTAATTTTTTCAATTCTGGGACCCGAGCCATCGTGCCATCTTCATTTAAAATCTCACAAATGTAGGCTGCTTCCACGCTGCCAGCAAGCTTTGCTAAATCCACAGCCGCTTCTGTATGTCCTCTGCGTTCCAACACGCCGCCAGGTTGAGCGGTCAAAGGGAAGATATGACCAGGGCGATAAAAATCCGCAGCTTGTGACGCAGGATCAGCCAACTTTTCAATCGTCACTGCCCGGTCTTTCGCAGAAATTCCCGTACTCGTCGTCACGTGATCGACACTGATGGTAAACGCGGTGCCAAAGGCATCCGTATTATTGGCGGTCATCTCAGGCAATGCCAGCTTTTCAGCGATCGCTTGTGAGATGGGTGCACAGATCAAGCCGCGGCCATAAGTCACCATAAAATTGACGGCTTCTGGCGTTGCGTATTCAGCGATCCCAATCAAATCTCCTTCTGATTCCCGATTTTCATCATCGGCGACAATCACTAAGCCGCCTTTTTTTAACCATTCCACTGCTTGTTCTACTTTATGCATCGTCTGCCTTCTTTCATTTTCGTTGGTATTTGACATATTTCCCGATCATATCCGTCTCGATATTGACCCACTCCCCTTGTTTCAACTGCCCCAGCGTCGTCTGGTCTTTGGAATGGGGAATCAAGCTAACGGAAAATGCCTGTGCCGTCGTCTGGGTAACCGTCAAACTGACGCCATTGATCGCAATCGACCCTTGCGGAATGATTTCCCCTTGCACACTGACAGGATAAGCAAACGTCAAGATCAAGGCATTTTCCAACTGCTTTTTCTGGATCAAACGGGTCGTTACATCAATGTGGCCAGCGACAAAGTGGCCTTCAAAACGCTGCGTTGCTGCCATCGCTCGCTCCAAATTGACTTCGGCACCCACCGAGAGTTGTTTAAAGGTCGTTCGTTGAAAGGTTTCTGGCATGATATCCACCGTAAACGTCGTCGCTTGTTTGGCGATCGCCGTCAAACACGTCCCGTTGATCGCCATACTGTCTCCGATCTGGTAATCCGCCAGTAATCCTTCGGACGCACTGCAAGTTAGCTGGATCGTGCGGCTTTGCTTGCGGATCTCTTTGATGCGGCCTTTTTCCTGAATCAATCCTGTGAACATTCCTCTGGTCTCCTTCCTCGGATGCAAACATCTTCCCCAACTGCAGTCACCGTCACCTCTGTTAGCTGCTGCAGCTGTTTCGGGGTACGCTCACTGGTAAAACTTGCGAGACTATTGCCCCCAAGAAACTTTGGCGCCACATAGGTAATGCTTTCTTGCCACAGTCCGCTGGCTAAAAAGGCATCATGGATCGCAGCGCCTCCTTCTACGTAAAGCGATTGGACCTGTCGTGCGGCAAGCTCCTTCAGCAATGAAACAATTGTCAACTCTTCCAGCTGGATCACTGACACATGAGCTGGCAAATCACTGACAGTTGTCTGCTGCGTAAAAATCCACACAGGTGCCGAATCATCGACAAACAGTGCCAAATGGGGTTGCGACAGCGTTCGCCCCCGACGGTCTAACACGATGCGAATCGGCGGAAAGCTGGTTTCAACCGTGGTCAATAAGGTGGGATCATCCGTCAACACCGTCTGACTGCCCACTAAGATTCCTTGATAGTCCCCACGTTCTTGATGGACGTTTTGCCAAACCGCTGAACCAGTGATCGCACTGCGGGTCAACGCATCATGAGCGATCCGGCCATCTAAAGTGATCGCTTGCTTCAACGCCACGTAAGGTCGCTGATGCTGATGGTAAAAATTATAGTGTGGATTCAAACGTCGCACCGCTGTTTCTTCGATGCCCACCAACACGTCGATGCCCTGTTCTTCTAAAAAGCGCTTGCCTTGTCCAGCCACGATTGGGTTAGGGTCTAACTGGCCGACGACTACCTTTTTGATGCCACTGTCGATGATCAGCTGGGTGCAAGGCGGCTGTTTTCCTTGATGGTTGCAAGGTTCTAATGTCACGTATAAAGTCGAATTGATTAGGTCTTCGGAGGAATGGCATTGTTCGATGGCGTTTCGTTCCGCATGGGGCTGCCCATAGACTAAGTGAGCCCCTTTGGCAATGACCCGTTGCTCTTTGACGATCACAGCGCCCACTAGCGGATTGGTAAAGGTTTGGTAGCGCCCTTTTTTGGCTTCTGCGATCGCCAAACGCATGTATTCGTTATGCATCTTCCTTCCTCCTTTCAATAAAAAAATGCCTCGTGAGAATCTCACGAGGCATAGACAAACAAGACCGGCAAAAAATCAATTTTAGACGCACTGCGCCCCTTGAAATTTTGTGGTTTTTCTTCTCCCATCCAGACTTTCACTGTCGGTGCCAGATTCACACTGGCTCCACCGCATAGCTATGCGGGTCACGGACTTCAAGCATTGCGCTTGTCACCGTCGGTCGGGAATTACACCCTGCCCCGAAGAATACTATTCAATTCATGTGCATTTTAGCCCGACCATTTTTGTTTGTCAATAGGCCTGATTACAAGCCGATAGGAATTCCTCTTGGCTTTTTCTTTTGGCAACCCCAAAGCAGCGACAGCAGAAATCTCTTGTCGTTCCGCCATTTTCCTAAGCTGCAGCAAGGCGGTTTTGCCTGTGAAAAACACGAGAAAACCTAGGTTAAATATTTTTTCTCGAACGAAGCCATTTATCAAACTCCGTCACGAGTAAGACGACCATCCCAGAAGCTGCTGAGATGACCCAGCCGATCAAGGACATGTCCTCAGTATGAAAGGCGCTTTGCATAAATGGAACATAGGTCAATAACAGTTGCAGAACCAGCATCACACCAATGATCACGAATGCTTTTGGATTGGTGAAGGAAGCTTTAGAAAACGCTGGTGCACTTGTACGGATGTTGAACAAATAGAAAATCTTACTCAAGACCACGATATTGACCATCATGGTACTGGCAACGGCTTCGCTGACGCCTTGCAGCAAGAGCCAGTCATGAGCGATCAAACTGATGACTGCCATCAAGATCGATACATACGCCATCTGCCAAATATCGTGGCGATTCAACAATTTATTGCCTGTCTTTCGCGGTGTGCGGTTCATGATCCCAGACTCTGCTGGTTCAAAGATAAACGCAAACTGGATCGTAATAGCAGAAACCATGTTGATCCACAGCAGTTGCGTCGCCTGCAGCGGCAATTCTTTTTGCATCATGATCGTAAAGGCAATGATCAGCCCTTCGGCAAAAGATGTCGGCAACAGAAACAGAATGCTCTTTTTGATGTTGTCATAGATCCTGCGTCCTTCGCGAATCGCTAAGGACATGGTACCGAAATTGTCATCGGTCAAGATCATATCAGCAGAGTCTTTGGCTACATCCGTGCCGCTGATCCCCATCGCTACACCGATATCCGCCCGCTTCAACGCAGGGGCATCGTTGACTCCGTCCCCTGTCATCGCCGTGACTTTGCCTTTGGCTTGTAGCGCTCTGATAATGTCCAATTTATTTTTCGGCGTGGTTCGTGCAAAGACTTGATTCGTCAAGGCAGCATCTTGAAATTCAGCTTCACTCATCTGATCCAACTCGGCACCAGTCACGACGTGAATCTCATCCGCTAAGCCAAGCTTTTCCCCAATCGCTTTGGCGGTCAGAGGGTGATCGCCAGTGATCATTTTCACTTGAACACCGGCTTGGTTCATTTCCTTCAGGGAGGCAATCACTTCTTCTCGCGGCGGATCGATGATCCCAGCGATCCCTAGTAATTGCAGCCCTTGCTCAAAAATCGTTTCATCAATGTGATCAATCGAAACTTTCTGATAGCCCACCGCTACCACTCGTTTGCCTTCTGCCGACAAGCGGCGGACATGGTCTGTCCAATAGGCTTCATCAAAAGGCGCCGCTTGTTTTTGCACCATTTCAAACAATTTATCTGGGGAGCCTTTAACAAATAGCAAGCGTTCCCCCGCAGGGTTTGCCACTAGTTTCGCCATGTAGCGGTTGTCCGAATCAAAGGGCAGCATATCCAGCTCTTGGTAAGCAGGTGCTTGCGGATAGGCAAATTGCTTATGATACAGCGTCAAGAAGGAGCCATCTGTTGGTTCCCCATTGATCGTCCAGTGATTTCCTTCTGGCACTAATACCGTATCGTTGGCTTCGTAACCAGCTTCCAAAAACAACTGCAAGGTGTCTTGCGCGTGGACGTCCTCCTGCTTTGGACGAATTTCTCCCACCGGCGCATAGCCGTCACCCGTCACTTCATATTCCTGCTCAGCCAATACGATGTCTTTGACCGTCATTTCATTTTTGGTCAGGGTACCTGTTTTATCCGTCGCGATCACATCCACTGAGCCTAGCGTTTCAACCGCTGGCAGCGTTTTGATGATGGTGTGCTTGTTTTTTGCCATGTCGCTGACACCCATCGCCAAAACCACCGAGGTCGTTGCTGGCAATCCTTCTGGGATCGAGCCGACGATCATGGTGACAACGGCTAAGGATAAGACAGAGATCGCATAGGTCTGCTGGAACAAGCTGACGACAAATAGCAAGACCGCCACGCCCATGATCACATAGGTGATGCCTTTCCCCAGTCCATCAATCTCTTTCATCAACGGCGTTTTTCGTTCTTCCGTTTGATTGACTTCAGCTGAGATTTTCCCGATTTCAGTCGTGACGCCAGTAGCGATCACGATCCCTTTCCCGCTTCCTGACGTCACGGAAGTCGAAGCAAACGCCAAATTCCGTTGTTCCGCTAATGGCGTTGCTTCATCCATTGAGGCATCTGTTATTTTTTCCACCGAATCGGCTTCACCAGTCAAGGCGGATTCTTGGATACGCAAGTTGTCGGCTTCGATGATTCGCAGATCTGCGGGCACATTGTCACCAGCTTCTAGGAATACGACATCCCCTGGAACGACTTCGGCAGCTGGAATATCTTGACGAATCCCATTCCGATAGACCGTGGCTTCTGCTGATAGCATCTCTTTGATCCGTTCTAACGCATCGGAAGCATTCGCTTCTTGGTAATAACCGATCAACGCATTGACCAGCACGACGATGCCAATGATCACGGCATCAGAGAAATGCCCCATCAGCAGCGTTAAGATGGCAGAGAAAATCAAAATGTAGATGATCGTGTTATGGAATTGTCGCAGCAGCAAACGCCACTTGGCGGTTTTTTTGACCGCTAATTGGTTCAATCCGTAGGTTTCTAACCGCTCGGTTACTTGCGCCTCAGTCAACCCTTGATCGATTGACGGCACCTGATACTGTTCGATTGTTTCTGACACTGATAACTGAAACTCTTTTTTATTCATTTTTTTCTTCTTCCTTTTCTTTTTCATTGATGGATAACACAAATAAGCCCCTTATTTAGAAACTGCTCCTAAATAACGCGCTGTTGTTTGTCTCCTATTCAATTAAAAAGTAAGGCAAGTCAAAATAGTGTTTCTGCTCACCGTCACTCGAGTCGCTTGACATTCGTTTACCACCCCCTCTAAAGTTAGCAATAAGCGTAACAAACTATTTTTCCAAAGTCAAGAGTCACCGCTTTCAAAAATGAAAAGTGGCTGGCTTCTTCACAAAAAAAAGCCGCACGCCAACGATTCATTGCCGTACAGCTCCTTCAGTACATTCTCTTCAAGCCCAAAGGCTCGCCTTAAAGCTGATCCAGTGCCTCGCTGATGGGGGTTTCCCCAGCTTGGACTTTGATGACTTTTTGATAAGTTGCTGGACGTTCCAGCATTTCACCTAACAAGACGGCGACATCCTCGATGGGGATCGCACCAGAGGTCGTTTCACTGATCTCGATCAAACTAGAACCTGGCGTTTCTTTCAACGCACCCGGCTGCAAAATCGTATAGTCTAGTGCGGTGTTGTCGATCAGCCAGCGATCAGAGAAAAATTTGGCGATCGTGTAATCCATCAATGACGCCATGCCTTCCCTTTGCCACTGTTCAGGTTCTAAGGCATAGGCTGAGCTAAGGTGGATGTAGCGCTTAATTCCTTTTGCTTCAGCGGCTTGCATCACTTTGACCGCACCATACAGATCAGATTGCAGCAAGTCTTTGCCTCGGGAACCCGCCACGAAGTATACCGCTTCCGCATCTGCGAATTTCGCCGCCATCTCTTCCGGTTCTGTGTGTAAATCAAAGAACACGGGCTTGATCGTCTCCGTTTCTGTGATTTTCTCACTGCTGCGCGCACCAGCATAAACGATGTGTCCTTGTTTTTCTAGAAAGGTGATCAATTTTTGGCCTACTCGTCCAGTAGCACCAACGACAAAAATTTTCATTTTCTTTGCTCCTCTCGTTTCTTTTTCCAACTCTTGCTAGTATCATCGTAGGACAAAAACCAAGATCCAACAACTATTCTGTTTCTAAACGAAGGGGAAAAAAGCACAGCACAAACCAATTCTTGCTGTTTTTCCCCATAGAAACCCATGTTTTTTAAAAAACACCCAAAAAAATGAAAAAAATTTTCTCAAACAATTGACAAAGCGTTGACTCTTTTGTAGACTAGGTAGAAATAATTTAAATATTTAGAAAATTCCAAATAAAGAAAAGGACGGTGGCGTATATGACCCGCACCAATGTTAGCAAACGAATTATTTTATTATTATAGTCGGGACTGTTTGATTTTATACATTCAAAGAGTCCCTATTCACATTGCATCCAAAAAGAAGAACAGCTTCTTGAGATGGAGTGTTTTTTTATACCCATTTTCAAGAAAGCGGCCTTTTGCAAGCTGACACCTTGATGTCAGATAGATCCAAAACGCTCGTTGACCAACTGCTGCCGATTCCCCGCGGTTATGCACTGCACTTATTCTAAAGACCCCTTCTGTTTGGACACTTGATTGGTCAAGCAGAAAAAAGGAAGGATGATTTTTTATTATGAAAACCGTCAACACGATCGCTGCTTTTGTAAACAAGTATTTGATCTACATCATGATTTTATTGATGATCGTCTCTTATTTTTTCCCGCAACCCTTCTTATGGATTCCGCCTCGTACAACGATTCTTTTGAGCATCATCATGTTTTGTATGGGGATGACTCTAAACGTTGCTGCGTTTAAAATGGTCGTCTTACAGCCCAAAGCATTCATTTTAGGGGTGCTTTTCCAGTTCACCATCAGCCCTTTGGTGGCTTACGGCTTAGCGCAGCTGTTTGGTCTTTCTTCCAGTTTGATTATCGGTTTTGTCTTACTAGGCTGCGTTTCTGGTGGAACCGCCAGCAATGTCATGACCTTCATCGGCAAAGGCGATGTCGCCCTCACCGTTTCCATGACCACGGTATCGACCTTGTTAGCGACCGTCGTTACACCCTTTTTGGTTTATGTCTTGGCTGGTCAGTACACCGAGATCTCCTTCTGGGAAATGCTCTTGTCTGTCTTGCAGATGGTGCTTTTGCCAATCATTTTAGGGGTGATCGTCCACAAACTCATTGCCAAGCACATCGAGCGATTTCTGCAATCATTTGTGTTGATTTCTTCCGTCAGTATCTTATTGATCGTTGCAGGAACTGTCGCTCGCAACGGCGCCGTCATCGTCCAATCTGGCTTGATCGTGATTTTCTTAGTCTTGCTCCATAACTTGATCGGCTACGGCGCAGGCTATGGTCTGAGCCGTGTGATGGGCGTCAGTGCCACCCAAGCCAAATCCATCATGTTTCAATTAGGAATGAAAAATACTGGCCTAGCGATCTCGTTAGCCAATGCCCACTTTGCCGCCATTGCTGCAGCCGTTACCCCTGCCGCAGTCGGCATGGTGATCCATCAAATTACCGGACCAATTTTAGCCAATCTCGTGGCCAAGAAAGAAGGAGAAAAGTATGAGTCAAAGTATCTTTTTGCCAAACTACACAATCGGGGCGGACGCCTACGAAAAAGTAAATGACATCGTAAAACCATACGGCACCAATGCCGTGATCATCGGCGGAAAAACCGCCCTTGAAAAAGCTGAAGACAAGATCAAAGCCGCTTTAACGTCAGCAGTCCAAGTGACGGATACCTTGTGGTACGGCGGCAACTCGACCTATGAAAACGTCGATCAGCTGTTCGCTACTCCAAGTGTCCAAGCCGCCGATGTTCTATTCGCCGTTGGTGGCGGCCGCGTCTGCGATACCGTCAAAGTGGTTGGGGAAAAAGCTGGCAAACCAGTCTTCACCTTCCCAACGATTGGCTCCAACTGCTCACCAGTCACCGCGGTTTGTGTCATCTATAAAGAAAACGGCGAGATGCAAGGGTTGTTTTTCCCTTCGCAACCGCCGACCCATGCCTTTATCGACAGTGAGATCATCGCCCAAGCCCCCGACAAGTACTTATGGGCAGGAATCGGCGATGCCCTCTCCAAAGAGATCGAATCGACATTTTCAGCGCGGGGCGATCAGTTAGATTACACCGATGGGTTAGGCATCCAAATCGGCAAAATGTGCACGGAACGCTTATTGCAATACGGCACACAAGCCTTGAAAGACAGTGCCGCCAATCAGCCGTCTTATGCCATTGAGCAAGTCGTCTTGGATATCATCGTAACCACCGGCTTAGTTTCCGTCTTAGTCGTCAATGATTACAACTCCGCCCTTGCTCATTCCTTTTACTACGGAACGACCGTTTTGGAAAAAATGGAAGACTATTTACACGGCGCATCCGTTAGTTACGGCGTTTTGGCCTTGTTGCAGCTCGATCAGCAAGATGCCCTCTTCCAGCGCATCTACGCCTTTATGAAGGAAAACAAACTGCCGGTTTGCCTAGCAGATATGGGCCTTAACGACACCAGCGATCTTGAGGCAATCTTAGACAAAGCAATGACCACCAATGACATCGTCCACGTGCCTTATGAGATCACGCGAGAAATGTTTAAACAGGCAATCCTAGACGTGGAAGCCTATCATGCCAAACAAAACCAAGCAGCATTGGCAGCTGCCAATTAAATGAAACCCTCCAGCAATTCGTTGCTGGAGGGTTTTTGTTTGGCCTTTTTCTCTTCTTCGTACTTGTCCTCCTTCTTCTTTCTCACATGTTAAAAAAATGCAATCGTTTACTTTGATTTATTTTTAAAAACTTATTACTATTTTAGTATAACAAAGGAGGAGATTGGTTTGGAATTGGTTTATTTATCTGGGTTGTTTTTGGTCATTTTCTTGTTGTATTTTCTGGCAAAGAAAAATAATCGAATCAAACAGCTGTTTTCGAAGATCACGATTGCTTTTCTGTTTATTTACTTGGTTTGGCGTTTATTTTTCACGATCCCGATTGATAGTTCTGCTTCACTAGTATTTGGGATTATTCTCTATATTGCGGAAGTCATTGGTTTATTTGTCTATGGCTTTTTTGTTTACCTTTTTTCCAATAAGCTCTCAAAAGAATACCGCTACGAGGGGGATGAAGCAGAAGAATTCTTGCCAAGTGTCGCCGCTTTTATTTGTACTTACAATGAAGACATCAAGCTGGTGATCGCCACCGCACTGGCTGTCAAAGCCTTGAAATACCCCAATAAAAAAATCTATATCTGCGATGATGGCCATCGAGAGGAACTAAAAGAAATGGCCGAGCGAATGAACCTCGGCTATTTGACCCGCGAAGGAAATGCCAATGCTAAAGCTGGGAATATCAACTATGCCTTGTCCCAAACCAGCAGTGACTTGATTTTGCTTCTGGATGCTGACTTTATCGTCAAAAAGAACATTATTTTTGAAGCTGTCGACTATTTCCGCAATCCTAAAGTTGCATTGGTGCAATATCCACAAACATTTTATAACAAAGATCCTTTTCAATTACTGCGCAAATCCATGTACAACGAACAGGAATTATTCATGCGCTTTCTAGAACCCGCACTTTCTCGTGAGAATGCTTTGATCCATATCGGTACCAATGCCATCATTCGCCGCAGTGCCCTTGAAGAGATCGGCGGCGTTCCTACCAGCAGTATCACCGAAGATATGGCGACCGGGATGCTTTTACAAGACGCCGGCTATGAAACGATTTTTATCAATAAAGCCTATGCCTTGGGGATCACTCCTTACACTGCCAAAGAGCTGACCTCACAACGGACTCGGTGGGCGCAAGGAACGAAACAAATTTTTGACCACTTCAAACCGCGCCGCTTAAAAGGGTTGTCGTTCATGCAAAAACTTTGTTATTACAACTCCTATTTGTATTGGTTTACCTCTTTCCAAAAAATCATCTTTTTATTGGCACCAACCTTATTTATGGTTTTTGATATCTTTATCGTCAGAAGCAACAATCACCAATTGTTGCTGTTCTTTTTACCGCCTTTCATTATGATTTCCCTGTCGTTTCGGCTGTATGTCCCTAAGATCAGGAACCTGACAAGTTCCCACATCTATGATTGCTTTGTCGCTCCTATCCACACCGGGGCATTGATCAAAGAATTTATGAAATCACAGAAAAAATTCAACGTGACCAAAAAAGAGATCGTCGGCAGCAACGCCTTTGATTGGCGAACCGTCTTGCCCCACATCATCCTCTTTACTTGGATTTCCTTTGCCTGTCTGGTAGCTGGGTATCGTTTGTACCGAGGAGAAGGGTATGAATTCGGCTATATCGTGACCTTGATTTGGTCGCTCTATAACCTCTATGGCTTGTTTTATGCCATTTTGATCGGGAAAAACCGTTTTATCGAAAGTGATAGTGAAGCCTTGAGTATCGCCATCAATCGTCAGCTTTCTTATGATGCCAAGACGTTCGAGATGTATCAAATGAGTTTCAATGGCTTCCGTGTCCGTACTCATCCCGAGCAAACCTTCATACCAGGTGAAAGTTACGTCTTTTACGATGATAAGCGTCGCTTCACTATCAATTCGATTTGCCTAGAGGATCATGGCTCCTATGTGACTTTTGCCTTTAACAATCTAACACCGCAATCTGCTGAAGAGCTTGCCAGCTACTATAGCGACCAGCTCAATGCTGCCAAACAGTTGGAATTTGATATGGAGGAAGAAGTCGCAGAAATGAACAGTTAGTCCCGCCCCCTTTGTCGCAAGAGACAAGGGGGCTTTATTGATTCCAGACGGCTCCTCAAAGGGCTGTTCCCCATCTAATGATGATTGTCTTCCTTTAGATAACACTCTGGCATTTGCTGCATACTTTTCCAATGATCATTGATTGAAAGAGCCAGAACAGAATCTAGACGATTTCTCGATAGTAAATACTTTTTAAGCCTTTAGAAAATATTAAAGAGTCTGCTTTCCCTATGACCTGATTGAGCTGATGCGCTTGTCACCGCTCACAAATTTGTGAATAAAAGCGCATGAAAAAACAATCCTTGTTATACTTATAAATAACACGAAGCCCTTAGAAAAAGGAGGAATCCTTATGACCCGTTACAAACGATTTCGCTTTGCTCATTTAGTCGCTCTTTTGGTGCTGGGCTTACTCCTCACTGGCTGCAGTGCGGATACGGCACCAATTGAAGAACAACCGACTGCCAACACCGCAACTTCTTCCGAACCAGCAGTTTCCTATGAAACCTTTCCATTGCCACAACCAATCTTAGACGGGGATACCAGTGTGGCGGAAGCTCTCTTCGAGCGGCGCTCGCAACGGGATTTTCAAGATACTGAGCTAACACAAGAACAGTTAGCACAGCTTTTATGGGCCGCTGCCGGTGTCACTACAGAAGATGGTCGCCGCACAGCGCCTTCGGCTGGTGCCTTGTATCCCTTAGACCTCTATGTCGTGGTCACACAGGTAACGGGGCTTGAGCCAGGGCTTTATCTGTATCAACCTGAGCAACATGCCTTAGCAAAAGTTCTTGCCGGCGATTTTCGGACCGCATTGGCGGAAGGTTCGTTGGATCAGCCAGCGATTCAACGGGCACCTGCCACATTGCTTTATACAGTGGTTTATGAACGACTGATCGAGCGCTATGGGGACCGAGGAATCGAACGCTATGCCTATATCGAAGTCGGTCATTCCGCCCAAAACGTCCTTTTGCAGGCCCAAGCGTTAGGCTTAGGCGCTGTGCCGATCGGCGCCTTCACGGATTATGAACTCACAGAGCTGCTGCAGCTGCCAACGGAAAATGAACCCCGCTATTTGATTCCTGTAGGCGTTATTGAGTAACACTGCCGACGAACGAAATCCAATTTTCATGGGACTGATGAACTGCCGTTAGAAAACGGCAACTGGCAAGGTTGATTTTCCCAGAAAAACCAGTAGAATCGAAAAACCACCTGCAAAAACAGCAGGTGGTTTTTCGATGGGCTTACAGTTTGTATGCTCGGACTTCTTCGGGTATTTCTTCTAGCGGCAACTCTTTTACCACCGCTTCGGTGCCTGCTGCCATCGCGGTATCGTAGTACCAGCATTTGTATTTGATCGTATTCATGGTTTCTTGCAAGGCTGCCATTTGCTTTGTGACTTCTTCCAGACGTTCATGAAACAGCTGCTGCCGTTTCTGCAAAGACGCATCGCCTTCCTCGCCCCAATCCAAGAAATTCTTGATGTCTTTGATGGGCATGCCGGTATTCTTCAAACAATCGATCACTTTGATCGTCGCTACTTCTTTTTCTGAAAACACCCGAATGCCGCCATTACTGCGGGCCAACTTCGGAAACATCCCTTCTCGATCGTAATAACGCAGTGTCGAGATGGGGATATTGGTCGTTTGTGATACTTCGCCAATCGAGTAACTCACTTGCATCGCTCCTAAAAAAAATTATATTTATCGCTTGACCTAAACCTAACTTCAGATTCTACAATTAAAATACACCGCAAGCACTGTACTGTCAATCACCTATCGTCTCACAGGTTCACCATTGGCAGTAGCAGGATTCGCTGAAAAAATCATTCACTGGAGGAAATACAAATGACAGAAATCAAAGAGAAAGTTATCGTAATTATGGGGGCCTCTTCAGGAATTGGGGAAGCAACTGCCGTTAAACTAGCCGAGCAAGGGGCAAAAGTAGTGATCGCTGCCCGCCGTGAAGAGCGCATCAAAGCACTGGCTGAAAAATTAGGAGAAAATGTCTTGTATCAAACAGCTGATGTCACCAATCGCGAACAAGTCCAACAAGTCATTGATTTAGCCATGACCTCCTTTGGTCGGATTGATGTCCTTTTTAATAATGCTGGCATCATGCCTCAAGGAAACTTGGCAGAGTTGAACTATGACAGCTGGCAACAAATGCTGGATATCAATATCATGGGGGTATTGAACGGGATCGGCGCTGTGCTGCCCATCATGCAAAAACAACAAGACGGCTTGATCATCGCCACTGACTCAGTTGCCGGACATGTCATTTACCCAGGTTCTGCCGTGTACAACGGGACAAAGTTTGCAGTTCGTGCAATCATGGAAGGCTTGCGCCAAGAAGAACGTGAACATGGCATTCGCTCCACCATCGTCTCTCCAGGAATGGTCTCCACGGAATTGTTTGAAACCGTCGGCAATGCTCAACTAGAAGCAGCCTTGAAAGAAACCTCTCGCGTAGAAGGCAATAGCCTAACACCAGAAGATGTAGCAAATGCAGTGGTTTATGCCATTCAACAGCCCAAACATGTGGCGATCAGCGAAGTCTTGCTACGCCCAGCAAAACAAACCGTTTAAGCTATTTCTACTAGCCCGTGAAACCTGCTTCCGCTTGATGCGGCCGCAGGTTTTTTTGTCGTCAAATCCCGCCGTTTTCCAGGACAAAATTGCTTGGTTTTCTTGTTACACCCACTTGTCCAAAGAATGTAAACCAATCGTTGCTTTATGTAAACGACTACGTTCTGTTGCTACGGGGGAATTTTTTTTATACTTAGTACAAAGCTTCCGTATAAAACGATCAATCAGAAACGAACCTGTCGTTCTCCTCTTATTTACAAATAGCTGACCATGATCGTTTTCCCGCCTTCACCGTTGACTTGCAAGTATTATCAGCTGTCCTCTTTTAGTACTTGCTTTTTATAAAAGAATGGAGTGAGTGTATGAATGTGAAACAGCTACTCATTATTGCCGAGCAACGAAGAAACATCACGAATCAGAAATTGACCTATGCAGAAAACTTCTTGGCGGCCGGCTACTCTGCTGCCGAATTGCTGGCAGACGAAACCTTTCTCGAATTAGAGCGAAGGGAAACCCAACTGATTGCAGAACGCAACGCCATTTTTTACGAAGAAGTCAGCCACAATTAATCCCCCTGTCCAATTGTAGGCGACGAAAAAGCGAAGGCTCAGCAGCACCTTCGCTTTTTTCTGTAATAACTTGAGCTTGCAGTTTTCTATTTAATTCCTTCACCATTTGATTGAATCACTTTTTTGTACCAATAAAAGGACTTTTTCTTATAGCGAGCCAACGAGCCAGTCCCATCGTCATGCTTGTCTACATAAATAAACCCGTAGCGTTTTGCCATTTGTCCAGTTCCTGCTGAAACAAGGTCGATGGGCCCCCAAGAAGTATATCCGATAAGATCAACACCATCTGCAATAGCATCAGCCATTGCCTTAATATGTCTTCGTAAATAGTCGATACGATAATCATCCTCGACTGTATATTCACCATTTTTTTCAATGAGGGTATCCATTGCACCTAACCCATTTTCGACCACCATCAAGGGAATTTCATAGCGTTCATAAATTTGATTTAACGCAATGCGCAATCCTAATGGATCGATTTCCCAGCCCCATTCACTCGCTGTAAGATGCGGATTTTTAACCCCATTGAAAAAATTCCCCGTTTGCTTTTCGGCTTGATCATTTACTTTAGTCACAGTAGAAGATTGGTAGTAAGAAAACGTATAGAAATCAACAGTGCCCTCTTTCAGTACTTCTAAATCTCCTGCTTCGATAGTAAGGTCTATCCCTCTATCTTGCCAAAACTTTTTAGCAAAATATGGATAGCGACCTTTCACTTGAACATCACCACAGTAAAAATTACTGATATTAGTCATCTCTTGTGCAAAACGAATATCCTCTGGATGAGAAGACAACGGATAAATCATTCGATAGGCAATCATACAGCCCATTTGCAAATTTTTGTGTAGACTTTTTGCGTACTTGATCACTCGGGCACTTGCAACGAATTGGTGGTGGAGCGCCTGAAACCGTTGCTGACTGTTATCGATATTTTGTGTATTCAAAAAATCATCAATATCTTTTGGATACATTCCTCCTCCTAAATACGTACCCACCCCTACATCTCTGGATAAAATATTGATTTCATTGAATGTTAGCCAATATTTCACATCATCCTGATAACGATCAATGACCGTCTTGGCGAATCTTTCATACGATTCAATCATTCCTCTGCTTTCCCAGCCATTGAACTGTTTTGTCATTTCTATCGGTGATTCATAATGAGACAATGAGACCATCGGTTCTATCTCGTACTTCTTTAATTCTGCGATCAGATCATCGTAAAACTTTAACCCTTCTTCATTTGGTACTTTCTCTAAACCGGTCGGAAAAATACGAGTCCATGCGATAGAAAAGCGATACAGCTTAAATCCCATTTCTGCAAATAAAGCAATATCCTCTTTGTATCGATGAAAATGATCAATCGCCTCATGACTTGGATAAAAAGCACCTTCTTCAATTTCTGTGGTGATTCGCCGAGGCGTGTTCACATCGCCTCCCAGAAGCAGATCACTGATTGACATTCCTTTGCCGCCCACTTGATACGCTCCTTCTAATTGATTGGCAGCTGTCGCCCCACCCCAATAAAATCCATCTGGAAATTTTGTTTTCATTTTTTCCCCTTCTTTCTTCTAAATAATTGTTACTAATTTATTCGAGTAATCAATCAATTCATCGTGCTCAAAAAATACCGGTTCATTCTGATTGTTCATAAAAATCAAAACAGAAGTTGGATCGTAGCCTTTAGACTTGATAAAATCAATATCAACACGGGCTAGCAACTCACCCGCCTTTACTCGCTGACCTTCCTCAATAAAAAGTTCAAATCCTTCTCCATCCAGTTTCACTGTATCTAATCCAATATGCAGTAACATTTCTAATCCATTATCATGTCGCAACCCGATGGCATGTTTTGTTGGAAAGACAGTCGTTATCGTGCCTTCAATCGGTGAATGGAATTCTCCTGACGCAGGATCGATCGCTAGCCCTGGTCCCATTTGTTCGGTAGCAAAAACCTCGTCAGCTACTTCACTCAGCGGCAAAACGCTGCCACGGACGAAGCCTTGAATCAATGCTTCTTCAGCCGCTGTCCGTTTTTCTGAAGCAATCGGTGAAGGATTCTCCAACGTTTTCATATCTTCTTCAATACTCTCTTCAAAACCAAAAATGACTGTCAAAACAAACGATATCGAAAAAGCTAACGCCAATGTTATGGCTGCTTTTACAATATTAGAGGCATCCTCTCCGAAAAATACCGGCAAGGTCAAAAGCCCCGGCGATCCGAATGAATAGCGGACTAGTCCGCTGATCCCCGCATAAAAACCAGCAATTCCACCTGAAATCATCACATAAATCAGTGGTTTTTTCAGTTTCAAGTTAACCCCGTACAGTGCAGGTTCCGTGATACCAGACAGCGCCGTGATACCGCTGGAAAAAGCAATTTGTTTCATCTGTTTATCTTTGGTTTTAACAAATACCCCAAAGGCGGCCCCCGCTTGCGAAATGTTGCTTGCTAACATACCTGGTCCTTGGACGATCTCAAAGCCTACGGTTGAAAAGGAGACTTGCGCAATCGGAGTCAAAGCCGTATGCATACCAACCATTACTAATAAAGGCGTGAAGATGCCCATCAGTGTCGGCACGAGCCATGGAACAGTCACTCGCAGATAATCCACAACAAAGAACAATCCATCTCCAAAAATCGCGCCGATAGGTCCTAAGATCATCAGTGCTAGCGGAGCCATGATGATCACGATGAAAAGCGGTTTCAACATGGTTTTTAGTACACTCGGAATGATCTTTTCAGATAAACGATCAACATAACTCATAACCCAGACGATCAAGATGATTGGGATAACCGTTCCTGAATAAGCGGCTTCACGTATCGGAAGCCCAAACAGCTGCATAGAAACATCCGAGGCAACCAGACTCTGAAATGTTGGATGTAGTAAGACGCCTGTGATCCCCAATGCTAAATAAAGATTGGTTTTGAATTGTCTTGCCGCACTAGCCGCAATTAAAAAAGGCAAAAAGTAAAAGGCGGCATCTCCAATCATATTGATGATTTGATAATTTAAACTTTCTCTACTCAATCCCAAAAGGACCAGTAAAGCTAAAACCGCCCGAATTAAACCAAATCCGATCAATGCTGTAATGATTGGCGCCATTACACCAACAATGTTTTCGACGATTCGTTTCACAAGTCCGTTTTTAGGTGTATCTACAGCTTCAGCACTGTTTTTTTCCGTGATTTTATACTGATTGATTACAGTCGAATAGTAATTTCCTACTTCTCCACCAATCACAAATTGTACTTCATCTCCGGTCAATTTAGTCCCTAGTACTCCTGGAATTTCCTTCGCCTGTGCTTGATTGAATTGCGTGGTATCTTTTAACTGGAAGCGAAGGCGAGTTGCACAATGATAGACCGCGTTAATATTTTTCTCTCCACCGATCGATTGAATGATTTTGTCTACTGATTCTTTCTTTTTATCAACCATTTGGTTCACTCCTCGTTTTGTGATAGTAATAGTCTATTAATATGAATAGCTAAATATGCAATTTCTTCTTCAGTGATTGGTTTCTCATAGATTTCTTCTAAAGTCCGTTTTATTCGCTGACTATAGGCCATCGGTTCTTGATACAGCGTAGAGACTGTCTTTATTAAAACTGCATCATTGTTTAACATCGTGTTCGTTAAATAGCGTTCTGCAAAAAATTTGGCATGTGTAACCAGACGCTCATAGTGCAGACTGTGGCTATCCAATTTTTTCTTCACCAACATTTGTACAGACTTTAAAATATTTGTCACGATTTTTGTGATTTGGATAGCATTAGCATGAATTGCTGAGCGACTATTACCGTTAATGATATGGAAAGTAATGTTCGCTGCTTCTTGTTCGTTCAAAGAAATACCAAGTGCTTTTTCAATAATGGCAACACCTTTTTGAGCAGCCTGAAATTCTTCAGGATAAAATCGTTTGAACTCCCAATACATTGAAGAAGTCATAATGACATTGTCTCTGATCCTCTCGACAGTAAAATAAATATGATCAGTCAGTGAAAAGAGTGTATTAGCAGATAACTCCGTATCTAGATATTTCTCCGCTTCTTGAATGACTTCATACGCTAGCTCGATATACTTTACAGGTACATTGTTCATAAACGTAATCAAGGACTCCATTCGATTATCTTCAATCGGAAGATAGAATTTAGAGATTTTCTCTTCCGAAATCAATTGACCTTTCTTTTGCCGATAACCGATACCCTTGCCAAAAGCAATAACATCTTTGTTGTCTTTCTCAACAATAATAACGTTTACATTCAAAACCTTCTTAATCAAATACATGTATTCTTCTCCTTCCTCCTTTCTAAGCGTAAAAAAAGGCATAATAAAATCAAATCTGCGAATCCTCGCAAAATTGATTTTATTATGCCTTGCCTGCCGTACAGTCACATACACATAAAAAAAATCATTATTTATTTCTTAAATTAATCATAGCATCCAAAAAAAGAAAACGCAATCATTTTTTTAATGTACAAAAAACCGCAAAATAGGTATTTCCCTTCTTTTGCGGTCAGCTTCGAATCTTCAAACTGGTTGACAATAAACTCTTTCAAATGAAAAAACGCGACAAACCTTTCAAAAATTCCGTTATTTCTTCACGATCAGCTGAACGGCTTGATCGATTTTCTGCTTTTGGGTTTCCGTGTCGCTGTCTGGATTTTCCAAACAATTTTTCAAATTCTCAGCGACAATGTTCCCCATAATACGGTTAACACTGGAACTGACGGCGGACAATTGCGTGATGACATCGACGCATTCTTTCTCGTCTTCGATCATTTTTTGAATCCCCCGCAACTGGCCTTCGGTTCGTTTTAACCGATTCAAAATATCTTTGTTGCATGCGGTCATCGTTTGATTTCTCCTCTCCATGCTGACATGCCGCCGAGGACATTGGTCACTTGAAACCCTTGCTGGCTCAAAAACTCAGACGCCATTTGCGAACGAGCCCCTGAATGACAGATGACATAGTAGTTTTTATCCTTCTCTAAGTCGCTGATTTGTTCCGTAAGCTCGCTCAACGGTAGGTTTTGTGCTGTTTTGATGTGCCCTTGTGCAAACTCATCAACTTCTCTGACATCAAGGATCTCAAGCGGTTCACGTTTTTCTTTTTGGGTAAATTCGTCCATAGATATGGCTTTAATCATGAATAATCATCTCCGGCTTAATAGTATTATACAACGAAAAGGCACCATCGAGGTTTTGACAATTGATGCCCGCTTGTTTTAAGATGCGTTCGGCAATGTAGCTTCTCAATCCGCTATGACACGTAACGACATACGAAACGCTTGGATCCAATTCAGACAACCGATCCCTCAATTCATCTAACGGAATGTGGAGCGCCTGTTGAAAACGTCCATTATTGGCTAATTCCATCTCTGAACGAACATCCAACAACTGCTTACCGTTTTCTAAGGCATCCGTCAATTCGTGCCACTGAATATTCTCACTGATTCCTTCCGCCAGATTGATCGCTGCATAGCCAATCATATTCACTGGATCTTTGGCTGAGCCAAAAGGCGGTGCATAGGTGAATTCCAGTTCAGGCAAGTCAAAGATCGTTAAGTCGCCTTTGATCGCTGTTGCCAAAATATCGATCCGTTTATCGACCCCTTTGGTTCCGATGCCTTGCGCACCGTAGATTTTTCCAGTGTCAGCATCAAAAATCAGCTTCAAATAAATATCCGTCGCATCAGGATAATACCCAGCATGGTCTTTGCCTGAAAGATGAACCACCTGAGGATTTAGCCCCGCCAGTTTGGCGCTGCGCTCACTTAACCCTGTGGACGCTGCCGCAATATCGAATACGCGCACGATCGCCGTCCCGATACCGCCTTTGTTTTTGCGAGCCAGTCCTCCCAATACATCAGCAACTTGCCGACCTTGGCGATTGGCTGGTGACGCCAGGGAGATCAGCGTGTCTTCGTGGGTGATTTGTTGTTTCACAACGATGGCATCACCCACCGCGTAAATATCTTTCTTGCTGGTTTGGTATTGCTCATCTACTAGGATACCCCCCCGGTGTCCTAGTTGGATACCAGCACGTTTCGCCAAATCCGTTTCTGGTTGGACACCAACCGAAAGAATCGTGACATCTGAAGCCAGGATCGTGCCATCTTCCAGAACGATTTCTTGCCCTGCTTTTTCAAAAGCGGTCGCTGACTGCGAGGTCAAAACTTTGACCCCTTGCTTGATCAATTCATTTTTGACATACGCAGCCATTTCTTCGTCCAAAGGTGGCAATACGTGGGGTGCTTTTTCTACGATCGTTACTTCGAGGCCTTTTTTATGTAAATTTTCAGCGACTTCTAAACCAATAAACCCAGCGCCAATGATCGTCGCTTTTTGAGGCTTTTTGTCTTCAAGATGCGCCATAATTTGGTCTAAGTCAGGAACATTGCGCAAAGAAAAGGCGTTGGTTGCTTCTTCTAGCCCTTTGATCGCTGGTACTAGCGGTTTTGCCCCCGGCGATAAAATCAACGCATCATAAGATTCCGTGAAGACCTGTTCGCCATATTTGACCGTGACCGTTTTCTCCTGCGGATCGATCGCCAGTACCTCATGAAAAGGCCGCACATCTAGGTTAAACCGTTTTTTTAATGCCTCAGGTGTTTGGACCAATAGGGCATCTCGCTCTTTGATCTCACCAGAAATAGCATACGGCAGCCCACAATTCGCAAAAGAGACAAAAGGACCTTTTTCAAAAACAATGATCTCCGCTGCTTCTTTAAGCCGACGTAAGCGCGTGGCTGCCGACATTCCCCCTGCTACCCCACCGACAATAACTATTTTTTCCATCATTACTTTCCTCCTTTGGTTGTTCCGCGCCATTGATTCATGCCGCCACGAACGTTGACCACATCAAAACCTTTTTTACTTAGGATTTTGGCTGCTTGTTTGCTTCGCATCCCCGATTGGCAAATGACTGCCAGCTTCTTGTCGCCTTTTTGAGTGAAGCCCGCAATCTTATTTAACGGTACATTTTTCGCATAGGCAATGTGCCCGCTGCGGTACTCCGCCGGCGTGCGTACATCCAGAACCGTCCATTCTTTGGCTCCTTCTTTTTGTAAATCTGCTGTTGACATACTTGGTATGCGTTTAAATAGTGAAAACATTTCTTGCTCCTTTCGTATACCCCTCGGGGTATATTAAACAAGATGTTTTACGATTTGTCAACTAAGTGAATTTCTTTAAGAAAAGAAACTTGCTGTTGCGCTATCCCCCACTCGATACTCTCGACAGCTGCCGGACAGCTACCGATCAAGCAGCGAAAGGCCTGAATCACACATTTCCCTCCCCTCGATCACAATGCTATAATAAAAGAAAAGATATATTGTAAAAATAACACACATCAAATCGTTTACTTAGCAGCTGATCGCTTTGATTATTAAAGATGATTGGCTCCCGCCCTAACCAAGAGCGGACAAAAAAGCGACGCAAGCACCACTTTCCCTTGATTTATCAAGCAGCAAGCCCTGCTTTCTTGGAACCAACGCGGGGTTCGACTATGCTTAAGTCACATCAGCGAAAGGAAGAAAAGATGGAATTTGGCGAAAAAATCAAAGAAGTACGCACAAGAAATAACTTGACCCAAGAACAATTTGCCACTCAACTACACGTGACGAGACAAGCCGTTTCGAACTGGGAAAACAATCGCAATCTACCAGATTTAGAAATGCTGATTGCCATCGCCACGATTTTTCAACTCTCGCTTGATGAATTGATTTTAGGAGGAACTCAAGTGAACAAGATCACTGAAAAACTAATCAAAGACGGCAGCGAGACCCGACGCGCCAAACTCAATTTGATCACTACCTTGATCGGAACATTTTTACTACTTTTCGGCTTTGCCTGCTTCTTCATCAAAGCTAGCTCCGTGGAATACATCGATCAATCCGGCATTTTACATGAAAATTTCTATCTAATCCCCCTAGGATTTTTGTTCCTATTGGCTAGTTTCGTAGTATTTGCAGGAACCGGGCTCAATTATTTTCGAGCTGTTAGAAGAAAATAAATAAGAAGAAGGCATAAAGCGACCCTCGAAAAGCAGATCAAAACCTGACTTTTGCGGGTCGCTTCATTTAAATTTCCTTGTTAAATTGTTTGACTCCAATAAATACTGTACCGATACTTTATCTCCTTACAAAAACCCCTCTATTCTTCTTTCGTTTCACAAATTAATCCCACTACTTATTCCTTAAAATGTTTAAACTATTCACGACCATTCGTCAAGTAATTATGCTTAAAATAGCATAAAAAACCATTCCAATCATTATTTTTGACACAAAAAAATGTCAGATGATAGCCTTGAAATAGAAGGTTATCTCTAAGATGACCTTCTTGCTTTTGGAATAAATAATAAAAAGGAGTGTATGAAATGAAACATCTAAAAGCGTTGGTTGTCAAAGCACTAATGATTTGGGCGATTTTGTGGATTGTGTTGTCAGGAATTTACGATGTCAGTTTTATGGACTCGACGATCGTCGGTGTGATCATTGTGGTGATGATCTATGTGCTAGGCGATTTGGTCATTTTGCGGAAGATCGGTAACATTGCGGCAACGATCGCAGATGCCGGCGCAGCAGCCCTTATCCTATGGCTGTATCTGACTTATATGGACTATACAAATGACATCTGGATGTTAGTATTGATCCCAGCAGTATTGATCGGTGCGGCAGAATGGTTCTTCCACATCTGGTTGTTAAAAGCAGACATCGTGCCAGATGAACGGAAAATAAAATAATTTTGTTGATTGCTAGAATCGAACGCAGACTCTTGTTCTGTGTTCGATTTTTTTTGTTTACAAGATCGGCTATTGAAAAGCGACGCATCTTCTTGTTCCATATGCTTTCTATAATCACGGACGCTTGCAAAGATTTCTGGTTAGCTGTTGCAATCGCCAAATTTGAATAAATCCCATCTTTCCTTTACTATAAACGAAATCCGATCGTTTTTTTGCACGGTTATACTATCAAGGAGGTTTGTATGGCAATTCATGTGATGTGGTTTAGAAAGGATCTACGCTTAGAGGACAACACGGCACTTACTGAGGCGCTTGCGTCTCTTCAAGCAAACGACCAATTGTTGTGTGTGTTTCATCTCAATGACAAGCAGTTTCTCCCCGATGCACCAAGCCATGATTACTTTTTTAGCGCGGTTGCTCACTTTATCGAGGCTGCCAAAAAGCAAAATCTGACGATCCACCTCTTGACGGGGACTTTGACAGAAGCCTTTGATCAGTTGTTCGCTTGCTATCCAGAATGGAGCCAGCTTTACTTCAACTTTGATAACCGTGGATATGGTCGTAAACGCGATCTCTACATAACAGAATTGGTCGAGCAAAAAGGCATCACCGTTCATTCTTTTGAAGACCATCATCTGCATCAACCAACGGAAGTCACCAAAGAGGATGGGACATACTACAAAAAATTTACGCCCTATTATAAGAAATGGATCCAGTTGCCCAAACCGGTGTATCAAAAGCATGCCCTTGATTTTGAAAAAGCCGCTCATTTTAATGATGCCCCTCACTTCAAAGCAGGGACAATGCTGCTAGCTGAGCTGATAAAAAATAGAAAGACTGATTTCTCAACGATCGTTGGGGAAGACTATGCGCATAAGCAATTGCAGGCATTTGTGCAAAAGCGTTTGGCTGCCTATGAAAAAGACCGTGATATCCCTTCAATCAAAGGAACCAGTCGTCTATCCCCTTTCTTGTCTTTTGGACAAATCTCTATTCGGAAGGTTTGGGCCGCTTGCCAAGAAATGCCATCCAGCACTGGCAAAGCGACCTTTTTAAAAGAACTGGCTTGGCGAGATTTTTATCATATGATCTACTTCACTCATCCAGAACAAAAAAACTATGAACTCATTGAGAAATATCGAAACATGGATTGGCAAAAAGATGAAGAGGCGCTAAACAAATGGCAAGCAGGACAAACCGGCTATCCGATCATTGATGCCGCGATGCGGCAGCTGAATCAGACCGGTTGGATGCATAACCGTCTACGGATGATCGTCGCTTCCTTTCTAACCAAAGATTTACTGATCGATTGGCGGCAAGGAGAAGCCTATTTTGCTCGACAATTGATCGACTACGACGCTGCCAGCAATATCGGCGGCTGGCAGTGGGCAGCTTCGACCGGCACCGATGCAGTTCCTTACTTTCGAATTTTCAACCCTATCACTCAGGGGAAAAAATTCGACAAAGATGGGACGTTCATCAAACAATTTGTTCCCGAACTCGCCCAGTTGCCACTAAAATTCGTCCACGAACCTTACCTGATGACTAACCAAGAACAAGCCGACCTACAAATAGTTTTAGGCACCGACTATCCGTTGCCTATAGTCGACCATAACGAAGCCAGGAAAAGAGCCCTCGATTTGTATAGTAAAATCGAACCATAAAAAGCTGCCATGGACTGCTCTCAAGCATTTTCGGTAGAAAAAAACCAGCAAAGACGGTCTCTTACGGAGCGTCTTTGCTGGTTTTTTATGAAACTGGTGCGCCCTCTTTCGCCTTTCTATAGTGAAAAAACAAACGGCACGTCTCATCAAGCTGTCTGTTGCTGGGCATACATAAAAGAAGCATTTTCCATGCTGTGTTTTTTAATTAAGGTCTTGTTGTCTACTTCCCCTCTTATTTCTAGTCGCTCTAAGCAACAATCCCCTGACAATTTATAGATTGAACCCTTTACTAGCGGCGTTCCCTGCTTTTTCACGACTGGCTAGTAACGTTTCTCCTTGCAAAACTGTTCGTCTGATGAAAGGTCATCTATAGAACCATTCTGTTATAATAGCTCCATATTTGAGGATAAGGATGGTTTATATGAAAAAAATAATCGGATTCATCTTAGTCGTACTTTTAGGGTTTGTCGGATACAAAGGCTATGAATATTATCAATCCACCTACTCAGGACAAACAGCTTACGCGTATGTCCCGTCTGAGATTCCGCCTAAGGTCCAACACGAAAGTAAGAGCGGCATCGGCGACCAGTCTCCCTGGTATTCTTACGATTACACATTAGACTTTGTAAAAGAAGATGGCAGCACCCAAACCCTTGAGGTTTCATTATCAGAAGATAACGCAAAACCCTTAACACCAAATTCTTATGTAAAAGCGGTGATCAGTGAAAAGCGTACAATAAAAGGCCCGAATGGCGTTGAAAAAGACGCAATTCCCAAAAAGATTCTAGAGAGATTAGAAAATCAGAACTAACGATGCCAGACCCACATCTCTATGTGGGTCTTTTTTTACATCCTTCCAAAATCAGCATTTTGAATCCCTTCTATTATTTTCACGCTTGATGTCTTCTGCTCTGTTGCGATACGTTATACAAGGATACTGGGCACATTTATCTAGCAGAAAGCTGCTTGACTGATCCCTGTTTTCATTCCGTCATCCATGATAAGAGCAATTCAAGCTCCTTTTCCTTCTCATCCTTTGCAGATAATTGAAAAAGCAGCGAATCACCTATCCGTTGACTCACTGCTTTTTAACTAACAAGTAATGGCTCACACCACAAAAGAATGGTACTTAGAGTAAGCAATTTGATCGACGATCGCAGAAACCTGATTGACATCTAAATCGGCACCGATGGCAGTCACTTGATAAAATTGACCATAATTGTTGCCAAGTTGAGGGACACGGGCGTTTGAAATCAGCAAATCGTATTCTTCCTCATTGTTATAAGGAGAAATAGTCACATTTTGTTTCCCTTTTAGTTCATTTTTTAACAAGTAAATGGAAGCATCTGCCAAAAGACTAGAGCCCATATTTAAGACCCCGATCCGTACCCGATATTCCTCTTTCGGTGATAACAGATAGATTAAAAAGACCAGACGTTTCTTGAGGTAGTTGAGTTTCGTGGGCGTAAACAAGTTGGTTGGTGCAATGATGTGTTGCAGGATGTCTGTAATCACTTGATCTCGCAAGGAATTGTGAAACAGCTTGTGGTAATAATTCAAGGTGACTCTGTCAATGGAGTAATTTACCCCATGAAAGTAATAGACTTGTGCGATCAAGGAGAAGACACTGGCTTTAATATCGATCGTCGTATGCGAGGCTTCAAGACAATAAATGGACTGGATCGCTGCCATGACTTCATCGGTAATCTCAAAGACAGGATTTTTATTGGTATACAGCCCTAAGCGAAGCTCCTCGTAAGGAATTCCTCCTACCGTAACGAGAAAAAGACAGATAAAGAAGGGGACGATCTTGGCTTCGTCTACTGAACAGATGCTTTTTTTCGACACATAGGCTTGTCGAATAAAGCGACAAATCGGCATTTCTTGGCAGCGATTGATTTTGATTTGTTCCTCCGGACTTAAGCTTCCCAAGGTTGTGTGAGGCGTGACTTTTTTCATGATCACAAATAGCCAGATCTTCAACTGCTTTTGTTGCGCAATCGAGAGGGTTATTTTTTTCGCTAGCTCCGCCACTAGGTCATCGATCAAGACAGAGTCGATCGCTGTTTCCCCCATTTTTAAAAAATTATAGTAAAAATAAATGCGTTGCGTCATCGTTCCCGCTAGCTTTTTGTTCTTTATCTTTAATTCAAAATGCTGCAGCAGCTGATTGCACTCTGCAATCACACGATTCAGTGTCCCGACGCTTATTTTTAATTCATCAGCTAATACGAAAGCATCATAGCCTGCATGTTGAAACAAATAATGGATGATTTGATATTTTACAGATTTTTTCAATAACGTGTCGGTCAAATCATCCAATGAGACGCTGTCGTTTACTTGCAGATCAAGGGTATAACGGTTGATTGCAAAAGAGACCTTCTCATTTTTTAGTTGTTGCTGAAGATTTTCTGATAGTTTCGTCAAGGTTGGCATCGTAATATCTAATTCCCGACAAGCATCACTTTTTTTGATATGACCAGTCGATAAATACAAGAATTTGAGCAAGATATACTCCAATTTCAAGTCTTTATCCAGTAAGTCTTCTTTATACATGACTGTTTTTCCTCCTGTGTAAATCCTTATTCTTTTCGAATAGTTACAACCAATTTACAGAAAAAGATAGCAGTACATTTCCTATGAAACAAACAAATGCAGTAAAAACATGCCCTTTCTACACATACTTTTCCTTCACTTACTCCCCAAATAAACCAAAACGAACGAACAAAAATGCGCCCTGCCAGACGAACTTTCCTCAGAATTTTCTCGCGACAATGTTCTCGGATTTTCTTTTTGCATATGTAAAACATGCTTCTCTAAAAAAATATATTTAGACCATAATAATTAATACTATCACAAGCCAGAAATGTCAATAAATGAAATTATCAAGCGCCATTTTTTTACTTACTCTTAAAAAATGACACTATCAAGTGCTTACCCGTTCTTATAAACAAAAAAAATCAAAGGCAGTCGATGCAACCGCCTTTGATTTTTCTATAAACCAATGTTCATTCAGTCTTGCAAAAAAAGTTTCATAAAGGGACTTTTTATTCATTGAAAAAAACAATGAAAGGGTTTCTAGCGATACCGTTTCTTAATGTGAAAAGCCATAGGTTTGATCGGATGAAACATGACGGCTTGGTCGCTTGTTCAAGCGCTCGATTCCTTCTTTCATGTCTTGCACCAGATCCATTGCCATTTGCATACTTAAATCTGCCCGGCAAACAAAGCGTTGGATATTGATATGTGATAGATTATCAGGTAATGGATAGGTAGGGACTTGCCAGCCTTTCATCGCAAATTCATCCGTCAAATCATACAGATTCCAAGAAATATCGGCATCTTCTTTTAATTTGTAGCAGACGATCGGCAACCGTGAACCATCATTATAAATATCGAAGTAACCCATGTTTTCAATCTCTTTTGCTAAATATTGGGCAACATCGCTGGTCTTTTTGTGGATCAAGCGGTAGCCTTCAAACCCATTGCGGATAAAGGTGTAATATTGTCCGATGATTTGGCTGGCGCTTCTTGAAAAGTTGATGGCCATCGTTGGCATTTCACCGCCAAGATAACTTACTTTAAAGACCAACTCTTCTGGTAAGAAATCTTTTTCTTTCCAAAGCACCCAACCGATACCAGGGTAGACTAACCCATATTTATGTCCAGACGTACTGATGGAACGAACGTTTTTCAAACGGAAATCCCATTCAAGTTCTGGTTCCATAAATGGCGTGTACAATCCCCCACTAGCCGCATCCACGTGGATGTAGACTTTGTAGTCGGTGTGTTTGTTGTATTCCTCTAATTTCTTGTCTAGTGCTTTGATATCATCGTATCGTCCAGTGTAAGTGATTCCTAAAATACCAACGACCCCGATCGTATATTCATCTAAATAGTCCGTGACCTTTTCAACATTAATGCTGCCATGTTCTTCATCGATAAGGATCGTTCGCATTTCAATGTCCCAGTAGACACAGAATTTTTCCCAAACGACTTGATAGGCAGAAGAAATCACTAAGTTTGGTTTTTGTTTATTGATATCTAAGCCAAGTTTTTTTGCCCGATTGCGCCAAGCAAATTTTAAGGCCAATCCACCTAACATACACGCTTCACTTGAGCCTACCGTTGATGTACCGATAAAATCGGACGCTTCTGGGGCATGCCATAAATCAGCGATCATATTGACACAGCGGTTTTCAATTTCTGCTGTCCGTGGGTACTCGGTTTTATCGATGGCGTTTTTATCAAGGGTTTCACTCATAATTTTGACTGCTTCTGGTTCCATGTAGGTTTGACAGAACGTCGCCAAATTTTGTCTTGAGACCCCTTCATCGATCAATTGATCTTTGACTAATTCATAGGCATCCCGCGGTACCAAGGACTCTTTTGGTAATTTGTACATAGGGATCGCTTGATCCATTGCCTCATTCCCATAGATAGGCTCCAAATATTGGGCTTCTTTTCGATTTTTTTTACTAAATAACATGCAGCTCTCCTCCTCATAGGTTGTGCTTTTTATTTTTTATCGCTTGCTTTTTCACCTACATATTTATAGATGACAAACGGTATCACGACAATAATCAGCCAACTGATGATCAAGATGGCTAAATAGGTTCCGCCCTTTCCGGTGCCGATATCGCTCGGTGGAAAGAAGGAAATAAAGAAAGAAAAAATAGAAACAAGCAAACCAACCATCGCAACACCAATTTTCACATTTTTCCCACCAGGAATATGATACGTTCTTGTTAAGTCGTCTTTTTCTTTGACTAATTTAATATAGGAAAGAAACAAGAGGACATAAGCCACCAGATAGATGCAGACCGTCAACGCCATCGCAACGAAGAAGGATAGATTGGCGCCTCCACCGCCTAATGTCAAGACAACCGCCCAAATGGAAACAATGATGCCTTGTACCAAAACGATATTGATTGGGACATTGTGTTGATTGACTTTGGCCATTTGTTTTGGCAGCAAGCCATTTTCAGCTGCTTCAAGCATCGCAGTCGATGGGCCGACCACCCAAGCAGCAATTTCTGCAATGACACCTAAACAGATGACCACGGCAATCAAACGAACCAGCCATTCTCCGCCGCCAAAATGATGGATCAAATAAGAATAGGCTTGAATCACGCCAGTATCAAGAGACAATTGATTTTGGGGAATCGTGGCAGCCACCGTTGCCCCACCTAACGTATCCAAAAGAATCGTTGCTACAACTAAAATCAAAATAGCTTTCGGGTAATTCTTTCCAGGATTGTCCATATCTTTTACGTGACTGGCAGAAGATTCAACCCCTGCATAGGCTAAAATAAAGGAAACAAAAACGACCAGCGTATTGATTTTCGTGAAATCAGGAATCCAAGCGCCTGATCCAAAAGAAACTTTGACGGGATTCCCTTGAGCAATGTAGACAATTCCTAAGATAAAAAGAATGATCCCTGTTGCGACGATCCCCACAAAGAACCCTACTTTGGCAATCTTCGCAGTATTTTTTGTTCCGCCAAATTGCGAGATCGTGATCAGCCAAAAGATCACTAAAGTGGCAATCAGCTTCAGCCAAACATTCGTATTAAGAGCCGGCCAATTTAGGGCATAGGAAAGCGCCCCGACAATAAAGTAAATCATCGTAATAAAGCCTACCGTGATTTGGAACCATTGGAAGAAAATGGCAGCAAAGCCCCATTTTCTCCCTAATGTTTTTGAGACCCAGGTATAGAGTCCCCCTTTTTCCCATCCCTTTACAGTAGCCATCTCCGCAGAGCAAAGGGCTACAGGGATAAACCAGAGGAAACCGCCGACGAGTAAATAAAAAACTAAATTCATCTTCGATGTCGCAAAGGTTGGATACTCATATACCGTCATCACCATTGAAGCAGTTATTGCAAAAAAACTCAACAATGATAGTTTTTTCTTGCTAGTATCCATTTTTTTTACCTCCTATCGTTAGATACTATTTTTCAGCAGCGGAAGATAGATCAATATGGTACGTATGTGTCAAATCTCCATCTGCTTTAAATTCGATTTCGACCGCTTTGATCGCTGGCAAACTTTGTTCTTGCGCCACTTTAAAATGAATAAAGCCATCTTTATGTTTGTCATGGGTCAAAATCTCATCATCTAAGTAGTCCACAAACACTTCCGCTTCTACTTTTTTGCCATCATTCAACACCAAATAGGCTTTGTCAGGTTTGATTTTTTTGTCTTTCGAATCTTCATTAAACAATTGATATTTCAGTGAGAGCAATGTTTTGTATTCTTTGTCTTTGTCTTTGAATTCTTCTACATTCACGATTTTTACATGATTCACTAAAAAGCGAATGTGATCCCAACCAGCATTTTCATAATTCGTTTCATACCAAACGACGTCTTTGATTTTCGGATCGATTCCCTTAGTTACGATTTCTTCAAAATACCCGTCATCACTCAATTTTTCACTTCCCACAACTACTTCATCTGACGAATCGCTGATCAACGTTTCCGTTCCAGACCCAGAGACCACTTCCCCTGATTCTTCCACTGTTGAGCATGCACCTAGAGTAAACAAAACGCCTACACCTAAAACGAAACCTGCAACTAATGATGTTTTCTTCATTGTAAATCCTGTCCTTTCTTTTATTATTTTTATTCCATCTCAGGTATACCATTTAACCCAAAAAAGCGAATACCTAATTTTTTATTTTAAAAACAAAAAAACGCGAAAAATAATTCGCGTTTCGGTGCTATCATGAAGTGCAGATAAGAACAATGACCATTGAAAAGAAAGGACTGAGTTTTTTTGAGAGCGCTTGTGGTCGTCCTAACTGCCGTTTTGTTAAGTATCAGCCCTCTTTCAGCTGACTTTTATCTGGAAAAGACGGACAGACATACTTCTAACGCAATGTTTTCTCGGATAGAAGTTGCCCAAAATGAGTGGGCGACTACTGGATCAAAAAGATTTGTTGGAACGCTGATGCTTCCTGATGCAAAAGGCAGCCTGTTGACAGCTGACGGGCATTTTATGAGAAGACCTTCCAAGCTTGCGACGAATAGACGCGTAGCAATAGCAGCTTGTAGGGTTCAAAAAACACCCAAAATCGCACGGGGCAGTCATCTGTCTCAGCGCTGTAGCTCTTTAGCCCCTACGACTTTGCGGTTAGAAAAAGCGTGTCAGGCACGGCAATCAAACGTCCTTAGCTCTCATCCGAGTATCTGGTGTCGTACATGACGCCTTCATCCACAGGGTTTCCGCAGTGATGGCACATAGGTAAGTCAAAAACAAATGATCCTCAAAACGTTTATCCTCCGGCGTATCCTAGACAAATCTACTTCCCCATCCTGAACAAAAAAATAGCCACTACCTACTTTCCACTTACTTGTGCCATCCTCTGCTTGATAAAATGATCAAAATTTTTTGATTGAAAAGAAAAAATTGCCTATTCTGTTTTGATCATTTTTTTAGTGATCGATCATTACTTAGCTAGCTAAGCCCCCCAAACCTCAAGCAGCCCCCGAAAACAGTTTCGGAGGCTGCTTGGGGTGAGCTTTGCTCACTATTTAGTTTTCTTATAAAAATTTTAATATGAGAAATCATTTATTACAATATGAATGAGAAAATTGAGTTACGCTTTCTATTTTCATAAGTAAGTATAGATTCTATTCACAATGTAACATAGTAACCTTATTTAACTAAGCTATTTTTTTAAGAAGACCTTATCAATCTTCTGAAGCAAAAATATTCCACCAGATTATATTAGTCTTGCCGAAGCCATTTTTATATGCTCTTCAATATTGTACTTATAGCTAACGCACTTCGACTCACCTGTATTCATTCGAATTAACGGACAGCCTCCTAAACACAAAGGTTGAACTTTACAACTTGAACATTTCGCTTTCGAAAAAAATTTGTACTCTGTAAATGTTTTATGCACACTGTTCAATTGTATTCCTGTATAGATATCTCCAACTCGTCCAATCGTTTTACCAATATGAACCCAGCATTTATATAAAAATCCATTAGGGTCGATTACATAGTCATCTCGATTGATAGCTTCGCAGAACCCAATCGTTGTCCGTGGTATGGCAACAATATTTATCCCTCTTTCCAAAAGACTTTTATAAACCATTATTTCTTCTTTCGAAAACTCTTGGGATGTATAACATGTGGGTGTTTTGTAGGTATCAAAATCCTCTACCGGCGCAAGATAAAAGCCAACTTTCTTAAGTAAATTAAAATTATCCAGCGAGTTCATCAAACGAATAACATCTTCATGATTATTCTCCCTATCTATATTTACTCTTACAGTTACTGGAATATATTTTAGAGTTTTAACTATATTCTGTAATATTCTTGCAAATGTCCCTTTCCCATTTGTTAAACATCTTCTAGAATCATGATTTATCTGATCCCCATCCAGAGTAATTTGAGCATAATTAACGTGATAACTTTTTAAAAGTTGTGCAACTTTTTCTGTTAGCAAATAACCATTGGATACAATTTCTGCGTTGAAATTTTTATATTTTTTTTCGTTTTTCATTATTATTTCACTTATAACTTTAATAGAGTTCAATCCCATCAAAGGCTCTCCTCCATACCAAATTACTTTCAATGACTGATGGGGTAATACATTTTTAAGAATAAACTCAGCTGTTTTCTTAGCAGTTTCAGTAGTCATAGTATGTTGTCTAAACCCTTGCTCGTAACAATAAAAACAGGAAAAATTACAGTTCATCGTAGGGGCAATTGTGAAAGTTACTTGACTAGGATTATATCGTTTTTCATTTGCCACAGACACTAATCTTGCTTCTTCATCAATCTCATCGGAAACAATGATATTTTGATTTTCTAAATAAGAGAATAATTCTGTTTTCTCAAAGTTATCGTTATTAATAAAAGTCTGTAGATCATGGAACTCGCTTTGAGTTAGTAAAACGATAGCAGAGTATACCGAATTGTACAAAAGTATTTCATTATCCACTTCTTCAACAATCGTATATTGCGATAATTTCATAAAATCACTCCTAATTAAATTGGGTAAAAAATTTTCTGTTACCTAGATTTGTATGCTTTACAAAAGAACGTATGAATGTTTCTCTATCAATTGAATAGTTGGGGTTACATGAAGTATCACACTGTACCTTTCCTCGACACACTGCAATTAATTCACATGAATTACACTGATTGTTGCTTTTCGGAAGAACACTCTTTTGGTCATAAAGGCTATATTGAACATCTTCTGCAAAAGAAGATGATTCTGTAAAACTTTTTATTATTCTACGTTCATAAAAATTTGTTGCATTACATAACCCTATAGATCCATCAGAGAAAAACTTTACAGACCAAGGATTATACGCATCGCACTCAAAGCGATACGAAGAAAATGGAGAGACATTCACTAGGAAACCGTTTTCAATTAGGTGATCAATTGCAGTTGAAGATACCCACTTTAGATATTTTTCATAGGATAATGCATTGAAATAATTTTCATTAAACTCATAGTTATTAATGTAATAGCAATTGATATGGGCTTTGATATCACTTTGGCGGATCGTAACGAGAAAAGACTGAAACTCTTCTGTATTTTTATCAGATGTATTATAACCAATATGGATTTTAACACGTCCGCTCTTAGATGCTACCGCTAGATTTTCAAAAATCTTATCATACGTTCCGCTTCCACTCTTAAGAGATCTATTTCTATCATGATCTTTTCTAGATGTTAGTGTAGTATCGACAATTAAAGAATCAAAATGATTTATAAAATCTGGAGTGAGTAGATAGGCGTTTGTTCCTAAACCATAAGAAATTGAGAGTGATTTCTCTGACGCAATTTGATCAATCTTACTTTTAATTGCGAGAATTCTTTTTTTATAAAGAAGTGGCTCGCCCCCGAAAAAATAGATATATAGTCTCCGAACGCCTAGCTGAGCAATGTCTAAAATGTATTGCATTATATTATTTATCGTCTGATCAGTAATAACATTTTTAGAAAGGAAATCATTCTGGTAACAATAAGTACACGAAAAGTTGCAATCTTCTGTGATATTTATAGTGATAGTAACTAAGTCTCTCTTTAAATTGATTGTTTTCTGTTTATAACTTTCCAAATCACCGTGTATAAATCCATTTTCAAATAAATATTTTCGTTCACCTTCACTTATTTCGCTCGAAATCTCCGTTTTACTTTTCATTTTTTTTGAATCAATAGTAACTATTTCTTGCGTTAATGTATTGCAAAGAATAGTCTCGTTACCGTTCTCAATGATATCGACATACCGTGAAAAACGCATCACCTAACCCCCTTTTTCAATAATTATACATTTCACAAAATAATATTTCAATTTTTTTTTAATTTGTGATATAGTTTTTACATAGGAGGGAGAGAATGAAAAAAATATTAAAAAGAAACCAACCACTTTTCTTTTTGCATGTGATTTTATGCGCAATGGCAGCGCTCATTCAAGTTGGGGTTGCTTTGGTGTATAGACAAATCACCGAGGTTGCTATGTCAGGAGATGTAAAAAGACTTTTATTTATTGGTATATTCGCCTTCTTTTACATCTTATTGAACACGATGAGCGATTTTATTCCAAGAAGAAGTAAATCCGTCTTAGTTCAATCAATAATGAATCAACTGAGAGAGAGTCTCTCGCAGAAAATCGTTCGAATGAATCCGGTACTATTTCTTAAAAATGAGAAAAACGAGTATCTCTCAAAGTTGGCAAATGAAATGAAAGTCGTTGAATTAGAATTTTTAAAGCCCGGATTTGGACTGATTTTAAGCATTTTTACCTTTCTATTCTCTCTTTTATTCACACTAAAATTAAACACTTCTTTTTCATTGATTATGCTGCTCTTAGCTTTTAGTCCTTTGCTAGCCCCTTATTTCGCTAAGCGAATCCTTAGTGATCGTCGCAAGTCCGTTGTTCTGGAGCAAGATCGTACACTTAGTTTATTTGACCAACTTCTCTCAGGATACCTGACCTTACGTGTCGGCAAAGGTTTTCCAACATATACGAAAATTTTTACTAACAGTAGTGAACGATTAAAAAAGGAAAGTATCACTTTTGAAACCTTACAAGGACTGACTTATGCAATTTCTTTTGGACTTGGGGATCTTGCCTATTCAGGGACATGGATCGTTGGTGGTTTCTTTGTTGCTGCCAAAATAATCACCATTCCCGATCTTATTGCGATGACTACACTAATGAGTACGATTGCCGGTCCGTTAGAGTATTTCAGTACTTCAGTTACAGATATTTTAGCGAGCAAGAAGGTCGCGGACGATCTTATAGCTTTCATTGATGGTACCGATGATGATGAGCCCAATCGCTCACTTGAACTTGCAGAACCAATAACTACTTTATCGATTGAAAATCTGCATTTCCATCATGGAAATCGTTTGATTTTTAATGGTTTTACTCAAACATTTGAGCGTGGAAAAAAATATGCTATCACTGGCGCAAGCGGTAGCGGGAAGTCGACACTATTGAATATTTTAGCGGGAATTTACCCTATCGACGATCATCAAGTATTGGTTGACCAGCAAGAGATGAATCAGCTATCTAGAGACTCCCTTTATGAGAAAGTTGCACTTGTCCAACAAAAAACTGCTATCTTCCAGACGAGTATTGCTTACAACGTTTCTATTTTTAGTGAATACGAACTTGAAAAAATCGTTGATGTTTTAAAACGAAGTGGATTAGATGATCGCTTTGATAACAATGATTTAACCGATACGCAAGATAATACATGGATAAACTTTCTTTCTGGCGGCGAGCTTAGACGGCTTGAGATTGCTCGGGCAATCTTTAAAGATTCCGATGTTATTCTTTTTGACGAACCAACATCTGGTCTAGACAGTATAAACGAGATGATTATCAGTGACTTAATCTGCTCACTTACAGATAAAATAATCATTGTCGTTACTCACTCAACAAATCAGGAATTTCTAGGTTCATTTGATGAGCTAATTCAGTTAAATAAATCATGAATTTAGATGATATAGGCCTACCTTATGTCATCTGGAAATATAAAAGAAAGGAGAGGTATACAATGAAAGTAATCTCTGAAGCTTCAAAAGAACAAATCATCACCATGTGTGGAAGTAATCAGCATTCCCATCATCCACCAATCATCTTACCTGAAGAGACTGATACACCATTTTCAAATCAGAAAAAAGAAGAGATAAAAAAAGAAGAGAAAGCTAGTTAAGAGAAAATCATTTGATCCTTACTTTACTTATTAATAAGGATAATAGCAATCAAAGAAGGGGTCGTGACTAGCTATATATGTCTCGACTCCTTCTTACATATTTCCCGCAAACGCAAATAATTTTTAACAGCTACTTGTTATCAACTTTCTTCATATAAAGAATTGGATAAGGGTTTCCTTGTTCGTCTAACTCGCTTCTTTTGTATACCTCAAATCCCATATGCTCATAAAATCCTTTCGCCTGAGGATTCTGTTCATTTACTCCCAGTTCATTTACAGAATAGTTTTCCATCCCGTATGCCAAGAGTTTTCTTCCTAGTCCCTTGCCTCTTTGTTCATTTGCTATAAAAAGCATTTCAAGATTTCGATCCGAGATCCCCATGAAGCCAGCTGGCTCTCCATTTTCACTTTCTACGATAATCAAATGTGGCACATGATGCAATGCCTCTGGAATGTATTGCTTAATGGCTTGGATTTCGGTCTCTGACAAAAAGGTGTGCGTCGCCTTAACAGAACTCTCCCATACTTCAATTAATTGTTGCTCTAACTTTTGATTCATACTACTTACTTCTTTTATATTCATGGATAGTCACACTCTCATCAGCTTATTTTCGTTTTTCATAACAAGAATCGCTGTTTCATTGATCCAAGTTAAGAATTTTCAACATCATCATAACATGAGATGGATTTATTTAAAATCTATGGATAAAAACTGCCTCGCTCAAATAGATAACGAAACAATCAATTCTAAGAGAGTATGACTTGCTTTGAAACACACTAAGAAAGGAGCTTTCAATACTGATGATTTCTCAAATCATTCTGTTGAAATAAAAATGCTTGTAGCTTTTTCTTCCCGAATAGTCGCCATAACGAACAAAATATATTCTTTTCAATAAACGATTTTA
Organism: Candidatus Enterococcus avicola; assembly: GCF_047470845.1. Classification (NCBI taxonomy): domain Bacteria; kingdom Bacillati; phylum Bacillota; class Bacilli; order Lactobacillales; family Enterococcaceae; genus Enterococcus; species Candidatus Enterococcus avicola. The sequence goes on along the minus strand of NZ_JBLGTY010000011.1, from coordinate 16,811 downwards.
AACCACTTGCCCTAGAGTCCACTTCAGGGTTTATGATTACTTATAGAAAAGATAAGGAGAACCAACGATGAATATAAAAAAAGCAGCGGAAATGTTTGATTTGAGCGTAGACACATTGCGCTATTATGAACGAGTCGGTGTGATTCCACCTGTCCAACGCAATGAGAGTGGCTATCGGGTGTACACAACAAATGATCTAAACTGGATCTATTTAGCAAAACATTTACGAAATGCAGGATTGTCGATCGAATCGCTAATTGAATTTGCTCAATTGGCACAAGTACGTGAAAGTCAAAATGTCGAAAAAGCTCAGAAACAGATTTTAGCCGATCAACTCGAAGAATTAGAGAAAAAGTTAGCAGCAATGCAGGAAGTAAGAGACCTACTTATTTATAAGATAGAAACGTATGATGAGCATATCGCAAAATTTAAAGCAGGAAATATGACCCCTGATAAAGTGGAAAAATTATGGGAACGAAAAAAGTAACATCTTTCACTTGCTATGGACTTAACTCCAAGGTTTAGGATAGAACATGCAATGAAAATTAGAGGAGGAAACATTATGCAAACAATCACACTCAATAATGGTGTCACCATGCCGCAACTAGGATTTGGCGTTTATCAAATTCCTTTGGAAGAAACAGCAGAAGCTGTTTACCAAGCAATCAAAGCTGGGTATCGACTGATCGACACTGCTTCTATTTATGGAAATGAAACAGAAACAGGCGAGGGAATCAAGCGCGCCATCACTGAAGGTCTAGTCACTCGAGAAGAACTTTTTGTTACCTCTAAATTATTTATTCTCCAAGCTTCCGAAGATAAAGCGAAAGAAACGATTGAACATTCGCTTGAAACAATGGGATTAACTTATCTTGATCTCTACCTTATTCACCAACCATATGGAGATATTTATGGTGCTTGGCGCTCAATGGTTGCTGCTCAAAAAACAGGGAAATTACGTGCAATTGGCGTTTCAAATTTCAAATCAGCTAAGATGATCGAGTTTGTCGGCTTGAATGAGGTGAAACCTCAAATCAATCAAATCGAAGTGAACCCTTGGAATCAACGAGTGGAAGATCAGGAATGGCATGAAAAATATGACGTCCAAGTGGAAGCTTGGGCACCTTTTGCAGAAGGACGTCATGACCTATTTACCAATCCGACATTAGCAGAAATTGGCAAGCAATATGGCAAAACGGTTGGCCAAGTTGTCCTTCGCTGGTTGATGCAAAGAGGGATCGTCGCTTTAGCAAAAACAGTTCGTCCAGAACGGATGGCTGAAAACATTGCTATTTTTGACTTTGAGCTTTCCCAGAAAGACATTGAAAAAATAGCCGCTTTAGATAAAAAAGAGTCCGCATTCTTTGACCACGATGCACCGCAACAAGTGGAATGGTTTATGGTGCGGATGTTAGATACTGAAAACTAATAGGGTTTTTATTGAAGGAAACCAATACAAGTCCGCTTCCGTTTCGAAAGGAAGCGGACTTGTATTGGTCCTTACTGAGTCGTATCTTGTCTCTTTTCATTGTAATTCTCACAAAACTCTTTGGAGATTCTGCCTTGATCAAGTAACTGAAGAATCCATCGATTAAACTCATTTCTCTGGAGCACTGGGCTTGTAGCTAAACAACGGACAGCGTTCTGTTACGCTCGCTCTTAAAATCTCTATTGTACGATTTCTATTTACTACTCCCTATTTATCAAAGACAATGATCTTTTTGCCAGTATTTCCGCCTGCTTGGAAATCAAGGTGAGCTTGCTTGATTGCTTCTAATTCAAAGGGATATGTCTTGTCTACAAGGACATCAAGTTTTCCTTGCGCATAAAGATCAATGACTTTTTCCAGCTCTTCAACAGTCATGAACCCCATAGAATACATACCAGTAATTCCTCTACGCTCCGTTTCTTCTTGGTTGATTGGCGCATTAACAGAAGTGACGCGTCCACCTTTTTTGATTACTTGATAACTGTTCTCCAATGTTTTAGGACCAGTCAAGTTGACCACTAAATCGACATCAGAAACCAATTTTGTGAAATCTTCTGTCTGATAATCGATCGTTTCATCCGCACCTAGTGCCTTCATATAGTCAGCTTGTTCAGCGCTGCCTGTTGCTATGACATACGCTCCGGCATGTTTTGCCAGCTGAACAGCTTTAGACCCGACACCGCCAGCACCGCCATGAATCAGTACTTTTTGTCCATCTTTTGCTTGACCATCACGAATGGTTGCACCATAAGCTGTGGCTACGCCAAGGAAAAATCCACCTAACGGCACCAAGTCCAGCTCCTTCGGTACAGCAGCAACAACTGCTGACTCGTCTAACAAAATGTATTCAGAATATGTACTCATAAACGCCATCCCAACCACATGATCACCTACTGAAAAGCGGGTCACATCATCTCCGACAGCTGTTACGATACCAGAAAAGTCTTGTCCCAAAGAGTGTGGAAGCACAGGTTTCAATTCTTTTGGCATCGTTGGAAATGGTCCATTCGCACGAATAACAATATCAGGATCATTCACGCCGATCGCTGCGGTTTTGATCACAATTTGTTTAGCAGCTGGCTCAGGGATAGCAGTTTCAACAATTTGCATCACATCTACAGAGCCATATTGATTCAGTATCATTTTTTTCATAAAAAACCCTTCTTTCTTAAGATGATTTCATTATGACCTATTACCTCAATAATAAAAAGTACCATATTTTTTGATAGGTACTATCGTTTTCAATAGATTTGTGTAATCATACGGATTTCAGGTACAAAAAAAAATCCTTGAACGCTTCAAGGATTGACTACTTTTTCGTTTTCTGACTCATAGGTAGAAGCAAATGTTTCTAAGGCATCCAAAACTGGCATGAATTTATGTCCCATTTCGGTCAGTGAGTATTCAACTTTTGGCGGCACTTGCGGATAGTCTTCACGATGAATGAGGCCATAGCTTTCAAGCATGCGCAATTCCTTTGTCAAATTTGCTTGGGTCACCATGGGCATTTTACGACTAAGCGCACCGAAACGAAGCGTTTTGTGCCGTAAAAAGGACAAGATGACCATGGACCACTTGCCGCGTACGACCTTCTGGACGCTAGCCACTGGGCATTCTACAAAAAATTCAGTTTCTTCTGTTTGCTGCATCACTACTTCCTCCTATTCGCTCACTTTTGCTGCGGTCTTTCATATCAGCAATACTACCGAAATGATGACGACATACGAAACCATGAAGTATAGACATCAGTATATAACGACTGCAAAAAATAGCAAGCCCGTAACGCTTATCTGAACTCTCAAATCGGCTTCAATCAACCTAATTTTAGAGCTTCTAGGCGAACAACCAAGCCATCCTCAATTCCTTTACGCTTATAGACAGCCACTGCACAGTAATTTTTAGATCAAGATGGCTGCTGCCATCACAACGAAAGAAGAGACGACATGCGCAATAATCGGTTCTCCACTATTATCTCTGCATCAAAGGCTACCTCTTTATTTCAATTAAATGATAGAAAGAGTGATCAAGGCAATCCCAAAAGTGATGCCATCTAGAACAAACCATTCTTTTTTACCTTGAGACGCCTTGGTAGCAATCAAACAACTTACTCCATAAAGAATCAATAGAATTCCTATGTTTATGGGAAAAGATAACCAAGCTGTCAGGGCATTAACAAATAAGAGAAGCATCAATGGTAAAATATAAAATAATGCATACCACTTTTTTAAATAGTGCGGCAGCTTCTGGTAATTTGAATACATCTATTTATCCTCACAATTCATTTCATATTGGTCATTTATTTCTGATATGAGCAGTAAGTACTTTCGTTATAAAATGAGACAAAACAAAGCTTAGGATGATAATCCCAAAAGTAATAGCAAAAGATAAAATCGTATTCTCCAGTAAATTAGCAAATAAGGGCAGCTTAATATACAAATAACACCCAATTGCCGCAATAATACTACCTGCTAAATAGAAACAAAGCATTTCAGCGACTATTTTTGAAGAATGAATGTTTCGATCAACTGATGAAAAGTCGCCATTTTGAAAAGGTATTGGTGATCCAGTTTGTGAAGGATCAGATTTTGTATTCATTACGTTAAAGGAATTACTAGATAGATTGCTAATTGAATGTTGTTTTCGATTCTTTTCGTGATTGTTCATAGCTATTCAGACCTGCTTCCCTAAAAAAATTCATTATTTTCAATTCCTTCAAAATAATCTCAATACCATGATTTCATGCATTGTGCTATTGCATCTATTCAAAAAACTCTATATTTTCAAAACCAAGTCGAATCAACAGCACGTTGTAGGGTCATCGGTCCATGTTTTGCTTCATATATAAAATCTTTTGACTGTAATCCAGTACGCTCCTTAAAAATTTTCTCAAACATAGAAGAATCGTTAATGGGATCGTCATTGTGTGTCAAAATCAATATATAATGTTTCTCTTTTGGATTACTCCAGACCCCCATATTACTTAAAGAAGCTAAATCAAGCGGTGGAGTATTAGAAGATAAATTAATCGTATACTGGCGTCTATGCAAAACATCATTTATTTTCATAAAGCACTTCCTTAATTAGTTAGTATTTCCTCAAACATTACAGATCCAAACAAACAATAATTACCTTTTCATTTAAATACAAACATACATCATATTATATTGCGTTCCTCTTAAGCATTTTTTTCAAGATAAGCTTCAGTTCTTCCTATCTCTAAAATAACAAAAAACCAAATAACCACTCGAGCATACTAACAAAGGAAGCCCGATATAGAGCATACCAGTTCCTAATGGATAATTAATAGCAAGATCAAGTTGGATATTCTTAAGTTCTTCTTTGCTGATTGTGTCAAAATCTTGAATAGGGATCAAAATCGTCTGTAAAAAAAGGCCAACGATCGTCATAAAAAGGCTGATCCCAAAACAGCCAATTGCAAATTTTTTCATAAGAGTCCTCTTTTCAGCATACACTTTCTTACTGTATGTTCTTATTATATATGCCGACCACTCAAAAAAGAAGTTTAAATTATTTTTACGCTTTCATTTTAAAGAATTATTTAAAACGACGAAAACAGTCAGTTTGTCGTTGTATCATCATTACTAATTAACAGTCCATAAGAACCAACTGGTATACTGACAGAATTGTTTAAAGCTGGATTTTAGAGAGGAATGAGATGATTTGTTTTATCAGGCACGCTAGCTCTACTATATATTTACTATAATTGCCTAATGAAGAGGTATCCTTGATTTAATCAAGACGGGGTAAGCCTTTCCACTCTATAAAAGAAAATATGATACTGTTAGCAATGTATCATACTAGGAATTAGGACAGAGAAATTCTTCTCTATGCTTGATTTTTATTTTCTTAACATATATTTTGAACTATAAATAGTTGATTATAATTCTTTAAGCAATGAGAAAGGAGTCAGTAAATTTATCTTTTTAACCCACCACAAAAATTCTCTTTATCCTTTCTGTTTTTTCCGATTTAATCGATGCTCATTTATTACAAAACCAACTATCCCTACCAATATAGCTACAACAGAAACGATTAGGTCATAGACAGTCAGGTCATGAAATCTAAGAACCGGCGCTACTAAAGTAACGAGGCTAAACAAAAACACCCGTTCACTTTTATGAAGATTTGGTTCATAAGTCATACTTGTCCAAGTGACACGAATAACGTTGTGACGAAGCAAAGACGCCCATAAAATGACCAGTACGAGGAAAGTGAGAATGATCATAAGTACCGCCGTTATGCCATAGTACTTCACTTGTCGTATAAGTGAGGACAGTATAGCTAAAAGTAAATAAAGACCCACCAATCCTAACCGTCGCTTCTTTTTGATAGTATTCATGGTCACACCCCCTCTAGACAAGATTTAAATAAATAACCAGAAAAATGACGAAACAAGTGACGGTCAGTTCGATTATATTTTCTGTACGTCTCGTACGGTTCTTAAAAAAAAATACCCGGAGCAGTCGAAGAAAATTGTGAGCGATATTTTTTGGGGAGAAAAAATCCTACTAATATTCCTACTAGGACCAAGTAGAAGGGCCAGTTCGGTGAGACCCCACGATTAAGAAAAGCCATGGCGAATGCGATCACGTAAATCACTACCTGAATAACCGTAATACTGTAAACCTTTTTTAACTCTTTCGACATCGTTATGCCCTCCAGTAGAAGATAAAAATCTTGATTGTAATAGAATTGCTACGGCGTAACCGAGTTTTATAAAACTAACTGACCAGATTACAACATCCTTTTCAACCGCATAAGCTGTCAATGAAGCGAATCTGGCTCCCATTTGAAAGACTGTTGTTGGCTGATTCCCTATCCGCTATCTCTCGGTTAACTCATCCCTGAATTTCAGGAATAGCTCTTTCGCTTGTCCTGTGCTCATGTTTGTCAGATCTTTGATTTTCTTGACCATGCCAATATCATTTTCGTTTTTTGAAAGCATTTGTCGTGCCATTTCTTCTTTGATTTCTGCTTCTTCTTCCTTCGTTAAATTTCTGACTTCTTTCTTTTTACCAAATAGTCCCATCCTGCTCTCTCCTTCTTGTAAAATTTATGCGCTTTTCACACCAGCCAGACTGAAGTACTCTTTTTTATCTAAAATGCTGTTTTTCTGTCCATGACTTGATTCCTATAATCTAATCTACCATTTCCGTCGAAATCGAGGAAATGGTTCGTTCTCTTTTTTATTTTTAGGGAAGATATAAAAATAAAACACGGAGCCAATGATAATCGCTGGCGGCACAGAGATACTCAATAGTTTTAAAGCGGTGGTTAACAATACACCAAATTTTTCTTGAATAGAAAGATTCATAATCGTGCTGAAGTCTTGATTGAACGAAGTTATGATCATCGTGACAAAAAAGATCAAGCAAAAACTGATCACCCCATACTTGATACTTACTTTTAAATCCTCATTGTCTTTCTTAGTTTCTTCCAAAAGTAATGTTTCTAATGAGATATCCAATTCTTCGGCTATTTTGATCATATTTTTTTTGCTAGGGTACGTAGCACCTAATTCCCATTTTGAGATCGTCTTGTCACTTACTTCTAATAATTCTGCTAGCATACTTTGCGTCAGCTTGTTTTTTTCTCTATATTCTTTCAGCTTCATTGCTAATATCGTTTCTTTCATTCCAACCACTCCTCATCCATTTCTACCCTTCATTTTGACATAAAACCTATCATTTAACAGGAATTCTTGAAAAAGAGAGTAGAATAGAGGGGATTTCATGGCTATTTCTGGCGATTTGCCTGAAACATACTACCGAATCCTTCCTTACAACAATAGTTGCTGTGCATTCTAATATCTTCTAAACAATGTCAAACCAGAAATTATAAGCATCTGTAAATAATTAAAGGAGGAGCAAAAACTTCCCGGTTATTGCCCTCCCTCATTTCTCAAGAAAATTTGTTAATAGAAGATTTTCTATCTATCATTCTTATTAGAAGAAACCAAAGTGCTTTTTCGCTTCAATGTATACTATATGATTCTATACATACACCAGCATTATAAACACCCTAAAAAAACCTAAGTCATTTTCTCATACACCAAAGTTGTGATAGAAGAATTGGATTAACGCTACAGTAGCTGAAAAAACAAGTAACAATATAGAACGATTAATTAATAGGACATTTGACTTAGGTGTGTAATATCCATTATCTAACGCTACTTTCAATAAGTTTGTAGGATGATTGTCTAAATATTCTTTCCAAAACAATTCAATTTCGTTCTTCGAATATACTTTTTTTACATATAAAATAGCTATAATATCCGCTATAAGAGTTAACTGAAAAAAAATAAAAAGGACACTTAACCAGTACACCATTGATAAGAATGGCGTAAAAAAATATAGGAGTATGAATATGAGTTGAAAAAAATACGCTAGGTGACGCAAGAAAAAACCAGTTTTAGGATTTTCTTTAAAAAAATAATTGGTTTGTTTTTTTAACAATCCTTCAGCCTCTTTTAAAGACATTGAGCCAAACTCATTTGCAATTTTTTGGTAAATTTGTTTATTTCCTTTTTCATTTTGTCTAATTAGTACACCACAAGCAATGAGTAACACCCAATAACATACTATATAAATAATCATTATATTATATTCCTCACTCACCTAATCTAATAATTTAAAATTCAAAATCATCCTTGTTACTCTTTTCGAATCGATTCAGCTCTCTTATTAATTATTAGCTTATATATTCACTATATTGATACCAGATTCAATGTTGTTAGTTAATGGAAAAACTAAGGTTGATTTACTGTGACTCTGAGAATTATTACTTCTATTATTATTTTGATTAATATAAAGTGACAACGTTAGTTCATCATCATTTCCATCGAGTAAATATGATACTTCATCATAGTTGTTCAATTCATTTTTCAGTTCTACAATTAATTGTTTATCAGCAATTGAGACTTTGTTTATATTCGATCTATCAATTAGTTCTTGTTTATTATCTGTAATAACTTCTGTAAAATAATGAACTGGAAGGTAGCTAACTTCTTTTTTTGGAATCTGATTATCAACAAAGTTGAGACCATTATTACACTGACAAAAATAATTTTTGATAGTTCTTTTTCATTATTAAACCCCTCAAGTAATTAATTATCTTGATTATATAAAAAAAACATGTCTTAGTCTAGATAACAGTTTGAAGATGTAATAAAACAATACTGTAAACGATTACTGATATAGAAGGGAAATACATTATTAGGTAAATTTTATAAAGTAGTTGCATCATCTTCATAAAAAAAACACTGCACTATTAGCAATGCTCTAAGAATACATGGATTAATAAATTTTTTAATTTACCTTATCTCTCACTAAAACAAATCGATTAGTACCATCAATTTTTCGATACTCTCGGTCACAAATTTTGCATAGATAATGTCCATTTGAGTAAAAAGAATTTCCTTTCCTTACCGTAATTTTTTCTAGATCACCACAATCGCATTCTATCCAATCAGGTGGCCAATACCATCGTTGATTATACGGTGTAACAGGTACTTTCCCTTGGTCACCGTAACATTTCCGCTCAAAAACCATATGAATCATCCCTTCGTGATAAAACACTATAACGTGTATATATTTATTATATAGTGTTTTTCAGAATAGACTTTTCTTGTTATAAATTTGTCTCTATAAGGGCCACTGGAACATTAGTTTTTGGCAATCAGTAAAATAAGTTATAAAATCTTATTATAACAATGTTTTATAGTTTCAAAAAGTCATTGTCAAAATGATTCTAATTAATCATTCCCAAAAACTACCGCTATTTTCTGTACGGATGTTCCAGTGCCCCCTTAAACGAGGGATCAAAAAAGGATCAAAAACTATTAAGTTTCTGACACCTTTTTTATCCTGAAATACATCTTATTTGGTAACTAATAACGGGAAGTATAAATACATCAACTTTTTAAAACGGTTCAGAGAAAATATTGTTGGCGCACTTTAAACATAAGATAGATGCATTTTGATTCTCTAAAGCCTTGAGGGATTTTTCTTGAGCGCTATTGATTTTGGGAGGAAATTGCCATTTAGTCCAACATGTTTCATAAGTACTTATTTCTTTCTTACATCTGTTACAATAAAATTTTTTTGACTTTACATCGTACATGTTAAAGCTCCTTTAATCTGTATTTGGACATTGGTTAACCATCTTTTTTGTAATTCTAAAAGATAGGTATATCCATATAAGCAAAAACAATAAACAAACTAAGAACAAGCAGAAAAAGAGAATGTAATTTGATAATTTAAATATTTCATTTATCATAGAAGTTTTCAATAAGTTTTGAACTAACATGAATATAACAATCAGTATCAGAAAAACGATTGAGCTTCCGTTTATTCCAGCTAAATAAACCGCTGGTATTAAAAGGGAAGTGTATATTACACTAATAGCTATTGATAATCCTATAACACTTAAGTATACCAAAATTGAGTATTGGTTGTAAAAAAGTAAAAATATAGAATCTACAATCAAATTGAATAGTGAAATAGTTGCTAGAACAACTCCCATAACAGTATATCTTGATAGGACTATATCCGTATGTCTAATAGGCAAAGTAGTAGAAAAATAGTACCAATCGTCTTTATGATCATCTGTGAATAATGGTAGTACAATCGATACAGAAAAAAATATACTAATAATATTAGCTATTATAAGCCCAGTTTCTTTAAATATCAAAACAGCAGTAAAGTATATGATCAAAAATGAGATAACATACATTATTTTAATCTTATTCCTTAAGGAATAAACACAGCACATCCAGTTTCCTTTGAAAAATCTGATATATAAGATAGTAATGTATCTCTAAATACGGGATCCAATCCATTAGTTGCCTCATCCAGCAACAACAATTTGGGCTTTCGAAAAAAAGCATAGGCAAAATTTAATTTCACTTTCATACCATGTGAATAATCGTTAATTTTTTTATCTTTTGGTAAGTCGAATTCCTTTATGTATGAAAAAAATAGCTCCTTGTTCCAGTTGTTAAAAACTTTGCTAAAAATAGAGTTTATATCAATAGCTGTAAATGATGCGTTGAAATGATTTTTGTCTAGAATAATGGCCATTTCTGATTTGTCTGTTTTTGTGTGCTGATCGCCCCAAAAAGATATTTCTCCATTGGACGGCTCTAAATTTTTAAATATTACGTTAAATAAAGTTGTTTTCCCTGCACCATTTTCACCTATCAAACCAACAATATCCCCACTGTAGAGTTTAAAACTTATGTTGTTGAGACTAAAGTCGCTCCTCTCAAAATTAACATCTGTTACTTTCAAAATTTCCTGCATAGTAATTCTCCTTATTTAAATCATTAAAAATAGCGGTGATATATGCTTCTACCAATGCACCTAGAAAAATAGCGATAATTCCTAATAATAAAATTAATTTTGTATTTTTGACGTTTGCCACATGATATTCAATACTTTTCAAACCAATAAGTGCACCCAAGAAAAAACCAAAAAACTCGATCCCTCCATGAAGTAGAACGGATACTGCACCCATTTGTAACATAATAATTAGCGGCGTATTAATGCCTAGAAGATAAGCATTAGATATTATTACAACATAGGTAACATACTTATTTAGAACACATCCGCTACATAATATAAAAAAAAATGAAATTATTGAAAAAAACTTTTGTGAAAAAGTAAAAATCATTTTCGCCCATTACTACTTCTGGCCGATCTAAGTTTATGAACATCAAACTAATAATAACAATAATAAAGTAAGTTAAAAAAAATAACACATTAATTTTGCATTTCTTTCTTGTAATCTTGGAACATCAGAAAAGTAACCCCTCTTAGTTAGAAAAAAAGTAAAGAATAAGCAAATCCAGGATATACCATATAGAAATAATAAGTGTAAAATCTTTTTTACTTCCTTCTATTTTTTTGTAAACAGATATGCGAGTATGATTATACTGATAATTTCAAAAGGATTGACCTTGGTTATTAGAATATTTACTAAGTGATTATCCGACTTAATCAAACTATTCAATCCTATATAAGACTCTTTACTAACTCCAAAAATGGCGCCCAGAAAAGTGTTCCTTATTTAGAAATAAATCATCCATTGTTGTTCCTCCTCTAATTGGTTTTGACCATTCCTTCAGTAATTATTCAAACGTTAATTTTGCAATCTCAAAATCAAAATACGTTCCAGATACCCAGTCAACATGACCGCTATCTGTAAAAGTTTTGCGGATCACATCCTCTTCATCTTATAGTGCATGTATGGCATCAAGGATTGCCTTTGCTTCGTTCTTCTTAAAAATACCTAACTCTTCTTTTCTTTGCGTAAATTGCAGATTCTCAACCGTCGCAGCGTTACTTAAAAAGCCCATCAGGATAGAAAAAATCCCCTTTTTTCACATAAACTTGTTTTACTAACTCACCGCAATCACATTTTGTCCAGCTAGGCAGCCAGTATAAGCGCCGATTGTAGGGCGTTATTGGTATTTTCCATTGTTCATTCAGTTTCTTCATGCACATGAAAGATATTTTAAGTACCCGATAGATTAATAATACCGAGAAAATGTGTTATTAAATTATGGAACAATGGTAGTACTTAGAAATTTTTAAGAAAGAAAAGCGATCTTTTTTGCCCTCCACCTTCCAGCTGCTCCCCACCACTTAGGAGGGCAAAAAAATAGACGTGCAATAGCACGTCTGTAGCGTCAATGATTGATATCTCACCGAAATCTTGCTATAATTACTGTGTAAAGAGGAGTTGCGTGAACAACTCCCCTACAGCACCGTTTAAGACGGTGGCAAGTTTTATATTATTTTAGTAATCAGTCAACTCGCCAAAGTTTAGTGACTGGTTACTTTTTTTTGTCGTTTTTTGCTGCAGTTAGGATGCCAAAGATAATCGTTGCGATTAAAGAACCGAAACTAATCATTAGTCCTAATGCTTCAGCTACAGACAAAAGGCTTCTCCTTTCTAAAGAGTGAGCACTTACTTTCATAAGCACCACCACCTTTCAAAAGATAGCCACCGTCACAAACTTTACTGTCCTACTATTATACCAAAAATCCACGCTAAAAACCGAGATTTATCAAGGTTTTTAGCGTTTTTTCATGCGATAAAAAGGGCTAAAATAAAGGGAAATTTTTCTCGTTTCATCGTTTAAAGGAACCATTCCCTCGTTTTATCTACTTTGAAAGATTTTTCTTACCTCAAGAACACATACTGACACCATTTTTCTCCGACCTTACCTCAAGAGATCCCCATTCCTCACCCTTCATCCTCCCAAGACAGCTCATCCAAGATCCTGATCAACTTCTGAACTTCTTGATTCAACATCGCACTCTTTAAATAGGCATATTGAATATAAAAGATTTCCTTATCTTCAGGGACTAGTGGTATTTTCACTAAGCCTTCCATTTCTTGAAACACAGGAAATTCGGTCATCAAGGTAATGCCGATATTGGAACTGACCAGCTGGCCAATCGTCTGAACGTCTGAAAAATAAAAGGGGACTTCTGGCTTCTTCTTTGATTTCTCACTTAAATTCTGAAAGGCGCGCATGTGGGTATAGCCTTTTTCCAATAGGATAAAGGGATATTCGGCAGCTTCTTCGAATGAGATTTCCTTTTTTTCTGCCAATGGATTTTCTTTTGACACAAAGATAAAAAACTCTTGTTGGTGCAATAATTTCACCTGCAGATTCGGGTGGACGAGGGGATTGACACTGCCCAGCAAGCTAAAATCGATTTTTCCTGACAATAGTTTCGAAAGCAATTCATTGGATCCCCCAGATACTAAGTGGAAATTCGAAATAAAGCGGATGATCTCTTTTTCATCTAAGAGTTTTGAAAAAACTTTGGAACGAATGATTGGCGGCAAGCCGATGTGGGTCCGGTTGTTTTTAGCATGGTCGATGGCTCGGTGCAAGGTCACAAATTCATCTAAGATATATTGCGCATGAGCCTTCAAAATTTCCCCCTCTGTGGTCAATGAGATGGAGCGATGAGAGGCTTCTCGCACGATCAAATCACAGCCATAATGCTCTTCCAAGCGTTTGATAGCGTAGCTGACGGTTGGTTGACTGACGGCAAATTTATGCGCCACTTGCGTAAAAGAAAGCATCTCTGCCAAAGCGTTAAAGTATTCTAAATCTCGTATGTTCATCGTCTGATTTCTCCCTTAGCCGATTCAAGCTCGCATCGGTTTTGTTATAAATAATTTTTATTATACCACCGATAGTTGACTATAATTCCATGCAAGGATTAAAGTAGCTAATGGAAATGAACGAGTACTCAAAATATATCCATTGGAGGAACATAATGAAAGCACATGACATTTTAAATAACCCATTTTTAAACAAAGGAACCGCGTTTACACAAGAAGAACGAAAAGAACTAGGGCTGATCGGTTTATTGCCCCCACACGTGCAAACGATCGAAGAACAAGCAGAACAAGCCTATTTGCAATATGTCACCAAAGAATCAGACATTGAAAAACGTCACTTTTTAATGGAGATTTTTAATACCAATCGGACATTGTTCTACTATTTGTTCAACCAACATATCGTTGAATTCAATCCGATCGTCTATGATCCAACGATTGCTGATACAATTGAAAATTACAGCCGCCTATTCGTTGATCCTCAATATGCAGCATACTTAGATATCAATCATCCAGAAAACATCGAAGAAACGTTGAAAAACGCCGCTGGCGATCGGGACATTCGCTTGATCGTAGCCACTGACGCTGAAGGAATTCTTGGGATTGGTGACTGGGGTGTCCAAGGTGTCGATATTTCTGTCGGTAAATTGATGATTTATACAGCAGCTGCTGGGATCGACCCTGCTTCTGTTTTACCAATCGTGATCGATGCTGGGACCAACCGTAAAGAATTGTTAGAGGATCATTTGTATCTAGGCAATCGTCAAGAACGTGTCTACGGTGATGCCTACTACCAATTCATCGATCAATTTGTTCAAACGGCAGAATCATTGTTCCCTAAACTTTACTTGCATTGGGAAGACTTTGGCCGTTCAAATGCTGCAACGATTTTGGACAAATACAAACAAACGATTCCAACTTTTAACGATGACATCCAAGGAACGGGAATCGTTGTGCTGGGCGGTATCTTCGGTGCACTGGATATTACAGGTGAAAAATTAACGGATCAAGTCTACTTATGTTATGGCGGTGGTTCCGCTGGTGCTGGGATTGCCAGTCGAGTCCATGCCGAAATGGTCAGCGAAGGGCTTTCAGAAGAAGAAGCCTACAATCATTTCTTTATGGTTGACAAACAAGGGCTTTTGTTCGATGATATGTCCGATTTGACTCCTGCACAAAAACCATTTGCCAAAAAACGGGCTGACTTTGCCAATGCTGGCGATATGACGCAATTGATCAATGTCATTAAAGTCGCAAAACCAACGATTTTGGTCGGTACTTCAACCAATGCCGGTGCCTTTACCAAAGAAGTTGTGGAAGCGATGTGTGAAAACACTGCTCGTCCAGTGATTTTCCCTATCTCGAATCCAACAAAAAAATTAGAAGCAACAGCTGAGCAAGTGATCGAATGGTCTGATGGAAAAGCCTTTGTAGCAACCGGTGTCCCTTCAGGAACGATCCAATACAAAGGGGTCGACTACCAAATCGGTCAAGCAAACAACGCCTTGATCTATCCTGGTCTAGGATTAGGTATGTTGGCTTCAGAAGCCTCTCTCTTGACCGACGAAATGATTGGTGCCGCTGCTCACTCATTAAGTGGTTTGGTTGATTTGAGCCAACCCGGTGCACCTGTTCTTCCACCATTTGAATACGTTGCGGACGTTTCTATCAAAGTGGCTGAAGCAGTTGCCAATAAAGCCAAAGAACAAGGATTAGCCCAAGCGCAAGAAACCGATATGGCAAAAGCTGTCCAAAATCTTAAATGGTATCCAACATACTAGGAAGGTCTGAAAAATGAATAAATTAAAAACGATGACGATTTCGGGAATTAGTCTTCCCTTGTATCTCTTTTTCATGGTTGTCATATTCAGTGCGATTGCCTTAGACAAGTTGCCATTAAATATGGTTGGGATCACCATTTTACTGGTTGCCTTAGGACACCTGCTGTATTTCATTGGGGAAAAACTCCCGATCATGAATTCTTATCTTGGCGGTGGGTCAGTTTTTACCCTGCTTGGTGCCACCCTTTTAGCCTCCTTCCATCTCGTACCCACGAAAGTCATTGACGCGGTCAGTGACTTCATGGGGGGCGGTTTTGGCTTTCTTGATTTCTATATTGCCGCTTTGATTTGCGGCTCGATTTTAGGTATGAACCGTAATTTGTTGGTGAAAGCTTCTACGAAATTCATTCCTGTTGCTTTGATCACTATGGTAGTAGGCTTTTTCTCCGTCGGTCTTGTCGGTATGCTGCTAGGCAATGGCTTTGCTGATTCGGTGATGTATGTGTCTCTACCAATGATGTCTGGCGGGATGGGGGCGGGAATCACCCCACTTTCACAAATTTATGCTGATGGCTTGGCAAACGGCAATCAAGCCGCCATCTTTTCTCAATTAGCGCCAGCAGTTACTTTCGGGAATATTCTTGCCATTATTGGTGCTTTATTTATCGCAAAGGCCTTTGCTAAAACCAAATACAATGGCCATGGTACACTGATCAATGCCACGAAAGAAGAATTAGAAAAACCAAAAATAACGCTTGATGCCCAACAAATCGGGGTCGGGATGCTGTTTTCCTTCTCACTGTTGGTCGTTGGTGCGATTTTAAGCGACTTTTTCCCTAAAATTCACGAGTATGCCTTTATGATCGTGATTGTCTTTATTCTAAAAGCCTTGAACATTGTCCCTAAGAAACTCGAAGATTCTGTGGTGATGTTCAACAATGTTGTGATGACGAATTTGACCCATGCGGTCTTGGCGGGGATTGGTTTGGCATTGATCGATCTGTCAACATTGGCTTCTGCCTTTACTTGGCAATTTGTCGTGCTTTGCCTAACCAGTGTCGTATCTATGGGGGCTGCCAGCTGGTTCTTCGGGATGGTATTGGGGATGTACCCCGTTGAAACCGCAATTGGCGCCGGTATGATCAACAACTCCATGGGGGGAACAGGCAATATCGCTGTATTGTCTGCCTCTGATAGAATGGAAATGATTGCTTTTGCCCAAATGGCCAACCGTTTATGCGGTGCGATCGTGCTGATTTTAGGTGGGATCTTGATCCGTTTCTTCTATTCTTGATCTAAAGTAAATATCCACCCGTGAAACGGGTGGCTTTTTAACAGCCCTAGAAGGGCTCACCACTCGCTAGCCCCTTAAAAGG